>JAZOBZ010000039.1:0-85032 GCA_045596245.1 Alistipes sp. | reverse complement strand
ACAACGCTATGGCGGCAGTTTTGGCAACCCTTGCAGCGGGAGTCGAACCTGAGCAGGTAGAGAAATCGTTGTACGACTTTGCCGCTATCGAACACCGCTTGGAGCCTGTCGGAACGAAAAATGATATCGAATATATCAACGACTCAAAGGCTACAAATGTCGATTCGGCGTGGTATGCGCTCGAAAGTATGACTCGCCCAACCGTTTGGATTGTAGGCGGTACGGATAAGGGTGCGAGTTATGCTCCGCTTTTCGACCTTGCGCAGAAGAAGGTACATACAATGATATGTATGGGCGTGGATAACAAGCGTCTTGAAGAGTCGTTTGCAGGCGTTGTGCCGAACATTATCTCGTGCCACTCGTTCGAAGATGCTATGCAGGCAGTAGTTCGCTCGGCACGCAAGGGCGATACGGTATTGCTCTCGCCGGCGTGTGCAAGTTTCGACCTCTTCAAGAGTTACGAGCATCGTGGTCACGAGTTTAAGCAGTGGATTTCTACGAATATACTTAACAAATAGTCTTCAATGAAGGAGTACGAGAACAGAGAGATGGAACAAGAGGTGCAGGAGGTACCTTCGATACTTGCAAAGCGCAGACTATTGCCGGGTGACCGAGTGTTGTGGGTTATCGTGGCAATGTTCTTCGCTATTTCGATGGTAGTGGTCTATTCGGCAACCTCACAGCTTGGATTTAGAGATGGTTCGACCACCATTTACCTGCAAAAGCACTTCGTTACGCTCTGTATCTCGGCGGTGATTATGTTCGGGTGCTACTTTATGGGTGCGCGATTTTTGCGTAAATTTACAGGATTAGCCTACACCGTTGCTCTGCTTATGACTATTGCTGCATATATCTTCGGTAGTGCAGCGAACGATGCCCACCGCTGGCTCGACCTTGGTTTCTTCCGCTTCCAGCCCTCCGAGTTGTTGAAGATAGGAACCATTATGCTCCTTGCAGCAAAACTATCCGCCAAACATCATCGCATTAAGCAGATACATCTGTTGCCATCGACTATCGATGTGCGCAAATGGACTACACCTCGTGAGCGCAATATAATTTTTGATGAGATATTCCCGATAGTGTTACCCATTGCATTGTCGTGTATGGCAATTCTTCCTGCACACACATCATCAGCACTACATCTCTTTATTGTATCTATCGTGATGCTGTTTATTGCAGGTATTCGCTGGCAAGAGATAGCAAAACTTATCGTTATGGCGGCATTTATTGGATTGCCACTGCTGTTTATAGCGGGTAGAGGCGGTGTTGTCGTAAATCGAATGATGGCGCATTTTGGCATGAGCAAAGGTACATATACCGAGCAAGTCGTACATAGTGTTATGGATAAGTATTCCGACTCGGACCGTTCTCGTATGGCGATTCAGAATGGAGGTTTGTTTGGTGTTGGTGCAGGGCGTAGCGTTATGCGCGCACGCCTTACTCACCCCGAAAGCGACTACCTATTCGCTATTGTAGTTGAAGAGTTCGGATTGTTGCTGTCATTCGTAATAGTTCTTCTCTATCTCTGGCTATTCTTTCGAGCTCTACGCATCTTCGAGAAGTGCGAATGGCTCTATGCCGGATTGCTCGCTGTGGGTTTGGCCCTGCTTGTTACAAGTCAAGGATTTCTGCATGTAGGCGTGACGATAGGTATTATACCTGAAACAGGGCAGAATCTACCATTTTTGACACAGGGCAGAACGGGTATGTTTTGTGCATCGATTGCCGTAGGAATAATTTTGAGTATTAGCCGACAGGTTGAGCAAGGTACACTTGTTCCGCCATCGCAACAGAGCAACAACAAACATATTTAGAGTATGGAGGTAAGACTCGATAAATATCTGTGGGCAGTGCGTATCTTCAAGACACGCAGCGATGCAGCAGATGCTGTGCGCAACAATCGTGTTCTTGTGAATGACGCCTATGCTAAACCTTCGCGAGAAGTGAAGGTTGGGGATAGAATAAGCGTAAAGCGTACGCTTGTAACATACTCATATCTTGTTAAGGATTTGGTTATCAACCGTCAACCCGCAGCAAAAGTTGCAGATTATTGCATCGACACCACGCCACAGAGCGAGTTGGACAAACTTAACAAACCTCGTGAGACAATTTTTGTTTTCCGCGAGCGAGGTACCGGTCGTCCGACCAAGAAGGAGCGCCGTGAGATAGATGCTTTGATGGATAGCCTATACTATGATGAGGAGGAGTAATACCTTACACGAAAAACAGTACTTTCTAATTGTTTCTTAAAACTCTGCCGTAATTCCGAATGTGGGTACAAGAGTTCCATTGCGCTGTTTTATGCGTTTAAGCTTATAGCGCTGCTCCTCGGTCGGGGCAGTCGGATTCTCTATTATACCCGTACTCAAAAGTGCATCGGGCAAGGTTATCTCGCTGAAAGTTATATTTTCGAGGTCGAGATATATGCCGAGGCTCCACTTGCGGAACTCCCACACCTTATCCACGCGGATATCGAGTTGCACAAATGGCTTCAAACGCCCCTCATTGTAGCGTGAATAGTCGAGTGCGGCACGCCCCGTAGCGTCCCAATAGGTTTTCAGAGCAGTCTGCTCCTCATCGTAAGGTGTATATGGCGCACCACCTATTGCACTCAACTTTGCACCTATGCTCCAACGGCGTGGCAGGTCGTATGTTCCGCTGACATTCGCCACCCAACGATTATCCCACGCCGAGGGGATATATGGAGCGTGGCGGTTGCTTCGGTACTCGCTCCAATAGAGGGTGAATGCTCCTACAAGGTTTATCTTGTTCGGAATTTGCCAACGAGCCGACAACTCCACACCGTAGGCTCGACCTTGCGCGGTCGATACCAACGCCTCGTTGCCCGTAACGCCATAATCATTTCCTTTGCAGGTCAGCGGAACATCATCTGCCACTGACAGAGGAACTTGCGAGTATAATTTGTAAAATCCCTCCAACGATACCGCCAACCTATCGCGCAGACGATACTCGCCACCCACCGCCGAGGAGAATACGCGCATATAGTCCAAATTCTTATTCACAAGTTGGTCCTCCTCGCCACGATAGCCGAGCGAGGTTAACGGTGGTAATTCGTAATAGATTCCCGTACTACCACTTATGTAAAATCCTTTACCGAGTGCGTAGGATATAGATGCACGAGGAGAGAGTTGTTGCCACACCTTCGCCATACGCGAGGAGTATGTTGCACCATCGGCTCGCACTCCGAACGAGGCGGTAAGTCGCTCATTAAGCGAGCGATAGTCCGCCGAGAAAAATAGCGCATAACCGGCAAAAAGAAGTCGTGTATCGTAATCAAAAAACGCCTGTTCGCCACTCGATAATCGTTGTTTTGATGTTACAAGGAAGTGGCGCAGCGACAACTCCGCACCCTCACGCAATCGCCACCGCCCGAGCAGCGAGCGATTCTCAAATCGTGCTGTCGCCTTACCCTCGGTAGAGCGTAGGCGAAGGCGCAGATTCTCCTCGCTCGACTCATCGTTGTCGATATATTTTCGGTTGCGATTGGCAAGAAAACTATACCCCACCGAGAAGGTCTGAATATGTTTTCCGCCAAAGTGTTTCAGAGTAGCTCCGAGCGTGAAGGTTTCCTGCTCGATTTTGGGAATATAACTCAAAATATACTCATTCTCGCCCTCCTTATCATCGAGATTTAGGCGCAGACGGTCGATACCCATAAGCCCCAGAAATGTTATCTCGTAACGCTCCGATGGACGAATGCGAATTTTTGCTTGTGCGTCAATATAATTGGGCAAAAATGGCAGTCCGAGCAGTTTGAAAAGCAGTTGCAAGTAGGATTGTCGCACCGAAAAGAGGTAGGTTGCCTTCGAGTTGAAGTGTCCGCTACCGCTAAATGCCGCCTCCGAAGCCCCAAGTGTCGCCTTGAAGCGTTGCTTGTCGGGATTACCCTCACGCAGAGATATATCCATCACCGAACTTAGCGCATTACCTTTATCCACCGGAAATGCCCCGGTATAGAACTTAACTTGGCGAATAAGGTCGGCATTGAGTATGCTGACAGGTCCTCCCGATGCGCCCTGCGTAGCAAAGTGGTTTATGTTCGGTATCTCGATGCCATCAATGTAAAAGGTGTTCTCCGATGGTCCGCCACCACGAACAATCAAATCGTTTCGATAGCCAATGGGTGAAAATGCCACTCCGGGCAGGGTGCGGACAATTCGTGCCACATCGCGATTGGCTCCCGGGCTGCGTTCCAACTCGCCAATGCCGACAGTGCGAAGGCTTACGGGGCTTTCGATATCGCGGGCGTATGCCGAAGGGGCAACCGAAACGGCTTCGATTGTGGAAGCGGACTCCTCCAACTCAATCTCGATGAGAGGGGTTGCTGCCGATATGATATATTCGGGTGTTACAACGGTGGTATAGCCGATGCTTGAAGCCTCGAAACGCGCTACTCCACCTGCGAGATTCTCGATTGTAAAATATCCAAGGGTATCGGTTGCTGCACCCTTCATATAGTTGCCTTCAACCACTACGGCAGCATAGGGGATACCCTGTCGGGAGCTTGTCGAAATTACACGACCACGAATATCGAATGCAAGCGCGAGAGATGGATATATTACAACTATCAGACCGAGCCACCATCTATTTAATTTTGTCATAAAAAAGTCTTTTTACAACAAAATCTCTCAATAATTGCGCCATGATGCAGACAATTCTGAGACGGAGCAGTGAATACCGAAGGTTAATTGCCAACTCGTCAATTGTCAATTAAGAACTCCGTTTTTTAGCTCTCCCCTACGGTACCGGGTCGTAGCCCGAACCTCCCCAAGGGTGACAGCGAGCAATTCGCTTGGCTGCAAGCCAGCCACCTTTGATGATGCCATATTTGCGTATTGCCTCGATAGCATACTGCGAGCATGTCGGTGTGTATCGGCATGCAGGAGGTGTTAGGGGTGAGATGCACTTTTGGTAGAACCTTATCAACCCTATAAATGGCAAAGCCACAATACGGCGGCAACTACTTGCAAAGATTTTCCAAGATTCGTTTTGTGGCATTTTCGATGGTTTTATAGTCGAGAACCTCTTTCGAGGAGTAGATAAGTGCCACATGCAACTGTCGAGGTTCTCCGCTTGTGAGCAGTATCGACTTGTTTATACGGTACGCTTCGCGCATACGGCGGCGTACCTTATTTCGTTTGTTTGCCCGTTTAAGAAATTTCTTGGGTGTAGAGAAGAGTATCTCCGCCTCCATCTCATCTGCCGATTCGGCATAAACCATATATCGTAGCGGATAGACAAACCCACCTCGTCCCTCTGTAAAAAGACGGCGTATTGCTCCAAACGAGCGCAATCTCTCCGATTTTGATAATCCGAAATCAGACATAGAGGCGTTGGGGTTAAGAGTAACTTGCGCTAACTCTTTTTTGTTCGGTTTTTCTTTTGCAGGCGATTCTGTTGTGTGCGCAAGAACTCCTCCTTGCGCTCATCACTAACGAAAGCTACATCCTCAACAGCCTTACCCTTGCGGATATTTTGTATATAAATATCCACAGCTTTTGCCAACGATGGAGCTATCGGAGTTGGAGCGTTTGCCTTTACATGAATCCCATTTTCGGTTGCAAGTTTCAGTGTACCTTCGCCAAAGGTTGCGATAGCAGGCATCTCATCAGCAGGCATCTTCTCGCATATACTCTTCACATCCCAAGGGGAGTAGAGCAGTACGAGGTCGTACTCCTTTAACTTCTCGGCCGTAATATCGGTGGCTACCGTACGAGCCAATATGATAGGTGTGAAGTTTATCTTCAAGCGAGTCAGAGCCTCCGGAATTTCGGGTTTGTGCGGCTCCGAGAGAGAGAGTAGCATCTTCTCCTCTTTATGCTTAACTATCAACTCGACAAGTCCTTGAAACGAGCCGTCTGCAAACGAAATTTTGCGTTTGCGATAGACGATATACTTTTGCAAGTAGAGAGCAATACTCTCTGTTGAGCAGATATACTTCATCGTCTCAGGTACCGTAACGCGTGCATCTTCGCATATATGGAAGAAACTGTCGATAGTAGTTCGAGAGGTAAAAATCACAGCCGTATGTTCGAGGATATTTATTCGCTGACTGCGAAACTCTTTGGGTGTAATACCAATGACCTTGATGAGTGGATTGTAATCAATCTCCACTCCGAGTCGCTTGGAAAGTTCGTAGAATGGCGACTTCTCAACAATAGTTGGTGCCGGTTGTGCTACAAGAATTTTATTTATTGTATTACTCATATTTTTCACTCTCTTTGTGGCTTATCCTCGCAATATCGGAGCAAGCAGTACCGACAATGGGAATAATTCTAGGGCGCAAAGATACAAAATCCAATGGAAAATTGAAAATCTTTGTGTGCGAAAGAGTGAAAAAGTCTCTTTTATGAATAGAATAAGCGATATAGAACATGCTGCAACAGAGCCATAAAGGGCGATTGAGGCTGTTACCCCTTCGGTTAAAAGTGCCAAAATCAACATCGGTGAGATAACTATTATAGTGGTGCTGAAATGCAACATCTTAGAGTGCCAAATTGCACTGCAAAATTTGCGTTGCTCGCTAATAATTCCCACCACCCACAATAGAATATACTCTACAATAATAAGTAATAATATGCCTCCGAGTGTAACACCTCCGATACCCCATTTCGGAATTTCAAGGATTGGAGCAAGATATTGTTTCATCTCATCAATAACCGATAGACGCATCACCAGTAGTGCAAGCAGAAGGACACCAGCAAGTGCTGTCAATATCTTGATATTATTTGTTTCTGCTGAATATATATGAATATCGGAACGCCTTGTTTTGCTACTTATTGAAGAGAAGAGCAGATAGATAATAAGGTTGGAGTATCGCACTATCAGCAGTATGAATAGCAGTGCAACAATGGCAGTGACGACTTGATAGCCTACGCCAAGTGATGCGATGCCGTATGTGGCATTCTCACCACTCTGCGCAACAAGGTAGCTCGCCTCGCCGAACAACTCCTCAACAGATATTTGATTAGCACTCTGCTCCATCTCCCCTCTATGCTTTTTTCAGGGTAACTCTAAATCGAGATCCTTTGCCTATCTCGGACTCTACGACTGCAATTTTACCTTTATGATACTCCTCGACAATACGGCGCGAGAGCGAAAGTCCAAGTCCCCAGCCACGAGTCTTGGTCGTAAATCCCGGCTCGAAAATACGCCTCCATTTCGATTTAGGAATACCTTTACCCGTATCCGACACCTCCACCCATGCATATTTTTTGTCGGAGCCTATCGTTACTGTGATTGCACCATGCCCCTGCAAGGCATCGAGGGCATTTTTCATCAAATTTTCGACCACCCACTCGAAGAGCGCAACATTTATTCTTGCTTTAACTGTGTCAATGGCAAAGCCGTTATAGTCGAGTGTTACATTGCGAGGTATGCGCTTGCGGAAGTACATCACCGAGCCTCCGACAACCTCGTTTAATGATTCGACAGTCAGAGGGGTTTCGGAGCCAATTTTTGAGAAGCGGTCCACAATCTTCATCAGGTGCGCCAAGTCTTTCTGCATCTCGTCAACCGCCATTTGGTCCACAGGTTGCTCTCGCAAATACTCTATCCAGCCGAGCAACGAGGAGGTTGGAGTACCGAGCTGGTGTGCTGTCTCCTTCGCAAGTCCTACCCATACACGGCTCTGCTCGCTCTGTTTGAGTGAGCGAAAGGCTACAAATACCACCAATACAAATACTACGATAATAAGAATCTGTATATAAGGAAATATATATAGCAGTTGCAGGGTGAACGAGTGACCATAGAATATAATGTGGTTGTGGGCGTTGGTCCACCAGAATTTCACAATAATAGGTGTATTATCTTTCGCCATACGGTCGAGCACGCGATGCAACTTTTCAGGCGACTCTATAACCTCCGAAGGTATGAGATGATGCGAGATAACACGCAGATTTTCATCTGTGATGATGAATGGGATATTGTTACGGTTGTTGATGATGCTTGCAACCAATGGGTCATTGATATAGTCGCCCATCGCATCACGATTTACTCGCTCCATAGCGGCTGCCCACAACTCTACATCGTGTTTCTCTTTGTGGTGCAGAGCCTCTGCCATGCGGTTTGTGAGCAGGAGGGATATAGCAATAAATATAGTGGCAAGTACCAAAACGACCACTCGCCCATTCTCCAAGACCTTATTTTTCAACCGCAGCAACATAGTCGGGTACTATTTGCGAAGTGTATCCTGCTTGGTGATTATACGCTCGTACTCCGCCTTGTCGGAGAGAATTTCAATAGCCTCCTTCACCTCTTTATCGCCGCTTAGCGAGTTGGCTATAACACCCTCGGCATAGGCGTAGCGCAGAACAATGTTTTGATTTATCTGCTCGATAATCTCCTTACGGAAGGTTTCGAAGTTGCTCTGTTTGTCATCACGCAACCCCTTGTCGATGGCATCGAGAGCCTCATCAAGTGAGGTATTGCGTTCTTTCGCAAGCGATTTGCGTAGCTTTTCGAGAGCAGCACGGGACTCCGACTTGTAAGGTATATCTCGCTCCATTGCCATCTTCACAAAGTCGGCATAATCCTCCTCGGTAATCGAAAATCTCTTTACATCTATCGTCTTCGAACCGTTACGCTTGATGTAGTCATCGCCAAAATCCTCAATAATACCCAACAAGAAGAGTGTTACGGCAAATGAACTCACATATTGCGGCTCTATGCGTTTGTCGGGCATAATACCTCCGCCATCGTAAACCTTACGACCACGAGCCGTCTTGAACTCCTTGATTAAGGAGTCTGCAACCTGTTCGGCACGACCATCGGTGGAGTAGTTCACCGCCTGAATACAACGCCCCGAAGGGATATAGTACTTACCAACTGTAATCTTGGCGTATGAGTTGTATCCGAGAGGTGTAGTACCCTGCACCAAGCCCTTTCCGAAACTGCGCTGACCAATCAACACACCTCGGTCCAAATCCTGAATTGCGCCGGCAACAATCTCGGCTGCCGATGCACTATTTCCATTGATAAGCACCGCCAACGGTGTATTTGGCAACAATGGCTCATACTCGGTATAAAGTTTATGCGACTTATCGCCACGACCTCGTGTCTCGACCACCATTGTACCCTTCGGAACGAATAGTGATAAGACCTTAACTGCCGACTGCAATACTCCGCCTCCATTGTTGCGATAGTCGAGAATAAGTGATTTCAGCTCTCCCTCGCTTTGCAGACGCAGAATGGCAGCACGCATATCATCGTAGCACTTGTCGGTAAAGTCGGCATGACGAATATAACCTATACCCTCGGCAACATATCCTGCGTAGGTGATACTCGGTATAACGATACGGCGGCGGCGAATTTTCAACTCCTCACGCTCGCCCGTAAGCAACCTCTCAATAGTAACCTTGACGGTTGTATTTGGCTCGCCACGAAGTCGTTTGCTTATATCCTCTACATTCACCCCCTTCATATCTTTGCCGTCAATCGCCACAATCTTATCGCCAATCTTCAAGCCGTTCTCATCGGCAGGCGAACCCTTGTATGGCTCAGCAATAATGACATAATCACCCTTCTTGCGAATTAACGCTCCTATACCACCATAGCGACCTGTGGTCATCGCCTCGAAATTTGGCATATCCTTCTCAGGAATAAAGTCGGTGTATGGGTCCAACTTGGAGGTTATACCCTCGGCGCCGTTCAGCATCATCTCATCTGCATTGACCTCATCGACATATTGTGTCGATATGGCGTGCATGAGATTGACCATAATCTCCATATTGCGCCCTAAACCAAAGTCGTTGCGAGTGGCGAAGAGGGTTGTGGCAAAAACTGCCACAACCACTACTGCCAAAAGGGTATATTTTACAAACTTGCGTTTCATCTATCTCTTAACTCCTAACTTCTAACTCCTAACTCTCGTTAAATCTCGCCCGCCTCTCTGCGGTGCTTATTTGTAATAAATCGCTCGGCATCGAATGCGAGTCGCACCGATAGTGAGCGCAAACCATCTACTTCAACTTGGGTGCCGTTCTGGCGCACAACAACCTCATCTTCGTAGAGTTTTACCAATCGGCGCAGACCTTTCGCGCGATAGACCAGCTCTGTTTCATTGCCCCTTACCAACTCCAAGCCCGATATCTCGGCAGCCATTGTGAACTCCTCGCGGTCTGTTGCGATGTTGCCATCGAAGGCTCTTTTTGCAAAACCGAAATATGGATAGGTGGCAGCCAGCAAAATTGTCGCAACAACCATTCCCCAACCTCGCCATGTGGCAAAGAGCAACTCCCAACGCTGTGCGAAGGTGATAGGTGCATGCTCCGAGTAGTGCATCAATGCCATCAACGCTACATACAAAACGCACAGGGCGATAAAATATTTTACACTGCGAATCAGATACTTCTTCATATAATTCTTAACTCTTAATTTTTAATTCTTAATTTATGGAAAGTATTGCCTTCGCAATACTTTCCATCAGCCATTTCGGCGTTGAGGTAGCACCGCAGATACCAACGCTCTCAACCCCCTCAAACCACTCCACTTGCAGTTCGCTCGCCTCCTCGATATTGTACGAGCGTTCATTCTCCTGACGGCAGATGTTGTACAACACCTTGCCATTGCTCGATTTGCGACCGCAAACAAAGATTACAACATCGTGTTGTCGGGCAAACTCTCGCAGATGCCCCTCTCGCGAGGATACTCGGCGGCAGATTGTATCGTCAATGGTAAGCTTCTCTTCGTGCGCCACCTTGTTGCGCATAATCTCCGCCAAGTGGTTGAATTTTTCGATACTCTGCGTGGTCTGCGAGAGGAAATATATCGGGCGAGAGAAGTCTATCACCTGTAAATCATCTTCGCTCTCCACCACAACTGCATGCTCCTCCACTTGCCCGGTCAGACCTACCACTTCGGCATGTCCTCGCTTACCCAAAATAACCACCGTACCGCCAACCTCCTGCATCTTGCAATAGGCATCTTTGACCTTGCGTTGCAGGGCAGCAACTACGGGGCATGTTGCATCTATAACCTCGATGCCGTACTCTTTGGCGAGGGCGTAGGTGCGAGGTGGCTCGCCATGCGCACGAATCAACATTCGTCTGCCGGCGATGGTTGGCATATCGTCATGCGAGATGGTCTGCAACCCCAACGCTTCGAGTCGTTGTACCTCGATGCGGTTGTGGACAATATCGCCAAGCGAGGCTATTGCACCCGTTTGCAACGCCATCTCTGCCTCGTTGATTGCCCTCACAACCCCAAAACAAAACCCCGAATTTATATCAATCTCAACACGCATACGAACGGAAAGCGGAAAACGGAAAACTAAAAATACCTTTAATTGTCAATTCGTCAATTGTCAATTAAAGAGTGCTTTGCACTCTTGCAAACTCCTTGTCGAACCACTCCATCTGCTCAGGAATGGTCATATAACTATTGTCCAAGACGATAGCATCATCAGCCTTTTGCAGCGGCGAAATAGCACGAGTCATATCTGCCTCATCTCTTGAAACGACATTCTCCAAAATCTCATCGAACGACACCTTGTCGCCTTTTGCTGTGAGTTCGGCATAACGGCGCTCGGCACGCACCTTCGGGTCGGCAGTCATAAATATCTTCAACTCGGCATCGGGGAATACCACCGTGCCGATATCTCGACCGTCCATCACAACACCCCTCTTGCGTCCCATCTCCTGCTGCATGGCAACCAGCTTTTGGCGCACCTCAGCAATTGCGCTCACAGGGCTTACACAGTTCGACACCTCGATAGTGCGAATCTTTCCCTCAACCAAGTCGCCATTGACATAGATGTCGCTTGCTCCACGCTGTGGGTTGAAACGGAAAGTGATGGAGATATCGGCGAGTAGTTTTACCACTTCATCTTCATTGACAATACCCGAATTGATTGCTCCATGTTCGAGGGCATACAAAGTTACGGCACGATACATCGCTCCTGTATCGATAAAGATATAACCGAGTCGTTGCGCGATGCTCTTTGCAAAGGTACTTTTGCCACACGAGGAGAATCCATCGAGTGCGATAATGATTTTCTTATTAGATTGTTCCATTTGGGGTAGTAGAGATAACAGTCGATAAAATTGTAATAACTCCGAGCAGGCAGATTATAATGCCTGCAATACGGTTTATGGTGCGCATATGATGCGGACGAAAGCTTCGGCGAAAGAGACTTATAAGTAGAGTCAGCAAGAACCACCACGCTACGGCTCCACCAAAGAATCCCGCAATGATGAGTATGCTCGATAATACCGAAGCTACATCGGCAGAACCATCATGTGATGAGACCCCGAACATCGCAAAGAAGGCGAGAATGTAAGGTACTACTGTGACGAAATTTGCCATTGTAAATCCAAACATAGAGGCGAAGTCGCGCCAAGGTGAGTTGGATATTTCGCCATTCATTTTCACCTTTTGTGATGGTTTCTGGAAATATATCACCACTCCAACAATGACGACAAATATACCGCCAACAATAGAGAGAATATGTTTGTATTGTTCAATCTGCGAGTGCAATATGGCGTAGAAGAAGAATGCTATTATCGCCATAATGGTATCGGCACACGCAATACCGAGTCCTGAAACAAATCCAGAGCGCCTATTTTTATTCAGAGTGCGTTTGATACAGAGTACCGCTACCGGTCCTACCGTAATTGATGATACCATGCCAACGATAAATCCGCGTAGTAAAATATCGATAATTGTAAGCAGCATACCTTATCATTTATTAATGACACAAAAATACTCTGCAAATATATTAAAAATATATTAAAAAGAGCTATTCTTACCATATTCGATTTTACACATAGTGTGCCTTATATGAATTATTGTTGATAACTTATTTCGCAATCGTTGATTTGTAGCGCTATTTTTGTGTAATTTTGCATTGCAAAACAATAAATACTATCAATAGATGAACGAGAATAAACAACACGGAATAGATGTGGAACTCGATGCTGAGGTGGCACAGGGTAACTATTCGAATTTAGCAATTATTTCACATTCGACATCGGAGTTTATACTCGACTTTGCTGCCATTTTGCCCGGTTTGCCAAAGGCAAAGGTGAAGAGTCGTATAATTCTCACTCCGGAGCACGCCAAGCGACTACTTTTGTCGTTGCAGGAGAATGTTCTGCGATATGAGACCAATGTCGGCCGTATCGAAATTTCGCAGCAGCAGGCTCCTATCGGATTTACTCAGAAGATAAATTAAATAGGAACTTTGTTAACCATAGGGAGCGTGTCTAATAAGTTTTTGGACACGCTCCTTTTGTGGCTATATATATGGGAAGAGGGCGTATTACATCTGTTTTGTCAGATATAGTTGTTTTTTCCCGGAAAAATAGTTATCTTTGGTATTGAATATCGTAAAATACCTTAAAACAATACACTATGTTTAACGAAAAACAGGCCCAGGAAATTAAGGCTCACGGCTTGACCGTAGAGCAAGTTGAAAAACAGATTGAGGCATTTCGTCAAGGTTTTCCATCACTCGAAGTGGTGAAGGCTGCCTCGCCCGAAGATGGCATAACCATTCTCTCGGAGGAGGAGTGCGACACTGCCGTTAAGTATTACGAAGCCATTGCCGATAAGCTTGAAGTGGTAAAGTTTGTGCCCGCATCAGGTGCAGCAACGCGAATGTTTAAAGAGTTGTTCGAGTTCGTAAATGAGGATAAGCGTGGCAAGGGGATAGATACACTTCTGCAAAATATCGAAAAGTTCGCCTTCTACGGGGAGTTGAAGGCTACGGGAGTAGATTTCAGCGATGACAAGGCTGTCGTTTCGGCAATCATCAAAGCCGGTTTGAACTATGGTGCAAAGCCAAAGGGATTGGTTACTTTCCACAACTACTCTGATGGCGCACGCAAGGCGATTGAAGAGCACCTGATGGAGGGTGCGCAGTATGGTGCATCGAAGGGTGTTTCGCGCCTCCACTTCACCGTATCGCCGGAGCATAAGGCAGCTTTCAAGGCTCTGCTTGATGAGCGCGTAGCAAAGTATGAGGAGAAGTTCGGCATCAAGTACGACATCTCATTCTCGGAGCAGAAGCCTTCTACCGACACTATCGCTGTGAATCCCGACAATACTCCATTCCTTACCGATGAGGGTAAGTTGTTGTTCCGCCCTGCGGGACACGGTGCGTTATTGTCGAACTTGAACGATATTGAGGCGGATGTAATCTTTGTGAAGAATATCGACAATGTTACCACAGATGCTCTGCGTGGTGACACCATTCGCTACAAGAAGGCGTTGGCCGGTATATTGGTAGCCACCCAATTAGTAACCTACTCTCATTTGAAGGCTCTGCGCGAGGGTACAGCCAATCTTGCCGAGGTTGCAGAGTTTGTGGAGAAGAAGCTCTGCACCAAACTCCCTGCCGAGTATGATGCAGCACTCTTGGAGTCGTTGCTCAACCGCCCTATCCGTATTTGCGGTATGGTGCGTAACGAGGGTGAGCCCGGTGGAGGACCATTCTGGGTTAAGAATGATGACGGTACACACTCTTTGCAGATTGCCGAGTCGAGCCAAATTTCGGCAGAGGACATGCCACTGATGAAGGCTGCAACACACTTCAATCCGGTAGATTTGGTCTGCGGAGTACGCCGAGCAGATGGTTCAAAGTTCGATTTGATGGGTTACACAGACCCTAAAACGGGCTTCATCTCCTCGAAGTCGAGTGGCGGTCGTGAGTTGCGTGCGCAGGAGTTGCCGGGTTTGTGGAATGGTGCCATGGCGAAGTGGAACACCATCTTTGTTGATGTTCCAATCTCGACATTCTCACCTGTTAAGGTTGTGCAAGACCTGCTCCGTCCACAACACCAATAGAGCATAGCAATACAGAGAGATAGGAGGCTGCCTAACAAGAGGGATTTCAAGGCTTAAACCTTCTCCGAAGGCTTTTGGTTGCTTCGGCTCGGCAAAACAAATTTTGTTTTGCTCTCCCATTAATCGCAACCTTACGAAGTGTGAGAAACCGCAACATACTTAGCGTATGTGAGGATTTCGAACACGAGTATAACGCAGAGAAATCACCTTGTTAGACGGTCTCTTGTTTTTTACCAAACAACCTTCTCAGTGTAGGTTGTACCGAAGTTGTCTTTTACACGAACTTCTCCAGAGCGAACACCCTCGCTTGGCTTGATGCGGAACATATAGCGTGACTTTGCAGGTTTCGCATAATTAGCCGCTCGACCTTTGAGGTGGCTCAACTTTTCGGTAAAGATCTGCATATAGTCAGGATCAGCTTCGGCAAACTGCTCGAACTCGCCGACCTTCTTGCCGTTTTCCCACCACTCAACAGTCGACCAATTCGAATCTGGCGAGTAGTTCCAGATGTTAGCCTTCACGTAGCCATCGCCCGTGCGAATAGGTGAGTATGTACGCATCTGGTAGTTGCGGTCGTGACCGACACTTTTGTACCACCACTTAACATCTTCACCATCAACCTCTACGACCATATAGCCATTTGGGCGACCGGCGGCATCCATTTCCATATTCGTGCGCAGAGCACCTACGCAACGACATACCGAGATACACGAGAAATGGCTCATATCCTCGTAATCGGGCTTTCCTGCATACTCAAACTCATAGTTGGTATGATAGTGACCCGACCACGAATAAACTCGCTTATATGGCTTGATAAGTTCGGTATATTCCTTATAGTTTACATTGTACTTACCGTAAGAGCCATTAGGGTTGTTACCCGGCTTCTTCCAAAGGTTAGCGTGACCACAAATATAGATTGTATAGTCGTGTGGAATATAACTCAAATCCTGCTTCAACCATTCCAACTGCTCGTTATCCAAGCCAGAACCATAGTGTTTCTTTGCATTTGCACGGCTGTACTCGATACTGTTTACCATCACATAGTGAATCTTGCCAATGGTGAACGAGTAGTAGGTAGGCGACACATACTCCTCGAAGTATGGAGTACCCAACTTACCCTCGAGAATGTTTGCCTGATCGTAGTCGTGATTACCAATTATATGGCACATAGGGAACGAGAGAGGGGCGCTGATGTCCATATAGTCATCATATCCTGCCATCCAGTTATAAACCAAGTCACCAAGGTTGATGGCGAAGAACTCACCATTTGTAGTCTTCTTAAAATCCTCTACATCAGGGAGTACAACATCACGATAACGCTCGCCAGAGCCGTCGTGACCGAGACCTCGCATCTGTGGGTCGCCGATCATAACTACGGTGTATTTATCGGTTGGCTCCGTACGCTTTGCAAGTGTAAAGTTAGCCGAAGCACCCTTCTGGTGACGAGGGATACGACGGAAGTTTTGAATTACGCTCTTGCGGAACGGAATTTGGTAGCCGTCAGGTATAGAGATAAATACGAAACGGGTATCGTTCATATTGCTTTTCAAAGCGTAGTGACCGTTATTATCGGTTGTCACGCACTGCTTGCCGTCCGATACCACGCAACCTGCAATCGGCTCGCCCTGCTCGGTGGCTACGCGACCATATATTGTAGAACCGTCAGCCAATGGCTCAACAGCCTCGGCGTAGTTGCTGAACTCCGCACCCTTAACCTCCACTCTTGAGGTGTAACCTGCGATGTTGCCACGACGACCTGTTGCCGCCTTCACCTCGCCTTTGTTTGCGCAGTCGAGTATTTGCACTATTGCGACCGAATTTCCTGTTGCCTGACCAACAATGCCGCCCGTATGGATAGCGTTGGCGTGGTTCTCGTAGTTGTTGCCACCCGAAAGGCTCTCCACCTTACCGTAGTTCACACAACGACGGAGGTATGCCGAGGTTTTAGACTTCTTTGTGGTGTATATTTGACCAACAACACCGCCGGTAAAAGATGGTTTTATAGGGCTTGCTCCGATGAAACGCACTTCACCGCGGTTTACGCAGTTTACAAGATGTACCTCGCGACCGATAGTGGCGATAACACCTCCAGTATGTGAAGGAACATCGTTTGCAGTCTCTACATTGCCATAATTTGTACAGTCGGCAATAACGAGTTTGCTGTGAGGCATACTGCAGATACCTGCCGTATGAGCTATGCTTACACCCGATGAAGATACTGAACCGAAGTTGTCGCAACAGATAATATCGCCTTTGGTGTAGCCCACGATACCCGAAGCCCATGTCTCGTTCATACCTCCCGTCTCGGAAGCGGTCGCTGTGCTGGTAACATCGCCGCGGTTGATACACATCTTAACGGTTGTTCTGAATGCCTCGCCGAGGATACCTCCGACCTTGTCGTATCGTGCATCATTCATCGACTTCACAGCACCATAGTTCTCGCAACGAGCCGTAGTAGCACCAAGAAGGCTCTTCGGATAGGTTGCACCTGCGATACCACCGACATAAACTGTAACCACCTTGCCCTGCTCTCTACCGCAAGAGATGCTTGCCGAATTCACCTCGCCATAGTTGCGACAGCGATATACGACATAGCGGTTCGAGCCTACGATACCGCCTACATAGACATTACCGTTGGTGTAGTTGGACTTGTGGTAGAGTGGCGCGTGATTTTCGCAATTCTCGATTGTGCCGTTGTTGATGTTGGCAATCCAGCCAACAAAGGTCTCGCCTCCCTTAGTTTGCGACTTCATTACGCACGAAGCATCGATGTGGAGATTACAAATTTTACCTCCCTCCAAAAGCTCGTGGAAAAGAGCATTCTGTGCCTTCCAATTCTTCAAGGCATAGCCCTGACCATTGAATACGCCACCAAAGGTTCTTACTGCCTGCATCTTCTTGGCTTTGGCCATATCGATATCGGCTTCCAGACAAACTTCACCCTTTTCATTCTTGAATGCTGAATAATCCTCGCCCTTGTTGATAGCCGATACAAAGGTCATCAAATCTTGTACATTCTTGATACCTCCTGCATATACCGCAACAACGGAGAGTAGGAGTACTAAAAATAGACTTAATCTCTTAATGTAGTTCATGTCTTTGTTCATTCGTTTCCAAATTTTAATGGGACAGTAGTGGTTCCAACTATTTGAGTGGTGTCAAACTCGTTGAAATAGTCGTGTGCGACTTTATTTTTGAGTTCTTCTTCTAATATGTTTCCGTAAAATGCCATTTTAGTATATTGTAATAAGTTTTCCGTTTATTAAATGTTTTCCTGCGTGTCGTGTGGTTTGATGTAGCCCTCGACACGCTCTATCATATCATTGCGCTCCTCGCAGGAGATATAGTATTTATTGCCATCAATATCGGTAATCTCCACAAACTTGCCCCAGCGTGAGGCGTAAATATGGATAAACTCCATTGTGCGGAGGTTTAAGAAACGACCATAGTGTCCGAAAAAGCCCACTGCTCCAAATATCGGTATGCAGGAGCGCATCTCTCTCTTATTCACCTTGCGGATACGGGCAATATCTTCGTATGCAAGCGTTGTATCCTCGGCTATACACTGTATTTCGATACCCTCTTCATCGGCCACTATTCGGCGAGGAATGGAGAGTACCATCAATGCTAATACCGCCAATATCAGCGATATAAACCATGCCGAGATATATCCGCCCTCATAGACAAATGTCAGCAATACCGACACTCCGACAAAGAGTAGTATATATATTATGGAACTATATATAACTTTGCGTCCTAACTTGTACTTATATATTCTCTCCTTCTCCACAGTTTTCCGTTTTCCGTTTTAATCCCACTGCGTGGGCTTTTCACTGCTCCGTCTCGGCATAGTCTGTAAGCAGCCTCTGCTCTCGACTTAATCGCAGCGGTCCGTTTTCCGTTTTTGCTATCGCTTCTGCGATAATCAAATCGTTAGGGGTGGTAATCTTGATATTCGAGTATTCGCCTTCGCAGAGCGTGATTTTTTCACCCGAGTACTCCACGACCGAGGCATCATCGGTAAATTCGTTACGGAACTCGGTGTCGTAGGCGGCTCGCAAAATAGGTGCTGCGAAAATCTGCGGTGTCTGCACAATGCGAAGTGGGGTGCGGTCTATAATATGTGAGCCATCGCCATCAACCATACGATACGAATCCACAGCCTTTACAACAGGTATCGCTGCGCCATTTTCGGCAGCGCAAGCGACCGTTCGGAGTATCAACTCCTTCGAAGCGAAGGGACGAACACCATCTTGTACGGCGATTAAATCTACCGCATCGCTCAACGCCTCAATGCCGTTGCGTACCGAGTGAAAACGCTCCTTGCCGCCCTCGACTACGGTGTGCTTTGCTACCTCGAAACGAGCCGAAAAATTCTTCCAGAACCCAATGTATTCGGCAGGCAACACGACCACAATGCGCGATGTCGGCAGTGCCTTGCGGAAGGCGTTTATCGTGCGTGCCAAAATCGGCTCGCCACCCACCAATGCGAACTGCTTGGGGAGTGCGCCACCCATTCGGCTGCCACTGCCTCCGGCAACTATTATCACACCTACTCTTGGTTGTTCCATATCAACTTCTTTCCAAAACCGAGCGTGTTGTCGGTCAATTTTATAAATGTTGGCGTTACTGCCCAGATATTCAGCGGTGCAACGGCTGCGTATGGAAAACGCCTGATATACATCGCCTTATCGTTCTCATCGCCGCGCTCTGCTACGCCACAAATCTGCGCCCCCTGCACCTTGCCGACAATGCGTGTTTCGAGAGTTATACCGATAGCAACCTTTGCGTTTTGCAGCATCTCTTGTGCGTGGCGAGTTGAGTCGTCAGATGTGAAGACAAGTCGATTGCGCTCCTTGTCGTAGGTGTAGAAACAGGCTGCGCAATATGGTTCGCCCTCGCTCGATACGGTGGCGAGGGTGAGGACATGGTGTCGCTTTATGAAATCTACTATGCGCTTATCGACCATCTTCTACTTCAACATTTCGAGGTTTTTAACCTTCATCGAATCGGGTACTTCACCATTCAGCTCCGCCATAACGCGCTCTTTGACGCGCTCAAACTTTTCGCGATTCTCTTTCGAGATAGGCTCGGTAGGTTTCTGTGGAACTTTCAGCGGATTTATCGCTGTATTGCCCTTCCATAAGCGGAAGTCGAGGTGCGGACCTGTCGAACGACCTGTACTGCCGACATATCCGATAACCTGACCTTGCGAAACTCTTGCACCAACCTTTATGCCCTTGGCGAAACCTCGCAGGTGGAGATAACCAGATGAGAGGTTGCCCGGGTGCTTGATTTTAAGCATATTTCCTGCCGCCTTGTCGTACGATTTTCGGGTTACCGTACCATCGGCTACTGCACGAACAGGCGTACCCATAGGTGCAGCATAATCTACTCCATGGTGAGGACGGTACTTTTTGAGTACGGGGTGGAAACGCGCATGCGAAAACTTCGATGAGATGCGGGTGAATTTAAGAGGTGCCTTCAAGAGTTGCTTGCGCAGAGAACCTCCGTCCTCCTCCCAATACTGCAACCTACCCCCCTGCTCGAAAGGTATGGCGTAAATATCCTTGCCACGATGGGTGAATTTTGCGCCCCAAACGCGACCAATGCCCACCGATAGGGTGTCGATAAACTTTTCATCGTAGATAACCGTAAATTGGTCGCCCTCCTGAATGCCGAAGAAATCGACTGTCCATTGGTAGATATCCTCCATCTCCGAGGCAAGTGAGTAGGGTAATTTTGCCTCCATTATTGCACCCCAGAGCGAAGAGGAGATAACGGCAGTGCTCTTCTTGCGGCATATTTCGACCTCACGCTGACCTTCGCGCACAGCCACCGAGTCGCCCACAAACGAAAACACAACATAGTCTATAATACTCTTTTCATAGACGAGATGGTCAAGGCGTGTCGAGGTAGAGTCTCTATGGGTAAATGTAGTGTAGTGGCTACCGGCACGGATTGTTCGCAAGGGGCATGTATTCTTCGTGAGTTGGTCAAGTCTCAATACCTTTTGGGTACCGATGCCATAGCTACCAAGAATTTTGCTCCACGAATCTCCTCGCTCAACAGTGTGGCGCTCTATGTTGTAGTTGTCGGCGTTAATTCCGAATAGGATATTTTCCTTTTTTTGCTCCACCTTCTTGGAGGAGCAAGCCGGAAATAACACAACTATTGTTGCTGCAAGTATGGTGTATAAAATTCGTTTCATAATCGACAAAGTTATGAATAATTGGCTAATTATCCAAATTATATTCTATGTCTCCGAAATAAAAAATACTATGTATTTTGTTTTATTGATAAAAGTGACTATCTTTGTATCAACTTGAACAATACGACTATTTGTAATTGTAATACTAACTAATAAATTTAATCGTAACTATTATGAGAACTGTAAAATCTGTTCTGTTTGCATTATTTGTATTTATCGCTTTTTCAACAGAAGCTCAACAACTTAGTGCTGTACGCCAATATCCGACAGTGGGTACAAAAGGAGTCCGCAACGAAATCTATATCCCGAAAGTAAAGGGTTATAATGTCTATACCGCTGATCTTCACACTCACACTATCTACTCCGATGGTGAGATAACACCGGCACTTCGTGTTCGCGAGGCATGGTTGGACGGACTCGATATTATTGCTATTACCGACCACATGGAGTATCGTAGAACAGAGCGCGAATTAGTTCAATTTATGAAGGGTTATATAGACCAATCTGTGAGCAATGGTGGCAAGGCTGTGAATACAAATGTACTCAATCAAGAGCCCGATTCACGAGGTCTTCTCGTAGATTTCAATGTCGCACATAAATCTGCTGCCAAAGAGGGTAAGAAGTTGGATATAATGGTTATCAAGGGAGTTGAGATTACTCGTGGAAAACTTGGCGACTATAATGCGTTATTTACTACCGATAACAATGCTCTCTACGACCCAAATCTCGAACAGACCATTCGCAATGCTCGTAAGCAGGGTGCATTTATCTTCCACAACCACCCTCAATATAGCAGTAAAACAGCGACAACGATGCCTCCACATTGCGAGGACTTTCACGCTAAGGGGCTTATAGATGGCATCGAAATAGCAAATGGCTTCAAAACCTACGACAGACTTTTTGACTACTGTCTGAATGGTAATTATGCCCCATTTGCAACCTCCGATGCACACGGTTTGATTTCGGCTCGTTTTCCGGGAGCAGGAAAGGACTATTATCGCAATATGACTCTTATTTTGGCGAAGGAGCGAACCGAAAAGTCTATCAAGGAGGCTTTGAAGGCTAAGAGAACTATCGCCTATACTGCCAATATGCTCATCGGTAAAGAGGAACTTTTATCGGAACTTTTCAAAGCATGCGTAGATATGAAGGTGCTTGAAACAAGCAAAAAAGGTACTTCCGTTCTGTTGAGTAATAGTTCATCGTTGCCATTTGCGTTGATGCAAAGTGGAAAAACGGAGCAAGTACTTCCTGCCAATAGTTCTGCTATAATGACTGTGAGCAAAAAGTCGAAGAGTCTTAAACTCACTGTAACAAATATGCTCTATGGTGCGGATAAGCCATTGACGGTTAGTTTCGAGTTGAAGTAGTTTTATTCTTTATTACATCACTTTTGAAGATAGGGGGGGGTAAATGAAAAGATTGCTATTGTTGCTATTATCGGGTGCAGTATTCCCGCTTTTTGAGTTTTCTGCATCGGCGCAGTTGAGTGCGGTGCAGCGTATAATGCCCAACTACCACAAATACTCTTGCCGTAATGAGATTACACTTCCAATGGTCAATGGCTATAATATCTATAAAGCAGACCTGCATACGCATACTATCTACTCTGATGGTAGAATGACACCTGAGTTGAGGGTGAGTGAGGCGTGGCATGATGGTCTTGATATTGTTGCGATAACCGATCACATGGAGTGCCGTCGTACCGAGAGAGCTATGTTGCAGTATATGAAAGAGTATATCCGCGAGGATCTTAGAGGTAAAAAGGCTGTAAATACACATATTATGAACAGCGCTCCCGACTCGCAAGGAATACTTGTAGATTTCAATGTCGGCTATGAGGAGGCTACCAAGGAGGGTAAAAAGTTGGGAGTTATGGTGATTAAGGGCGTGGAGATTACTCGTGGTAAATTGGGCGACTATAACGCGCTATTTACTACCGATAACAACGCTCTCTACGATCCAAATCTCGAACAAACTATTCGTAACGCTCGCAATCAGGGCGCATTTATCTTTCATAATCACCCGCAATTCAGCAAAGATACCAAGAGTACTTTGCCACCACACTGTGAAGACCTCCACGCCAAGGGGCTTATTGATGGTATCGAGATAGCAAATGGTCCAAAACTCTACACCCGACTCTACTCAATGTGCCTTGATGGTGGTTATGCGCCAATTGCCACCTCTGATGTGCATTACCTTATATCTACCCGATTTCCCAATGCAGGAAAGGATTATTTTCGTAATATGACTCTTATTCTTGCCAAGAAGTGTGATGAAAAGTCTATTAAGGAGGCTCTTAATGCGAAACGAACAATTGCCTACTCATGCAATATGTTGATTGGTAAGGAGGAGTTGTTGCGTGACCTGTTAAAAGCAAGTGTCGAGGTGATACCATTGGGTAAAACCGGCAAAAAGCAACAAGTATGCATCGTGAATAAGACATCTCTTCCGTTTGCTTTGCGTTGGGACGATAACGAGTCTGCACTATTTGGTATGAGTAGTTTGATTATTGAGGTCAGTAAGGGGCAAAAGGAGATAACTTTCAATGTAGATAATATGTTGTATGGTAGTGATAACTCCTTGAAAGTGTCGTTCAAACTATAACAAAAAGTGTGTGTAAATGGTAGATGATATAGTGAATTATATGGGTTTTGAACCAAAAGAATATCAAAAGAATAGACAAAAGTAGGTGAAATTCAATAATTTGTTGTATCTTTGGTCGGTTGTATAGTTTTACAAGAGCATGAAAGGGGTATTTCTTAAAATAGCATCTCTCTTTTACGGTGCCGCAATAAAGTTGCGACACTTGCTCTTTGATATCAATATACTCCATAGTGAGCGATTCGACATCCCGATTATTTGTGTAGGTAATATCACTGTCGGTGGTACAGGTAAAACACCTACTGTAGAGATGCTTGTTAGCCACTACTCGGAGCTCTATAATGTTGCGATATTGTCGCGAGGTTATGGTCGTGCCACAAAGGGGTATCGTGTGGTTAGCGTAGATGATACATATCGTACCGTAGGAGATGAACCGTTGCAGATAAAGCGCAAATTCCCGAATGTTACGGTCGTGGTATGCGAGAAGCGTGCGTTTGCTATTCATCGCATTCAAGAGGAGTTTCCTGATGTAAATATGATAATCATGGACGATGGATTTCAGCATCGCTATGTTGAACCACTCGTAAATATAGTTATTGTAGATGCCACTCGTCCTATCGAGCGTGACCATCTGCTTCCATACGGACAGTTGCGTGACACTACCGATTCGCTTGACCGCGCACACTACTTTATTGTTACAAAGTGTCCTGTCGATATGAAACCTATTGATATGCGCGTGATGCGTAAAATCTTGGTCGAGAAACCTTCGCAAGAGATATACTTCTCTCGTATGCAGCCATCACCAGCTTGCTCGGTTTTTGCAGGGATAGAGGGTACGGTGGCGCATGGCGCACAAGTTATAGCGATGTCGGGCATTGGCGATAACGAGGCGTTTAACAAGGGACTCACACAGCGATATAATGTGGTGGATACTATTGATTTAGACGATCATCACTCCTATCGTATGAGTGACTTAAAGCGAATAAAGCATCTCTTAGATAAACACCCTCAGGCTGTGATTATGACCACCGAAAAGGACGCTGTAAAGCTCTCGCATAGCGAGGCAATACCGGAGAATATGCGTAGTAAGATGTTCTATGAGCCTATTTCGATGCGCTTTGTCGGAGATAGCAGAAATGAACTCTTCTCACGAATTGATAACGACATAAAGAATAGGGACAATGGAGCATATATTAAGGGCTTGTAAGGCTATTCAAGAGGCAACAAACAACTTTCGACCTACGGTAGGTATTATTCTTGGCACCGGATTAGGAGGTTTTGTTGATAGTATCGATGTGGAGTACCGTTTGGAGTACAAGGATATTCCCGATATGCCTGTATCGACTGTCGAAGGTCACAAAGGTTGTTTGATTTTTGGTACGGTAGCAGGTTGTAATGTTGTGGCAATGCAGGGGCGTTTGCACTACTACGAGGGCTACACCATGAAACAGGTTACCTTCCCCGTACGAGTTATGGCGATGCTCGGTATTAAATATCTATTTGTATCGAATGCTGCGGGAGGTGTAAATACATCGTTCTGTGTGGGCGATTTGATGATTATTACCGACCATATCAACCTATTGCCAAATCCTCTGATTGGACCAAATATGGCGGAGTTGGGACCTCGCTTTCCCGATATGCACGACTGTTATAGCTCGGCAATTCGCGCCAAGGCAACAGCCATTGCAGAGCGTGAAGGCATAAAGTTGCAATATGGCGTATATGTGGGTACTACGGGACCAACATTCGAAACACAGGCTGAATATCGTTATTTCAAGGCTATTGGCGGTGATGCTGTTGGTATGTCCACTGTGCCGGAGGTCATCGTAGCACGACACATGGGAGTCCCTTGTTTTGGTGTTTCGGTCGTCACAAATTGCGGATTGAGTGAGGAGAAAGGCGATCACGAAGATGTGCAAAAGCAGGGCAAGATGGCCGGTGAGCGTATGGCACGCTTATTTACCGAGCTGATTAGGGAGTTGTAAAAAAGATACAAAAAAAATAGAGAGATATGATTAACAAGGTTATTTTAGTAGGAAATGTAGGCATGGATCCAGAGGTTAGAGCTTTGGATTCGGGCGTTAAGGTGGCTCGTTTGCGTTTGGCAACAACAGAGCGTTATACCGACCGTCAAACAAACGAGACTAAGGAGCAAACCGAGTGGCATACAGTTACTTTGTGGCGTAATCTCGCAGATATTGCCGATAAGTATGTTCACAAAGGTAGCCAACTCTATATAGAGGGTTCGTTGCGTACTCGCGAGTGGACAGACAAAGATAATCAGAAACGCTATTCGACAGAGATTGTTGCTACCGATATGAAGCTACTTGGTCGCCGTAGCGATGCACAGCCGCAGCAAGAGTATATTGCGCCTGCTTCTGCTCCTGCACAACCAACATATCAGCAACCTGTTGCATCTGCGCAGCCTGCGCCACAACCTGCTACATCTGCAACACCGGTAGTGCCTACCGAGAGCGCAGATGACCTTCCGTTCTAATTGGGTTTACAATATATATAATAATATAGAGCGTGTCTAATAAGTGAAGTGCCCCCAAAAGTTTGGACAAAAAACTTTTGGGGGCACTTCATCACCTTGTTAGACAGCTTCTTCTCTACAACCCCAAGACAACACTGCGTGTACCGATATTGAGCATTGTAACTAAGTCGGCTATCAAAGCATTATAGCTCATCGCTATATATGGCGGTTCGGCAAAGTTTGGACGACAATTACATATATACGAATGTAGCGACTTCGGCATCTCGCTCGACATATCCATCAACAGATGCGCGTGGCGCACCGAAAGAGGTATCTCACGAATGTTAGGAAATAGTAACTGAGCATGGTTCATATCTGACGATATATGCACATTTATAAAGAGTGTATTACCATCTTCTGTTCCCGTTTTCTTCAATCGTGAAGCCGCATTTCGCAACATATCATAATCAGCATCTGATGCCTCACCATCGGTTATATTAAATACCAAAGGTGGAAAACTCTCCCTGTTCTCCTCCTTAGCACACCACTCCTCGACTAACTCTGTAACACAAGTTATCATCTTATACATAGGCGTTGCTCCACAAGCGGCCGGAGATATCCACATCGAGACATCTTCATTAAGTTGCCATATACCGCCATTTACGATAGAATGGATTTGATTGTAGGGCACCTTGGGCACACTCCTGCCTGCAAGCATAGTGATAGGATAGAAGACAAGTTCCTCGCCCAATAGAGGGGTTACATCCTCGCCCGAATAGCCAACTACCGCTATATCGTAATAGTGGCGATAACCACTGTCACGATGAGAACGCAATATAAGTTCATCTATCAATTGTCCGGTAACTATCGACACCATCTCTGCCTTCGACAGAGGACAACCTCTGAGCCCAATCCTCTCACTCATAGAACTCGATTGATCAATGGCAATAACTATTGCTGCACGATGACGGCGAGTAATCTCTTGTGTGTACATATATAAACTGCAAATTATTAAATCTCCTCTATTCTGCCATCACGATATATGGAAAATTTCTTACCGTCACGACAAATGTGTGTAGTACCATTATTGAATGGTTTTATTCCACAACCCTGACCACAACTGATAACAACACGCCCCATAACATCTATAAAGTGCCACTCCTTATCAATTCTGACCAAAGCTAACCCCTCGCTAAATTCGAATGCAAGGTCGTACAACGGAGGTATTACAAATCGTCCCTCCTCGGCAAAGCCCCAGTAGCCGTTATAGTACTCCAAGGTTAGGTTTTCGGTAGCGGTAGTATGGCGTACCCTCGCCTCTAAAAGCATCTTCAACTGCGGAAGTGTAGGCTGTGATGAGCGCAATAACTTTGCAATGCGATAGTGACGAACATCACCCCGTTCAGCAAATAGTTGCTCGATATACTCCAACATCTTATCCTTGCCCGTAACAGCAAGTTGGGGTTGAATAAGAAGATGGTCGCTCTCTACAACTCTTTTACCAAGTGCAGGATTATGGGTTATCGCAGCCAGTGCGGTAGTAATAAGGGCAATCGGATAATCATCGATACGCTTGTCGAAATTTAGATTACTGCGTAGCGGATGTTGAAATTGGCGTGTGCCAAGCTCGATGCAGTCGTCAGCCGTGAAACCTTCACGATAGAGTGCATCAAAGTCTATCAAATGCAGACCATCTCTCGAAAAAATGATATTATCGGGCTTTAAATCACCATGAGCCCACCTCTCATTAAGAAGTTGAATCGCAAACTCTTCAAACATCTGCGACAAACTCTCCATCTTTGCCGAAGAGGCGCACACCTCCTCTATCTTGGTTTGCAAAGTAACACCATCATACCAATCACATAAAACAACATCTGCCATACCAAATTGAAGCCCATTCGAATTTATAAGCAGCTCCTTTGGGTAGTAGTTTTCACCATATATGGCTTGCAGATTGCTATGATTGCGCATATAGACACGCATAGCCCTCTTCTGTCCGTCACACATAACTTCGAAGATAATGGCCGAGTTACCGACATGACACTTTGGGCGTTCAGTTCGTTCATCATATATAGGATATATATGCCGAGAAGCGAGCGTTCTTGACATTTTATCCAAGTGTTGAACGGCAAAGATATATTGCGCTATCGAAAATATCATATCACAAATTTAGCATACATCACTCAAATATGCAAATTGACATATATATGAAGTTGTGATAAAATCTCTCTACTTATATAATTTCTCGTCAGAAGCCGTGAGATTTCAAAATACCACCTCGATAGAAAAATCGTAAATGATTAGGCTATTTTTGAGGCAATCAAAAAGCCCGATGCCACCTCAATAGTAAAACGGATTCTAAGCAGATGGTTGCAAGGCGCACAAGAAATCCGCTTGCGCAGTTTACAAAATCGTAAATGAGCAAGCGGATTATCGAAGTGCAACGCCGCAAACGCTGCTTAAAATCTGTTTTACTCGAGGTGTGGACCAGCTACTACAAGAGCCTTACCCGCCTCGTTAGTAGTGTACTTGCCGAAGTTCTTGATGAAACGGCTTGCCAAATCCTCTGCCTTCTTCTCCCACTCTGCTGCATCAGCATAAGTGTCGCGTGGGTCGAGAATTGCAGGATCTACACCTGGGAGTGCAGTTGGAACCTCGAAGTCGAAGATAGGAATCTTCTTGGTTGGAGCCTCCAAAATTGCACCATCGAGGATAGCATCGATAATACCACGAGTATCCTTGATAGAGATACGCTTGCCTGTACCATTCCAACCTGTATTTACGAGGTATGCCTTAGCACCACTCTTCTCCATACGCTTAACCAACTCCTCTGCATACTTTGTTGGGTGCAACTCCAAGAATGCCTGACCGAAGCAAGCCGAGAATGTTGGAGTTGGCTCGGTGATACCACGCTCGGTACCTGCCAACTTAGCGGTGAAGCCAGAGAGGAAGTAGTACTTAGTCTGCTCAGGAGTCAAAATCGAAACCGGAGGCAATACGCCGAATGCGTCAGCCGAGAGGAAGATAACATTCTTCGCAGCCGGAGCAGCCGAGATTGGCGATACGATGTTGTCGATGTGGTAGATAGGGTACGAAACACGAGTATTCTCGGTTACGCTCTTATCGTTGAAGTCAATCTTACCGTTCTCATCAACAGTTACATTCTCCAAGAGAGCATCACGCTTGATAGCGTTGTAGATATCTGGCTCAGACTCCTTGTCGAGCTTAATAACCTTTGCATAGCAACCACCCTCGAAGTTGAAGATACCGTTGTCGTCCCAACCGTGCTCGTCATCACCGATAAGCTGACGCTTAGGGTCTGTCGAAAGGGTTGTCTTACCTGTACCCGAAAGACCGAAGAAGATAGCGGTCTCACCCTTCTCGTTGGTGTTAGCCGAGCAGTGCATCGAAGCGATACCCTGCAATGGGAGGTAGTAGTTCATCATCGAGAACATACCCTTCTTCATCTCACCACCATACCAAGTGTTGATGATAACCTGCTCACGCGAAGTGATGTTGAACACCACCGCAGTCTCCGAGTTAAGACCGAGCTCCTTGTAGTTCTCAACCTTTGCCTTCGAAGCGTTGTAAACAACGAAGTTAGGCTCGAACTCCTTCAACTCCTCCTCTGTTGGGCGGATAAACATATTCTTCACGAAGTGAGCCTGCCAAGCAACCTCCATAATGAAACGAACCGACATGCGGGTATCCTTGTTAGCACCGCAGAAGCCATCTACAACATACAACTTCTTGCCCGAAAGCTCCTTCTGTGCGATGCCCTTCAACACTGCCCACGACTCCTCAGAGCAAGGCTTGTTGTCGTTCTTGTACTCCTCCGAAGTCCACCATACAGTATCCTTCGAGTTCTCGTCCATTACGATAAACTTGTCCTTAGGCGAACGACCTGTGTAGACACCTGTCATTACATTAACAGCACCGAGCTCAGTCTCCTGTCCCTTGTCGAAACCTGTAAGGTCTGCCTTGGTCTCCTCCTCGAAAAGGAGCTCATACGATGGGTTGTAGATTACCTCAGTAGTGTCGGTAATACCATACTTCAATAAATCTTCTTTCTTGAAAGCCATAATTTTAATTATTTAATTGTTTAACCTCTTTTAGCCTAAATCTATTATTTTCTTGCTCACACAATGGGGCAACCCCATCTTGACAGCTCCAAAAAGCGCCACCTTTCGAGGAAAGCCCCTTCTTCACCGCTGCAAAGATAGTACATTTATTTTGAATTGTGAAAAAATTAACACTAAAATTTTTAGATTTTTTATCTATGCAGATATAAATAACATTTATATACACCTTTTGAACTTTGCAAAATAAGTGCCGAAGAGATATGCCATCACACTACACAGCCAACATTCCCGTATAGAACGGCAAAACTGCTATTGGAAAAAGATATTAATTATGGAACTAACGAGTTCTGGCCGACTATCGCACGCAACAATTACGCACCATGGCAAGGTCGTGCGGAACGGAGCCGGTACCGAGATAGTCAGAGGTCGGAAATACCATAGGTTTTTGACTATTCTCAAACCCTAATCGTTCATAAAGACGCTTCGAATCGGTGCTGCTTGGAATAAGTGCCGAAACATCGAATTTTCCACTTTCATCGACCATACGCAAGGCCTTTTGTAGTAACATTGTTGCAATACCACGACCTCTATATTCGGGTTTGGTCGCTACTGCATAGATGTAGGCAACCCTCATTTCCCACATCTGCAACGGCACAACATAGAGCATCGACACCACCTCACCACCCTCCTTGTGAATAAAAGGTATGGCATCGTTATGGCTTACCATAAATGACTCTATCTCATGATACTCATCGCAGAAAACATCGTGCCACATCTCACGCATCTCACGCTGTTCGGTGGTAAGACGGAGAGCCGAACTCTTTTCGAGAAGCGTAGTGGGGTGATATGACATCTTCGCAAAACGCAACCCCTCCAATCCGAGGTCGTCCTCGCGATTTACAAACTCAAACTCATCTTCGAGAGACTGCGCCATCAAGCGATTTATCATCGTAGCAGCACCCTCAACATCAACATCATACTTCTCAATATGGGTACAGAATGTCCTATTATTTATAGGTGTTCCATACGAAAACGCCACCGGTGAGCCATTGGCATAGAGAACCAGACCTCGCAAACCGAGTGCGTCAAAATTACCGAAAGCACGCTCTATTGCCCGTTGCTCCGCCTGTTCCATTTCACCAATCTCACGCCCTTGCAACCACTTCTTGTTCAGAGCAAGGCAATCTTTGATATTCGCCTTCGAGAGAGGCTCGGCATACCACTCATTACGCGCCACAAAGTGGTTTATATGGTTTCGTTTTGGTTGATATTTGCGCCCTCGCAGGCGAGCCAAATCCTCGGTGCGATAGATATAATCACAGAGGGCTCTCGGTGTATCGAAAGCGAACTCCGAAGGGTAGTTCTCCTCCAAAAATTTACGCCATTCGTGAGATAACCCATAGAGGCGTAACGGTACACGCTGAGAGAAGGCATCTTGTCGCAACAGCTCGATAATCAAGGCTTTATCCCCTATGCAAAAAGGTTGCATATAGCATTTTTCATTCCCATTATCGAAGCGTATAACAAGAGAATTATCCACCTCTGCAACCTCGCTATGGTAAGTGTCGCTCCAACAGAATATATTGGCAAAATTGAGGTCGCAATTTTGCTCATTTGACGAAAGCATATAATACTCGAACAGTGGCTTGTCGGCCACTGTTACAGGGTGAAAATCTATACTACTCTTCTCGTTCATCTTTGCTCTGTTTAGCAAGCCTTCAACGACATATCGAGTGACTTAATTTGGTGTGTCAAAGCACCTACCGAGATAAAATCGACACCTGTTTCGGCGTAGTCGCGCAGGGTTTCGAGTGTAATACCGCCACTCGACTCTGTTTCGCAGCGACCTGCCACCAATGCTACCGCCTCACGAGTCTGCTCCACCGAGAAGTTGTCGAACATAATTCTATCGACACCCCCCGCAGCAAAGACCTCTTTGATATCCTCCAACGAGCGCACCTCGCACTCGATAGGGATATTCTTACCCTTTGCCTTCAAATACTCCTTTGCTCCCTTTACGGCCTTCGCCACACCACCTGCAAAGTCGATATGGTTGTCCTTCAAAAGAATCATATCGAATAGACCGATACGGTGATTCTCGCCGCCACCCATCTTCACTGCCATCTTCTCCAACACGCGCATACCCGGTGTGGTCTTGCGGGTATCAAGGACCTTGGTATGGAGGTCAGCGATACGGTCGGCATATACAGCGGTCTGTGTTGCAACACCACTCATTCGTTGCATAATGTTGAGCAAAATACGCTCAGCACGCAACAACGACTGCAAATTACCCTCAACATAGAAGGCTACATCGCCCACCTTCACGCGGTCGCCATCATTAAGAATCTGCTCGAACTTAACCTCCGAGTCCAATCGCTCGGTAACCATCTTTGCAACCTCGATACCTGCGATAATGCCCTCCTGCTTACAGAGCAAACGCATTCTTCCACGCTCATCGGCAGGGATACAGCACAACGAAGTGTGGTCACCATCGCCAATATCCTCTTTGATTGCCAACTCAATAAGTTCCTCTACATAAGGTTTGTATTCAGCCTTCATATTTTTGGGTATTTTATCTCTGCAAATATAGTAACAAAAAACCGTTTTCTCTACTCCTCAGGAGTGTCATCGGGGGTATTTTCACTGTCGTTACTGTCATCGGGATTCTCAATTTCAGTATAGAAACGCACCTGAGAATCTTTACTCTTCATGGTAAAGCGTATATCAATTACCTTACCGATGCTTCCCCAAACTCTGTCTATCTTATATTCGCTATCAAAGCTTGTGGGTATAATATCCTTGGCATCAAATACATAGTGTTGCGACATACCATCTTCCGATATTGTAATGGTAAATGGAATCTTTGTAAGTTCAAGATTCAATTTAACAGGCATCGCTTCGGCAAACTTTACACCATTGAACAGAATTGTCAATTTAGGCTCCAATATATTTGGAATTGTGACCGTCACAACAGCCTTATTGTCTGTATATGTGGTCTTTCCTGATGCAATATCTGTAACAACAATTTTACCGGTAAAATCACTGGCTGAGCTTCCTCCGCTAATTGGGCCTTTCAGGCAAGATGTGGTCAGCAACATAATCACTGCACCAAACAAAAACATCAATCTTCTCATATCTACAAATTTTATCTTATCTACAATATATTTATCATAACTCTGACTCCGCCCGAAACAGGTCGTCCGCGTTGTAGAAAACGGTTACCCATCGACTCGAAGTAGAAGACATCGTAGCGTGTATTTGTGGCATTCTTACACCAAAAATCGACAGCCCACTTCTGCCCTTCAAATCGCACCGAAGCATCTAACAACGCATACAAAGGTTGCGAAACATCGTTTGCCTCATTCCAATAGATGCGACCTGCACCCGTAACCCCCACGCTCAACACCATGCGGTCAATCCAGCGAGAACGGAACGGAACGGTCTGTATCAGGCGCAAAGATAACGAATTTTTCGGTGCGTATGGTATATAGTTGCCTGCATAATTCACTCCGCCCGACATAAATTGTCGGAATTTGGCATTTGTGTAGCCATACGAGCCACGCAAAACCAGAGTCTTTGCCAATCGTGCCGTAGCAGAGAGCTCTGCACCAAAAGAGCGTGTTCTGCCGGCATTTGTCATCATTCGTCCCGTGCTGTTCTCATCGGGAAAGATTGTAAGTTGCTGGTCAAGACACTCAATATAGAAGAGTGCTGCATCGGCAGTAAATACCCCATCTCGTGTTCCAAAGTGTCCGCCAATCTCCACATTATAACTGTGTTCCGGATTATAGGCACACAACTCCTCGACATCCATCTCGCGATACAACCCCATCTTATTCTGCAATCGGCGTTGCAAAATCTCGGAGAACATCTGCGTATTGAAACCACCCGCTTTGTAGCCCTTCGAAACGGAGAGGTACAACATATTACGCCCGATATCATCTAAATCTACCGACACAGAGAACGAGGGCAAAAACTCCAAAAAACTTCGTGATAACAGATTTACATCAGCAATGTTTATTGGTATGGTCGTAGGTGATTTTGACACATCATTCGGAAAAGTTGTATAGCAAGTATCGGTGGTTGTCTGGTAGAGCATCTGCACCAACTCATAGTCCAGACGCAACCCCAGAGCCAATCTCCAACGACCGAGATATACCTCGCTACGATGATATGCCGCCACACCGCTGTTATGGGTAGTGAAACGGCTATCCAGTAACATCTCATCACCGCCATTGCCCTCTGCGTCACCCCAACGATACTCGCCCGGATATCCACTGTGGGCATTTATATTGTCGAGGATAAGTTTTTCGATACCGGTAACTCCAAAGGTTACAGGTGCCTGCATCTTCTCGCGTTTAAAGAAGCCGTTCACACCAACCAACCAACGATATACGCCCTCCTCTTTCGAGCGTAACACAAAGTCTTCGGCTATATGGTGTTGCTGTTTGCGCTGTTCAAGCGTGAAGTAGTATTCGGGCAGGAAGTCGTTGTCGATATGCATCTTATCGTTCATATATTGATACGATGTAATACTCGCCAACGAGAACTTTCCAAAATCATAACGGATACTCAATCCGTCATTTACCGCCAATCGGTCATACGAACACGGCTCGTTATAACAAATTTTACCCACCAACTCCTCGCGATGTTTTTGGGGATTTGGAGAGCCGATATATTGGTAGGGATAACCACCCTGCTCCACCATCGAAAAGGCGAGGGTATTGTCAATACTCAACGCCCCCTCACGATATTGGAATTTGGTGCGGAAATTTCCACTATTCTCCTTGTCGCACAAAGAGTTATCGTACGAATTACGCCAATAGCCGTCACAATGGGCATACTGCGCCGAAACCGAAAAACCGAATTTATCCTTAAAGCGATTATAACTCGAAGCAGCTACGCGGAACGAGTTGCGGGAGCCGTAGTCGGCACGCAGTCGTACACCCTGATAGGTCAAAGGCGAGAGAGTATAGACATTTATCACGCCCCCCATCGTATTGCGACCATAGAGCGTAGCCTGCGGACCACGCAGAAACTCGATGCGCTCAATATCGGGTAATTCGGTATCGTAGAGGTTTTTGTCCGCCAACGGCACATTATCGACATTCATACCCACAACAGGTTGGTCGATGCGCGTTCCCATACCTCGCACATAGATTGACGAAGTGGTGCGTGAGCCGTAGTCGGGCATAAAGAGATTCGGTACATCGGTCATCACATCTTTGACTGCCGACACTCCCTGCATTTCGAGGGTTCGACCACCCAAAACAGATGCGGCAACGGCCTCATGGCGCAACTCCGAGCCCTGCTTAATAGCGGTAATCTGCACTCTATCAACGGCAATAAGGGTATCTACCTTCTGCTCGTTCTCGTTGGCATTAACCGACAATGAGAGAAGAAGAAGGAGCCACAATAGTAGATATCTCTTCAAATATACCATATCTCTGCGCCTATTGGCGTGCAAATATACCACTAAATTTTCAAAAACATACAAAATAGTGGGATACAAACCATACGGCAGATAACTTTTATTTGGGTTGTAGTACAATATATGGCACAATCATCTCCTCCATCGAGATACCGCCGTGCTGGAAGGTGTCGCGGTAGTAGCGGATATGGCGATTGGCATCATTGTTATAGACCAAAAAGTCGTTGTTGTAGGCAAAAATATAGCTCGAGGTGAGGTTCGATGACGGCAACTGCACCTCCTCTGGTTTTGTAATTTCGAAGACCTCCTTACGATTATAGGCGAGGTTACGCCCCGTCTTATAGCGAAGATTTGACGATGTTTCGCGGTCTCCCGTAACCTTCACAGGGTTATCGACACGCACGGTGCCGTGGTCGGAGGTTATAACCACCGTATGTCCACGCTCCGAGAGCATCTTCAACAGCGTAAACAGCTCCGAATGTTCGAACCACGAACGGGTAAGCGAACGGAACGATGCATCATCTTCGGTAAGTTGGCGGATAATCTCGGTCTCGGTGCGGGCATGCGAGAGAATATCTAAGAAATTATAGACAATAATCGAAAAGTCGGCATCGTATATGTGCTGGATATTGTCAATAAGTTTGCGTCCCGCCTCAGGGCGCACAAGTTTGTCAAATGACCACTTATACTGTTTGCCCGCTTGGGAAATTTGGCGAGCAATAAACTCCTCCTCGTATTGATTCTTGCCACCCTCCTCGTTGTCATTGAGCCACTTTTGGGGCATCAACTTATCTATCGCCAACGGCATCAGGCCTGCAAAAAGTGCATTTCGGGCATACTGTGTTGCCGTAGGCAGAATAGAGCAGTAAAAGTCATCTGTCGTGATATCGAAATAGCCACGCAACATACCGCTTATTGTGCGCCATTGGTCGTAGCGAAAGTTATCGATAAGGAGCAGTGTGGTCTTACTATGGCTATCCACCACCGGAAAGATCTTGTTGCGCATCAGCATATGCGACATTATAGGGCTCTCCTCATCGCGAGCATTTATCCAATCCTTATAGTTATCACACACAAACCGACCAAAGACACGGTTTGCCTCCGCCTTTTGGTACTGCAAAATCTCACGAATCGACTCATCTCCACCAGACAATTCAATATCCCAATTTACGAGTTTGCGATATATAGCACTCCACTGACGGAAGGTTTTGGCATTCTGCATCGATACAGCTATACGACCAAACTCCGCACGATAGTCGGCGGTGGTCTGTTCGGTCACGAGCTGTTGCGACAGCACATGTTTCTTGATTAACGGAAGCATCTGTGATGGATTGACCGGCTTGACGATATAGTCGGCAATCTTAGAACCTATCGCCTTATCCATAATATCCTCCTCTTCGCTCTTCGTAACCATTATTACGGGCGTTGTCGGGCGAATATCTTTGATAAGCGGCAGAGTTTCGAGCCCTGTCATTCCGGGCATCATCTCATCGAGAATAATAACATCGTAGGCAACCTCTGTTGCCATATCTATCGCATCGTAGCCATTATTGCAAGTATCCACCTCGTAGCCCTTCGATTGAAGTAGCAAAATGTGCGGCTTCAACAAATCAATCTCGTCATCTACCCAAAGAATTTTTACCATAATCTACTCGTTTTTTGCTGCAAAAACATTGCGTATTGTGGGGTATGTTTGGCGCAGATTTTCATTAACTTCTGCCTCCGAACACCACTTGGCACAGACAACACCCTCCTCCGTCTGAGGTTTGGTGTCGGTATGGTCGGCATACAACTCAAACCACGCCGTACGCTTCAACTCCCACACTCCATAAACGCCGTAAGCGTGGAGAGTATTGCACAAAAATCGAACAATTTTTGCACCCTCAACACCCGTCTCCTCGGCTATTTCACGCACAGCACACTCCTCATCGTTCTCGCCACAATCGACATGCCCCTTCGGAAGGTCCCAGCGATTGTTGCGGTATATCATAAGGCTCTCACCATGCTCATTGCAGACCACGCCACCGGCCGCCTCAACATACTTAAACTCACAGAAAAATCGCTCGGTCACCGCCTCAATTGCTTGATCACAAACTTCGATTATATTGGCAGTTTCAAAAATTTTGAGTACATTCGCCCTTGAAAGTTTGAACGAAGGCAGATAGACAGCCCCCTCCATGGTGGTTGAAGTGTCGGTGAGAATAAGTGTTTTATCGGCAAAAAATATCTCGGTACGCATTGTCGTTATATGTTTCAAACAACACAAAGGTAAGAAAATTAACGAAAATAATGGATATGAAGAGTAAATTTATTGCTATGGCATTGCTACTTTCAGGCTTTGTGGGTTGTAATACCGCCCCTGAGCCTCTCAAAATTGACAATTCGCTGACAGCCGAAGAGGTTGCTGCGGCAAGACTAACTCCTGAGGTGTTGTGGAAGATGAGCCGAGTTGGCGAACACGCTCTATCTCCCGATGGCGCAACGCTTCTCTACACGCTCACCCGCTACAATATGGAAGAGAACAGAGGTGTTACGGTAATTGTTAGTCGCAATATCTCAACCAATGAAGAGAAAGCTCTCACCGATACCTCATCGACCTCGATGTCACCGGTTTGGAGTGCAGATGGAAAAGATATCTGGTTTGCATCTAATCGCAGTGGCGAGATGCAACTATGGAAGATGCAGGCTGATGGCTCACAGCCAAAGCAAATTTCCAATATCGAAGGAGGTATTGAAGGCTTCGGCATCTCTCCTGACGAGCAACACATCTACTACACGCAGTTTGTACACGCCAAAGATATCAACTCGGCAGATATTCACAAAGATATGGCAAAGTCGAAGGCCCGCATCTATGATGATTTGATGGTACGCCATTGGGACTATTGGGATAGCGGAAAGTATCTCCATATCTTTATCGCCGACCTCTTGGCGAATGGTGTGGGAACAGCTACCGACATTACGGGTGAGAAGTCGGCTTGGGATACTCCGCTTGCGCCATATTTCGACCATTCGGAGATTGCGTGGAGTCCGGATAGCAAACAACTCGCCTATACTTGCAAGCCACTCATGGGAACCGAGTATGCCGTATCTACCGACTCGGATATCTTCATCTATAACCTCGAAAATGGCACCACCCGCAACCTATGCAAAGAAGTTGCACGCCTCCCATTTGTGGGTTACGACAAGTATCCTGTATGGTCGCCAAGCGGTTCGAAGATTGCCTTTCGCTCGCAGGAGCGTGCCGGAAATGAGGCAGATAAGGAGCGACTTATGGTTTGCGATTTGTCATCGGGGGAGGTTACATACCTAACCAAAAACTTCGACTACCATGCAACAAATGTGGTGTGGTCATCAGACGAAACAGCCCTCTACTTTATCGCTCCAATCGAGGCTACGCATCAGATTTGCAGAGTTAAGGCTGATGGTACGAGCGAGGTTGAGGTGCTGACAAAGGGCGACCACGATATCAACTCTTTTGAGATTTGCGGAGGTCGTTGTGTCGGCTCGGTGATGACAATCTCGATGGCTCCCGAACTCTTTGAGTTTGACCTCACAAATGGCTCAATGACAAAACTTACAGCAGTAAACGACTTTGTCTACAACAATATCAAGATGGGCGAGGTGCAGAAGCGTTGGGTTAAGACTACCGATGGTAAAAAGATGCTCACTTGGGTAATCTTGCCACCCGATTTTGATGCAACCAAAAAATACCCGACTCTGCTATATTGTCAGGGAGGACCTCAGAGCGTGGTGTCGCAATTTTGGAGTTATCGCTGGAATTTCCAGCTGATGGCGGCACAAGGTTATGTCGTTGTAGCGCCAAATCGCCGAGGTGTGCCATCGTTTGGGCAGGAGTGGCTCGACCAGATTTCGGGCGACTACTCGGGACAAAATATCCGTGACTATCTCTCTGCTATTGACGATGTTGCGAAGGAGAAGTGGTGTGATAAAGAGCGATTGGGCTGCGTTGGTGCATCGTATGGTGGATACTCGGTGTTCTATCTTGCCGGACATCATCAAAAACGCTTCAAGGCATTTATTGCCCACTGCGGAATTTTTAACTTTGAGTCGATGTATGGTCATACCGAGGAGCTCTTTTTTGTGAATAATGACTACGGAGGCGCATATTGGGACAAGAAGAATAAGACGGCGATGCGTTCGTATGCAAATTCGCCACACAAGGCTGTGGATAAGTGGGACACTCCGATACTTATCTTCACGGGCGAGAAGGACTATCGCATACCTTACACGCAGTCGCTCGAAGCGTTTACTGCTGCTCGCTTGCGAGGTATTCCTGCACGATTGGTGTCGTTCGAAAATGAGGCACACCAAGTGTTCAAACCTCAAAATTCATTGGTCTGGAACAGAGAGTTCTTTGGGTGGTTAGATAGATATCTGAAATAGATGTCGGTTCTTTTTTGTAATTGAGAGAGTGGAGAATAGAGGTTCTTCACTCTCTCTTTTCAACCTATTCGTAGGGAAAAATCGGGCATTCGTTGAAATTATTTTTATATGAAATATAACTCTCATATTTTTGCGCAGATTTAAGATGGATAATTATGAAGAAAATCTACTTTATTGCGATGTTTGTCGCACTTGCAATTCTCGGCAGCTGTTCGAAGGCTGTCGATGATGGAAGCAGTGTGAATATCGCGAAATCGGAACTCTCCATTGGTCTGCCTATCAATATCAGCCGTACCGCAATAGACGATAATGGCAAAGCCTCGTGGGTTGATGGCGACACATTCGCATTATGGGCAGAGAGCCGAACCGGAGCGTTTAACCTCAATGGCGTGGAGTTTAAGATGATGTACTACTGGCACTCGTTGCAGTCGGCCGTATTTACCTCCACTGCAAACTCTACCAGCGAGGGAACATACACTTACTACGCGGTATCGCCGATGCCACAAGCAATCAACAACAGAAAGGCGACTTATACAATCCCTGCCGTACAGCAGAGCAACCCGCTTAATATGGTGTACGACATCATGGTTGCTACCCCTCTCAATGCTGAGGCTCTTTCAACCGACAAGATAAACGACCTTGCATTCGACTTTCAACATAAGATGCATGCATTGAAAATGACCATTCCGGCAAATGGCAACCCTCTGAGTAATGCCATTTCAAAGGTTGTTTTCACATTCCCTACGGGTGTAACGGGTAAAGTTGTAATTGATGCCATAAACGCCTCCGCTGCACCAACAATCAGCGAAACAAACAGGCAACTGACTGTAAATATCGCCAATGGTTTTGATGAGGGTGAGAGTGCTTGGGCAACTATTCTCCCTGTAAATATCTCAGGAGAGGTTTCCTACTACGCTGTGTCAACGGTAGGACAACGCACTCTTCCGCGAACATTCACGATGTCAAAGGAGTGTCTTGAAGGTCATATTACACCTCTTTCGCTAACTATCCCTGAACCAATACCACCTACCATCATTCGTCTGCCTATTGGCAAGAATAATTTGGGTGAGGCAGTACAAACCATTACGGTACTCGACCACAACGACAAACAGATTAAGAGATTCACTGCAAACTCGACCAATACCTACGACCTGGTAGAGTATGGTTTGGCAGAAGAGGGCATATTCCGTACCTATTCGGGCAAAGTATTTACTGTTCGCTTCGAGAGCAAGCATGCTATTGTTGAGCGCAAGGTTACCCTGCCGACAATCACCAAGTATGTTGTCAATACCTTGGCGACTATGGATGTTCCATACCTCTTCTTCGAGGACTTCACCTCGATACACACCTCATTCGAGAAGGATGACGAGCGAGTCTCTTCATTGATGTCGGCAGATGGTATGTTGCTCAACGACTATATGAGAGTTTCGGGATGGAATGGCGCACATATCAAGGGTGTGGCAGGAAAGAGTGTTCGCGTAAATACTAGACATCAGAGTTTTATGGGTGCAACACGCTCGAATGGTCGTATCGACTCACCTGCGATGAAATCCCTCAAATCTGGTGCTAATGTAAAACTCAAAGTAGAGTTCGATATGGGCGCTTATGCAAATTCGGGATACTCCAAGAATAATGATATTTTCTGTATCGCTGGTATGCATACCGAAGATGAGAGCACTGTCCTCAATGGTATTTATGCAACAACCGTTGCTGGTGAGGATATTCACGACAGCGAGCGTGTGCCAAGTATGTTCAGTAGCGTTTGTTTGCAGACGGGTTATATACCTCAAAATTGCAACGATAATAGTTTTGGTGCAAACCTTCCAACATACTCGTTTGTGGCAAATGGTTGTACCTCTACTACACGATTTGGCTGGGCACCTTGTTGTATACAGCAAAACTGGGGAAGTGGCAATGCTCACTACTACATCTATCTCGACAATATCCGAGTATCAATTGCACAGTAAAAACGACCGAGAGATATGAAAAAGATACTTTTTGCAATAGCACTTGCGGTCGTAGCGACTGCGTGCAACCACAACAACGATGGCGACCAAGCTACTATGCAAGTGGGCAAAATTGCCATCGAGGCGGCAACACGAGGTGAAGTAGTCGAGAACAACTCCTCTGCAACCAACAGTAAATTTGTTCTGAACGAAGAACTCATACCTGCGGAGAGCGACCTCAGAGTGGAGATTGTCGGCAACAACACCACCTATACTTGGAACACCCTCGCCGAGTTCAACTCTGCCAACGAAGAGCAGACATTTACATCTGCACCTTATACCATCACTCTCTCACATGGCGATAAGAGTGTAGAGGGGTGGTCGAAGCCCTATTTCGAGGGTTTCACAACCGTAGAAGTTCCAATGTATGGTCTTACGGCAACGGCAGATATTCAGGTTGTGATGACCAACTCGATTGTGGCAATCGACACGACTGATAACTTTGACGGTTACTTCTCTTCGGCAGTGTTCAAAGTCAACGGTATCGATTGGGACTCGGCAAAGGAGGAGATGCTCTTTATGAATTCCGGAGATATAACCATCACCTGCGAGGCGGTGCGTCCAACAGGAAAGAGCGCAACCTTCACAACCGATGTAACCCTCAAACCGACACATCGACACACGGTTAAATTCGACCTCTCGACAGCAGGTAATGCTACCGTAAAAATCTCGTTTGATGACACAATCGTCACAACTGAGGAGTTTGAGTTTGAGCTAAACGGAAACGCATAATTTTAGAATAACAAGAAAAACTTAAAGATATGAAATTCGTAAAATTTACAGCAGTAGCCCTTTTGACAGCCATTGTAGCAATGGGTTGCAATGAGGAGAGAATCTCTTTTGGCGAGGGTGATGATACCAAGACCTCGAACAAGGGGTATCTTTCACTCGAAAATCTCTCGATAGATTGCCGCATCGATGACAAGGAGAGCGATGCAGGTCTTACCCCTTCGACCTCCTCTGCAACAAGAGGTCGTAGCTCGGTAGATACAAGCAACTTTGACTGCTCGATTATCAACAAGGATAAAAATGAGGTTGTCAACTCCTTCAAGTTTAGCGAACGCCCAACAGGGGCAATAGAGCTCGAAACGGGCGATTATATCTTCAAAATTCAGTCGGGCGAGGTTCCCGGAGCAGCGTGGGAGGCACCTGTGTATGGCGCTGAAAAACCTTTCAAGATTGTGCGTAATGAGACAACCCCTCTTTCGGAAGTTGTCTGTTCGTTGATGCAGATTAAGGTTTCGGTATCATACTCGGCAGACCTTTTGGAGCGTTTAGGAGCCAAGACACTGACGATAGTTACTATTGGTAGCAACTCGTTGGAGTATGCTTTGACAGAGAGCCGCGCGGGATTCTTCGCAGCACCACAAGAGAAGAACACTATCGAGTTGCGCATCAGCGGCACCTACGCTGCCGACAAGGAGAACTTCAAGCCGGTAGAGATGACCAAAGAGGTAAGAGATGTAATGGTTGGTCAGTATAGCAGTGTTCACTTCTATATCGAGCATGCAGCAGAAGGTAATATCAGTGTTGGCGTTACCATTCGCAATTGGGTTACCGATGAGATTATCACTTGCAATGTTGCCGACCTCGTGAGCGAAGAGGAGTGGAAAGAGGATACCGATAGTGGTGATGACAACACGGGTGAAGATAGTGTCGTAAGCGACCCTTCAATCGAGTGGATTGGTTACAACTTGGCTGACCGCATAACTATTGACGACTCAACAACCGGTGAAATTATGGTCCGCGCAAGCAAGGGCATCAAGGAGTTGGTTGTTCAAATCGAATCGGAAGTTCTGGTCCCAGCTCTCTTGGGAAGCATCGGTCTTGCCGATGTTATGAACATCACACATCCCGAAAAGTCGTATGACTCATCAAACCCAAGTCGAGTAATTGACACCGAACTATTGAAAAAGTCGTTAAGTGTCGATTTTGGTTTCCCTATATGTGATGAGGTGATTGGCAAAACTGAGGTTCTATTCTCTATCACTACATTTATGGGAGCACTGAATGCGGAGGCAGGAAATCACAACTTCCACTTTACTGTTATCGACAACGAAGGTGTAAGCAAAACCGAGATTTTGAAACTTAAATCAACCGGAAACTAAACTACGATGAAGAGATTTTATAACATATTATCAATATGCGTGTTGGCTCTCTTTGCTTTGTCTTCGTGTGTTAGCGATAGCAAGGTCAAGGATTTGTCGGGCGACAACACCCCATCGGCAGACAAGGGTGCGCTGACAATCAGCATAGACTCACGCGCCGAGAGTGGCACAAAGCGAGATTATATCCTCTCCATATACAAGAATGAGAATGGAAAGTCTATCCTTGTCCGCAAGTACAACTCCTCGAAGGAGGATATGCAAAAACCTGAGTATATTTGGCTCTTAGCGGGCAACTATACTGCAAAGGTTGAGAGTGGTACAGCCATTTCGGCAACTTTCAACGAGGCAGAGCAATACCTCTATGGCGAGAAGGATTTTGATATTATGGCAGGCTCAACCATAGCTGTTGATATGGTGGCCGTAATGCAAAATATACCTGTCGAGGTCCTTTTCGACCAAACTATTGTGGAGGGTTTCCACGATGGCTACAATGTGGTAGTTAAGGCAAATGACAATGTAAAACTTACATACACCGAGAGCAAGAAGGGCTATTTTATTATGCCTGAGGGTGTAACTACTCTATCGTGGCAATTTGTCGGCACCTTCGAATATGAAGATGGAGAGCAAGTTAATGTCAACAAGAGTGGCACAATCGAGAATGTCGAAATTAAGAAGGGTTATAAACTCTCTTTTAAGTTCTCGAAAGATGCAACCGGATTCTTAGATGGTCTCTCTGTGTCGGTTGATGAGAGTGTCGAGAAGCGCGATGACCACTTCTCTTTCAATCCGGACCCTGAATTAAAGGGAGATGGCTTCGATATTGGTGCTTCGTACAACTATGCCGGCGGAGATAGACGCTATGTTGCAACCTCACCTGCCGAGTTCTGCGCAGTGTCGATTGTTGCGGCGGGCAAAGAGTACAATCCTGTGGAGGAGAGTGTTGCAGGTATAACTCTTTCGGGATTGAACACCACAAAGCTATATGTAACCCTCTCTGACGACTTTTTCAATGCGTTGAGTGGAGGAGCACAGATTATCGAGTTGCGCGTAACCGACACAAGTGGTGGTGAGGCTCGCAAGGATTTGCCATACAACTTGCAAGGTGTGAATGGATACAGCAGTGCAAGCACCAATCTCTGGCTCTGCACAACATCTCTCTCTGCAACAGTTTTCGGAGAGCCTACAAATGTGGAGATTATCTGCCGCGAGAGCGAGGGTGAATGGAAGCACTTTACTGCGACACCAAGTGGTACAAATACCTACACTGCACAGGTTGATAACATTGGTGCAGGTCGTGCATACGAATATAATCTTGTGATAGATGGTAAAACCATAGGCACAAGTCTTGCTTTCTCAACAGCAAAGGGCAACCAGATTCCGAATGGCGACATGGAGACTTGGTCGCAGAGTGGCGACACATATTATCCGGGAGAAAGCAAGAGCAACAAGTATTGGGATTCAGGTAATGGTGGTACGACTGTCATGGGCGGTACCAACAACAACCTCACCAGCAAAAGTACCGATGTTCGCCCCGGCTCAACAGGTACTTATAGCGCATTCCTCGACTCGAAAGTAGTGATGAGCAAGTTTGGTGCAGGCAACATATTTGTCGGTAGCTTCGGTAAGGTGGTTATCTCTTCAATGAGTGCCACAGTCTATTTCGGACAGCCATTTACCTACAACGCCAAGCCAAAGGGGGTGAAGATGTGGGTTAAGTATAATTGCGGTGCTATTGACAATGTTGGTTCGGTAGGTAGCAAAGGAGAGCCCGATTTGACAAAAATTTTCTGCTGTATGTGTAATTGGAGCAGCGCGTGGTGCGTAGATAGTGCAAAGGCAGACGCCACCACCTTCAGCCCAAGTATGGATAACATTAAAAATTGTTCGGACAATCGCTATAATGGTGTTCTCTATACGGCATATTTCGACTCTACAACCTCCAACGCCGAATGGCACGAGTTATATATCCCATTCGAGAAAATTGAGGGTGCAGATGAAAGCAATGGGGCAAACTACCTTGTATTTACAGCAACTTGTTCGGGCTATGGCGACTTCTTTACAGGTTCGAGCGACTCGTGGATGAATATCGATGATATCGAACTCGTGTACTAATAATAAATAATTGACAATTGGTAACTGATAATTGACAATTGAATGAATAGATTTATAAAAATTTTAGTGGTGGCCATGCTTTTACTCCCCTCGTCTGTGATGGCGCAAGAGGCAGTTAAGGCGGATAGTACCTCATACAACCACAGCCTACGCCGTCAAAATCGAGGCGTATCAAATCTGAAAAACGAATTTGTACCGAAGGGACAATGGGTATTCGGAGGTTCAGTGTCGTACTCAACACACACCAACGACAACTACACTTTTCTGATTGTCGAAGATATTAAGTCCAACGGCTACCAATTCAAAATTTCGCCACTTGTAGGCTACGCTTATTCACGAAACTCGCTGGTTGGAGTTCGCTTCGGCTATTCGCGCGGATTGACCGAGTTGGACAATGCCTCACTCTCGATTACCTCGCTCGACAACTCATTTTACTATTCGCTCAAACACTCCTACAATGTAGAGGCTCTGTGGCGTAAGTATATACCTCTGGGCAAGAACAACAAACGCTTTGCCCTCTTCGCCGAGGTGGCGTTGGCAATGGGTGGCTCACAGAAGAAGTTGGTTTCGGGACCACAACAGAGTTTAAGCGGTGTGTATGCCACAAGTTTCGATGTGGCACTCGGTGTAAATCCGGGTATTGCAGCATTCTTGACCAACAATATGGCCATTGAGGTTAATGTTGGCGTCTTCGGATTTAACTACTCGAATACCCGACAGATAGGTAATCAGGTGGTATCAGGTTCGACCTCCACCTCACAAATGAACTTTAAGGTAAACATCTTCTCCATCGGATTAGGTGCATCATTCTATCTATAAAAACAGGAGGCAACTTTTATGAAGAGGATTTTTACAATACTTATGGCGGTGCTTGTAGCAAGCACAGTGACAATATATGATGCAGAGGCACAAAGCATACTCTTTGGAATCCAGCGCGATACAACCAAGGTACGCCGCAAGCCGGGAGGGCTTATTCAAGTAAATCGTATTGACCGAGAGATTGACAAGAGTGCTTTTGCATATAAGAGTGAATGGATTTGTGGTGTTTCGGCATCATACGGCACCCTATCAACCGATGACAGCGATATTGCACTCGTTATTGAAGATCTCAAACTCGGAGGTTCAATTGTATCGGTAAAACCATATTTTGGATACTTCTATCGTAATAATCTTGCGATTGGTGCACGATTTGGATATACCCACATGGTGGGACACTTCGACAATGCAAATGTTAACCTCGGAAACTTTATCAATGGCATTGAGTTTTCGACCGAAGGTATTGCACTCGGCTATTTGAGTAACGCCTACTCATTCTCAATCTTCCACAGAGCCTATGTACCACTCGACAAGCGTGGTCGTTTCGGAGTCTTTGGAGAGTTGGAATTAGAGGGCTCGTATGGTCGTTCGAAGTTTAGCTTTATGTACAACAACGAGTGGAGTCGCTCCATTTCTGACACATACAAAGTGCGCTTCAACTTCAATCCGGGATTGGCAGCCTACATCTTCCCGAATGTCTGCGCTACGGTATCGTTTGGATTGGGCGGTTTGCAATATAACCACATCAAACAATTCGATGAAAACATGAACCCTACGGGAGGTACTCGCAACTTCTCGAAATTGCGTTTCCGCCTCAATATCGCCGAGATTAATATCGGTGTTACAGTCCATTTGTGGAGCAAGAAGAGTGAACAAAAATTGAGATTGCAGCATGAATAGAAGAATTATTATAACACTCGTTGCGATTTTGGCTTTCGCTTCGTGTATCAAGAACGACCTACCGAAGCCTGTGGTCGATTTATTTATCGCCTCGCTCGATGTGGAGGGCACAGACGGAGATATTGTACTCGACCGTTCGACATATACCGCTACCATTCCTCTCGCCGAGGAGACCAATATCGAAGAGGTGAAATTTAATACCATCACCTTCGGCTCAGATGTTGTTACTAACATCAACTACGCCACAGATAACTCGAAGATTGTGGTATCGAAAGATTTAAATAATCGTGTCGTCAATATGGCAGAGCCTGAGTATATTACACTCTCCTACTTCCAAACCTACGAATGGAAGATTGTTGCCACACAGACCATCAACCGCATCTGGACTGTCGATGGTCAGATTGGAGCTACCGAGTGGGACTTGGAGGGACATCGTGCCATCGTAAAACGCCGCCAGGACTACCCTCTCAACGATGTTAAGACGACAGATGTGCGTTTTGGACCACGCCCGACATACGACTATCCCGAAATTGCTCAAATGCCTACCAACTTCGACAATAGCGACAAGTCGCAGACCGTTACCGTATCGGCACATGGTCGCTCAACAATTTGGGAGTTGGTGATTGTACCTACCGAGGTGGCACTCGACTTCGAGTATGTGGCAGCCGGTGCAAATGTTATTTGGATTAAGGCGGCAAATATCGATGGAGCCTCTATTCAGTTTGCATATCGCAAGCGAGGTTCGGAGGAGTGGTTGAAGGTTAAAGATGAGTGGTATGCCGCCAACTCATCGAACCCGTACAATCGCTACGAAGAGGGGTTTGTAAAGGCTGTCGTGCGAGGTCTGGAACCAAATGTAGAGTATGAGGTTATCGGTTATGCCGATGAGAAACAATCAGATATAAAAATTGTCACCACAGCTCCTCTCTACCAAATACCAAACTCACAGATGGAGGAGTGGGGTAAGTTTACCAACGACCAGAAGTTATTGCCTACGGGCGAAGCAGGTCCTTGCTGGTATCCATTCTCCTCGGTTAAGGATATGTTCTGGGGCACAGGTAATCCGGGTGGAACATCGTTGGGTGAGAAGTTCAACCTTACATATCCGGTCTATAAGAGTGCAAGTGAGAGCAATGTTCCAAGCGGCTCAACAGGCGAGGTGAGTGCATTTATGGGTTCGCAGAATGTATTGAATGTAAAGTTTGCCGCAGGAAACCTCTTTGTAGGATATTATGGCGAAACACTCGGTACAAATGCAAAGATATATTTTGGTCGCCTTATCAGCCAAAATATCAAACCTGTGGCACTGCGTTTTAAGGTCAGATATTCGCGAGGTGGAATCAACTATATAAGCAGTAAGGCAGCCACTACGGGCACCGAGTACCATATCGGAAGCAAGCAGATAAAAATTGTTGGCGGACAACCCGACCTTGCAAAGGTCTTCTTCTGCCTAACCGATTGGAGCGAGCCTCACTGTGTATATAGTGCCGATGAAACAACCTTCTTCGACCCTCGCACTGCGGCAGGTGTTAATGGCTTAGGCTATTTTGATAGTGATAGCAACCTTGATATGGTTGTAGAGCATACCAACGAATGGCATACGATGACTCTACCTATCAGCTATGTAGATCCGGAGGTTGTCCCTTCGTGTTTGTTGCTGACATTCACCTGTTCGGGTTATGGCGACTACTTTACAGGAAGTAGCGAGTCGTGGATGTATGTAGACGACATCGAGTTGCTCTACGACCTTGACGAGAACAACCAACCGAAATAAAATTGGCAATTAAAAGCCTGCACTACATACACCCTATGCCCTAACAGGCGAAGGCGTACAACAAGTTTTTGAAAGACCTATTATAGGCAAGCAAAAATAGGGCGTGTCCAAAAATTTGGGCACGCTCTTTTTGTCAGAAGTTGTATAACAAGAGGGATTTCAAGGCTTAAACCTTCTTCGAAGGCTTTTGGTTGCTTACTCTTTGCCAAGTCGCGAGGAGGAAAAGCCCTTGTAAAATGATTAACACAGAAATTACCTTGTTAGACAGCTTCATTTTTAGCGACTAAAAGCTCCACTTTTGGCATCATCACCACTTTTTCATTCTCAATTTAGACAACTACTCCATCAATTCCTCCTCTTCAATCGGAAACCGATGTTTTATGGAGCCATTATAATCTATAATATAGCGATACTTGCCATTTATGCCTACAAAAGTACCCGTCTTAACATCAAATTTGAGGTCACTATATATCGAGTTGATAAGTTTCAAACCTTCACGATTGATAACACCCATCTTTCCCCTCTGTTTTACAATCGCATAACCTTCGCAAAAATTACTCGCCCACGAATAACTGTAATCTGTAATGCGATTGCCATCAATATCCTCAAAACCATAGCGACCACACTTATACTTGCGAACTATACCCTCGCGTTCGTAATCTCCTCCATTTTCAGTCTCAACACATGACACAAGACGCTGCGTGCCAACACCTCTATACGACTCAATATGGGCAACCACCTTGCCAATATCATTATCAGTGAAATCGTACCATTTGGCATACCAATATCGTAGTGGACGAGCTATACCACTACTACATATTATGATATTGTTTGGGTGAAGATTGCCGTGATTAAAGCCGATATCATCAAGGCGCTTCTTCATACGCATAACGGCTTCAAGAAGGTCATCTGCACAGAATTGGCGCACGGCTTCTGCAAGCATCATGCCGTCAGGAAACTCCTGCAAAACAATATCAAGGAGATGTTTGCGCCCGAAATTATCGCAATAGACCATCTCATCACGAAAAATACGGCTCTCTAACAATGGTCCTCTACTGCGCTCGCGAGCCTCGACCTCCACACTTTCGAGATTGATAAGAATCTCGCTGCGAAATGGCAAAAACAACAAATAGCGGTGCCCTCCCCACATAACTTGCGCCTCCATAGCACCATATGTACGCCAGATATTCACTTTACCATCACAGAGAATGGGCTTTATCTGTTTCAGCCGTTTGAAGTACAACTCTGGCCGGGATAAAGCCTGCTCGAAATATATCATTGATGGTTGTGCCACTCTACAAACTACTTAGTAACAAGATTTTAATTTTATTCAACGCTCCATTACAGACTATCTGTAATCTGCGCTTAAAGTCGCCCTTCTCGCTTGAACGAATAACTCTCTGTTGTTGTGATAATAATATGGTCGAGCAACTGAATATCGAAGAGTGAAGTAGCCTCCTTAATTTTGGTCGTGATATCGAAATCGGCACCACTTGGTGTAGCACTACCAGAAGGGTGATTATGAACGATGATAAGGCGTGTGGAGAGTAATTCCAAGGCTCGCTTCACAATAAGACGCTGATCCACTACGGTAGCCTGTACTCCGCCCTGACTGATACGGTAACGCTCAATCACGCGGTTAGAATTGGTGAGATATATCACCCAACACTCCTCGTGCTTCAAATCTTTGAGTAACGGGCGCATCACCTCAACCACATCTTCGCTCGATGTAATACACTGCTCAACGCTCTTATTCGCCATCGACAAGCGACTACCAATCTCTATTGCTACACGGATACGCTCTGCCCGTTTTGTTCCGACACCTGCAATCATTCGAAGTCGCGAAAGTGGTAAAGTAGAGATATTAAGCAACGAACCACACTCATCTAATAGCGCACCAGCCAACTTCTCGTCCTCCAATAGAAGGGTAAGAAGTTCCCTATCATCGAGGGATTTGATACCTCGCATTGTCACTTTATGGTGAATATCCTGCATAACCACAAATATAGACTATCTACCCATCTTATCCAAGCGGTCGAGCATACGAGCGCACTCCTCGTCACTTGGCTCGTGCGAAACCGATTGCGCTGCTCGCTGTTCAGCCTCTTTTTTCGAGGAGCCAATGCCATGTCCGACCTCCAAGTTGTCAATCAACACCGTACAGCGGAATGAACGGGTTGCTCCCGCACCTGTTGGCGTCCCTTTTGTGCGAAATAGTACGGTATGGTGGTTCTTCTGTCCCCACTCGATAAGGCGGCTCTTAAAGTCTGTTTCGGTCTCATCAACCTCCTCCAATGAGAGGTTTTTCGAGTATATCTTATTGATGAGCAGGCGGTTTGCGAAGTTGTAACCTTGGTCGAGATATATCGCTCCCATCATCGCCTCGAAGGCATCACCAAAGAGGTGTTTTTGTGTTGCATTTATCGAACGACAGCAGATTATATGCTTGTCCAAACCGAGTTTGCAGGCTATGGCATTGAGCGATTGACGCGATACCAACTTCGAGCGCAACTTTGTCAATTTACCCTCATCGTATTCGGGGTATTCGATAAAAAGATAGTCCGAAGTTACACTCTCAATCACTGCATCACCCAAAAATTCGAGTCGTTCGTTATTTATACTGCGACCTTCCACATCAATTGATGCCGATTTGTGAACAAGAGCCAACTTATATAGTTCGATATTATTCGGGATAAAACCGAACATATCGTCAATAATTCGATAGTATAATCTATTGCGTCCGAAATTACGGCGTATCGGACGAAGTATAAAGTCAAACATAATCTTGCGATTAGATTTTACGGAACACTACGGTCGAGTTGTGCCCTCCGAATCCGAAGGTGTTGCTCATAGCGCATTTCACATCACGCTTTTGAGCTGTTCCGAGTGTTAAATTGAGTTTTTTGTCAATCTGTGGGTCGAGATTCTCGACATTTATTGTCGGAGGAACAACGCCCCTCTCTATTGCCATAACGCATGCCAATGCCTCAATTGCAGCTGTTGCTCCAAGCAAGTGTCCGGTCATGGACTTCGTAGATGAGATGTTCATCTTGTAGGCGTGGTCGCCAAAGAGAGCCTGTATGGCTGTCAATTCGGCGATATCACCCAATGGAGTCGATGTGCCGTGAGCGTTGAGGTAGTCGATATCCTCCACCTTCAACTCGGCATCATTCAATGCCTCACGCATCGAGATAATTGCACCCTTACCCTCTGGGTGTGGGGCGGTCATGTGGTGTGCATCGGCGGACATTCCGCCACCGACAACTTCACAATAGATTTTTGCACCTCTCGCCTTAGCGTGTTCGTACTCCTCAAAAACCAATGCTCCTGCTCCCTCGGCAATTACAAAGCCATCACGACCTTCATCGAACGGACGAGAGGCGTGCTGGGGGTTGTCATTGCGAGTTGAGAGTGCGTGCATTGAGGAGAAACCGCCAACGGCATCAATAGTAATGGGAGCCTCCGAGCCACCCGTCACGATAACATCAGCCTTACCCCAACGAACAAGGTTTAGGGCATCAATCATAGCATGATTTGACGATGCACAAGCCGATGTAACGCTATAATTAGGTCCCATAAAACCATACTTAATGGAGATATGTCCCGCCGCAATATCGGTGATAAGGTGAGGTACAAAGAATGGGCTGAATCGAGGGATACCATCTCCCTCGGCCCAACCCATAACTTCATCATGGAATGATTGGATACCACCAATACCCGAACTCCAAACTACGCCTGCACGCTCCTTGTTGAGAGTTTCAAAATCGAAGTTTGCGTCCTCTACGGCTTCGGTTGCCGCAACGAGAGCAAATTGACAAAAACGGTCATATTTGCGAACCTCCTTGCGGTCAAAGTATTTGGTCCAATCGTAATTTTTAACCTCGCATGCAATGCGCGATTTGAAATTTGTTGCATCGAAGAGTGTTATTTCAGTCGCACCTGAAACGCCATTTTCGAGATTATTGAAATACTCTTCGATATTGTTTCCTATTGGGTTAATAGTGCCTATTCCTGTAACAACAACTCTTCTTGCCTCTTTCATGCACGATGTATGTTAGGTTGAAAAATCAATACTCTTTATTAAGACTATTTGTGTGCCTCAATGTAGCTGATAACATCACCTACTGTCTGGAACTTCTCAGCGTCCTCATCTGCTACCTGAACGCCAAAAGCCTTCTCAAACTCCATAACGAGCTCTACGGTATCCAACGAGTCAGCGCCGAGGTCGCCGGTAAAGGTTGCCTCAGGAGTAACCTCAGACTCCTTAACGCCCAACTTGTCCACAATAATCTTAACAACTTTTTCTTGAATCTCTGACATAACTTTCAGTTTTTAATTTAACAATAGTTTAGTTGTGTATAAAATTCTTGTTCAATTTCTTATCCAAAATGCGTTTATATGCTGTTCACAATGCAGATTTTTCCAAGTCCGCCTCAAAAAGATGTAAACGCAACGGTGCAAATGTAACACTTTTTTATTATCTTTGGCATAAATTTATGAAAAAGTTACCAACAATAAGCAAAATTAAATTTGCAAATAATTAAAAATCAAGCAAATATATGAAACTACTTCTTATTTCCAACTCGACTAATGCCGGAGAGGCATACTTAAAGTACCCTATCAATCATATAGGCAAGCACTTGCAAGGTGTAAGCGAAGTTATTTTCGTTCCTTATGCCGCCGTAACCTTCTCGTACAATGAGTACGAGCGCAAGGTACAGGAGCGCTTTAACGAGATTGGTGTCAAAGTTCGTTCCATTCATCATGAGAAGAACCCTCGCAAAGCGATAAAGGAGGCGCAGGCAATATGCGTAGGAGGCGGAAACACATTCGCTCTTGCCAAGAAGATGCAGGAGCAGGGTTTAATGACCGCTATTTTGAAACGAGTTAAAGAGGGCATACCTTATGTTGGTTGGTCGGCAGGTAGCAATGTGTGCTGCCCTACAATCTGCACTACCAACGATATGCCTATCGTAGAGCCGCAGTCGTTCAAGGCTATCGGTGCTGTGAAGTTCCAAATCAATCCGCACTACCTTGATGCAAACCCTGAGGGACACGCCGGCGAGACTCGCGAGCAGCGTATCGAGGAGTATATCGAGGCAAATCCGCGCCGTTATGTCGTAGGCTTGCGTGAGGGCTGTATGTTGCGCTATGTTGATGGTAAGTTGGAGTTGATAGGCACACGCCCGATGCGTATCTTCAAGAAAGGCGTTGCTACCTACGAGGTAAATGCCGGCGATGATTTGTCCTTCTTGTTGTAATAGGTATATATAAAAGGCTGACAGCTAAAATAATGACCGAGAAGCAGATACGGGGTGCATTGGGCGAGCAGGCGGCGGTGGATTACCTTCGCCGTAACGGCTTTATGATTATCGAGCGCAACTACCGCATCGGCAGGAGCGAGGTCGATATTATCGCCTCACGCCGTGATGAGTTGCATTTTGTAGAGGTTAAGACTCGCAAATTCGGCACAATGACCACCCCCGAAGAGGCTTTGACAGAGCAGAAAGCACGAGCATTACGCCGTGCAGCTTCCGCCTATATGTCACAACATCGCTCAATGCTTGAACCGTACTTCTCGTTAATAGCGATCGAGATGGTTGGCGATAAGGTTGAGTCATTGCGGTTTGTAGAAAATGCGCTACAATATAGTTGGTAAAAATTTGATTTTAGGGCAAAAAGAGATACCTTTGTCGCCAGTGTTGAAGAAACTCTATATAACAGATGTGGTTTTATAATCTCTGCGTGATAGTCTATGCGGCACTTATCCGACTTGTTTCGCCTTTTTATGCAAAGGCGAAATTGTGGTGTAGTGGTCGTGATGGTATGTTTGAACGCATGCAGAGTAGCATAGACAACACCAAGGAGATTGTCTGGATACATGTTGCTTCGTTGGGCGATTTTGAACAGGGACGCCCATTGGTAGATTACATCAAAGAGAACTATCCCGATTATAAAATTTTATTGACCTTCTTTTCGCCTTCGGGGTATGAGGTGCGCAAGAACTATCAGAATGCAGACTATGTTTTCTATATTCCTGCCGACACGAAGCGCAATGTGCGCCGTTTCCTCGATATTGCAAAGCCCAAAATAGCCATATTTGTAAAGTATGAATTTTGGCTAAATATGCTTGCAGAACTGGACAAACGCAATATCCGAACATTTATTGCATCAGCGATATTCCGCCGCAATTCGATATTCTTCAATCCGTTTGGTGGTATTTGGCGCAAGGCTCTACGCTCATTCGAAACACTCTTCGTACAAGATGAAGGCTCGAAGGAGTTGCTTGCTACGATTGGCGTGGAAAATGTTGTCGTGGCTGGCGACACTCGCTTCGACCGCGTATCCACCATTGCCGAGAACGCCGAAAAGGTGGAGATTGTAGAGATGTTCAAGGGCAATAATCGACTCTTTGTTGCCGGCTCGACTTGGGGCCCAGATGAAGATATTTTACTGCCACTGATTTATGCCAATCCCGATGTGAAATTTGTTATCGCACCGCACGAGATGGAGGAGAGGCGTATTGAACGCATTATGCACGACACGAATGCGATACGATATACGCAATGCAATGGGATAGATTTTGCAGACAAACAGGTGCTTATTCTCGACACGATGGGGCTACTTTCTCGCGCATACGGCTCAGCAGATTGGGCGTATGTGGGAGGTGGTTTTGGCGCAGGTATTCATAACACTTTGGAGGCGGCGGTCTATGGCTTGCCGGTCGCTTTCGGTCCTAAATATCGCAAATTCAAAGAGGCATGCGATCTGATTGCTTTGGGTGTAGGTCGCTCGGTCAAAAACGAGAGGGAGTTGCAGTCGTGGTTCAGTGAGTTGAAGAGCGATAGCGACTATCTCGCCCGTCTATCCGCCATCGCCAAAGTCTATGTCGGTCAGCATCGAGGTACGACCGAAAAAATAGTCAGAAAGATAGCGTTGTAGAGTCAAAGAACAACTCTTAATTCTTAATTTTTAATTTTTAATTAAAAGTCTGTGACTTTTTTACTATCTTTGCCCCGATTATGAAGAAGATAAGAAATTTTTGCATTATAGCCCATATTGACCATGGTAAATCTACCTTGGCAGACCGCTTGTTGGAGGCTACCAACACACTCAATCAACGAGAGATGCAGTCGCAGGTACTCGATGATATGGACCTCGAACGAGAGAAGGGTATCACGATTAAGTCGCACGCCATTCAGATGAACTATGTGGCGCGTGATGGTGAGAAATATACACTCAACCTTATCGACACCCCCGGACATGTCGATTTCTCGTATGAGGTGTCGCGTGCTATCGCTTCGTGCGAGGGTGCGTTGCTGGTTGTAGATGCTACACAGGGTATTCAGGCGCAGACCATCTCGAACCTCTACCTCGCATTCGGCAACGACCTCGAAATTATCCCTGTGCTGAACAAAATCGATATGCCTTCGGCGATGATTGACGAGGTAAAAGACCAGATTGTCGATTTGCTCGGTTGCAACCATGACGATATTCTTTGCGCTTCGGGCAAGACGGGCGAGGGCGTTGAGGAGGTATTGGAGGCGATTGTAAGTCGTGTTCCTGCTCCGAAGGGTGATGAGAATGCGCCATTGCAGGCGTTGATTTTCGACTCGGTGTTCAACCCGTTCCGAGGCATTATCGCCTACTTCCGTATCTTCAACGGCTCAATCAGGAAGGGCGAACATGTCAAGTTCTTCAATACGGGCGAGGAGTACGATGCCGATGAGATTGGCGTTTTGAAGTTGAAGATGCAACCTTGCGCCGAGTTGAAAGCGGGCAATGTGGGATATATCTGTTCAGGCATCAAGGAGTCGAAAGATGTGAAGGTGGGCGATACGATTACTTCGGTCGCAAAACCTTGTACGGAGGCTATTGCAGGCTTTGAAGATGTTAAGCCTATGGTCTTTGCGGGTGTCTATCCCGTTGAGGCGGACCAATATGAGGATTTGCGTGCTTCGCTCGAAAAGTTACAGTTGAATGACGCTTCGCTGACCTTCGAACCAGAGAGTTCGTTGGCTCTCGGCTTCGGATTCCGTTGCGGATTCCTCGGTCTGTTGCACATGGAGATTATTCAGGAGCGACTCTATCGCGAGTTCGATATGGATGTTATCACCACCGTACCGAATGTGTCGTACAAGATTACAACCACCATGGGCGATGTTGTCGAGGTGCATAATCCATCGGGCTTGCCGGAGGTTACAAAGATTGATAAGATTGAGGAGCCATATATCCTTGCGCAGATTATCACCAAGGCGGACTTCCTTGGTCCTGTAATGAAACTCTGCATCGACAAGCGAGGAGTGCTGAAAAATCAGACCTACATCACACAGGACCGTGTGGAGGTCAATTTCGAGATGCCACTGTCGGAGATTGTATTCGACTTCTACGATAAGTTGAAGAGTATCTCGAAGGGCTACGCCTCGTTCGACTACCACCGTACGGGCTACGAGGTCAGCAAGTTGGCAAAGTTGGACATTTTGCTAAATGGCGATCCGGTCGATGCACTGTCATCGCTTATATATGCCGACCACGCCTACGACTTTGGTCGCAAGATGTGCGAGAAGTTGAAGGAGTTGATACCGCGCCAGCAGTTCGATATCGCTATTCAGGCGGCTATCGGAGCGAAGATTATCGCTCGCGAGACTGTGAAGGCGGTGCGTAAAGATGTAACTGCAAAGTGTTATGGTGGAGATATTTCGCGTAAGCGTAAGCTCTTGGAGAAGCAGAAGGCAGGAAAGAAGCGTATGCGCCAGATTGGACAGGTGCAGGTGCCGCAGACTGCATTCTTGGCAGTACTCAAAATGGACTAAATTAGCACATATTAACTCGTAGATATGAAAAAAACAATTATAGACCTATTCGAGTCATCGGTTGAGAAATTCGGCAACAAGCCATTTTTGCTCGAAAAGACGACCAACGAATTTGAGCCTACTACATACGCCGAGACTCGCGAGATAGCCTTGAAAACGGGCGCGGGACTTGCTGCGCTCGGCATTAAGCCGAAGCAGGCGGTGTCGATTTTGGCGGAGGGTTGCAATGCGTGGATTACCTCGGAGTTGGGACTCTTGTATGCAGGTGCTGTCAGCGTACCGTTGTCGATAAAGTTGGAGGAGGCGAACGACCTCTTGTTCCGCTTGCGTCACGCTGAGGTTTGCACAATCTTCGTATCTCGCAACCAACTCCTGAAGATTCGTAATATCCGTGAGCAGTTGCCACTATTGAAGCATATCATCGTCTGGGGTGATATCGAGCTGCAGGAGGGAGAGATGAGCCTTGCGGAGTTGAACGCAATGGGCGAAAAGTACCTTGCCGAGCATCGTGAGGAGTTCTTGGCTATTGGTCGCGCAGTTCAGAATGATGACTACGCCACAATCACCTACACTTCGGGTACTACGGCAGACCCTAAGGGTGTGATTTTGACTCATCGTAACTACACCGCAAATGTCGAGCAGGCACTGACTCGTATCTCTATACCTTCGGACTATACGATGTTTATCATCTTGCCACTCGACCACTGCTTCGCCCATGTTGCAGGCTTCTATATTATGGTGGCTTGTGGTGCTTCGGTAGCGACAACACAAGTTGGTCGCACCCCACTCGAAACATTGAAGAATGTACCTGTAAATATCCGCGAGGTTAAACCTCATGTATTGTTGTCCGTTCCTGCGTTGGCAAAGAATTTCCGCAAGAACATCGAGGCTTCGATTCACAAGCAGGGACCAAAGGTCGAAAAACTCTTTAAGTTTGCATTGAAGGTTGCCTACGAGTATAACCAAGATGGCTACACAAAGGGCAAGGGCTGGCGTTTTGTGCTGAAACCGCTTGTGGCTCTGTTCGATAAGATTCTCTTCGAGAAGGTGCGCCAAGGATTTGGTGGCAACATAAAGTTCTTCGTAGGAGGTGGAGCGTTGCTCGACTCGGAGTTGCAGCGATTCTTCTACGCTGTGGGTATGCCGATGTTGCAAGGCTACGGCTTGTCGGAGGCTACTCCTATTATCTCGGCAAACTCGCTCGGCAAGGGGCGTCACCGCTTTGGCTCTTCGGGTAAGGTTATTCAGCCACTCGAATTGCGTATTCTCGACAACGATGGCAATGAGATGCCGTTGGGCGAGAAGGGTGAGATTGTTATCAAGGGCGAGAATGTTATGGCGGGTTATTGGAAAAACCCTGTCGCAACGGCTGAAACGGTTGTTGATGGCTGGTTGCATACGGGCGATATGGGATATATGGGCAAAGATGGTTTCCTCTATGTTCTCGGTCGCTTCAAGAGCCTTCTGATTTCGAGCGATGGCGAGAAGTATAGCCCGGAAGGTATGGAGGAGGCTATGGTGGATAAGTCGCCATATATCGACCAGATTATTCTGCACAACAACCAAAATCCTTATACCATCGCTATCGTAGTGACAAACAAGGAGGCATTGCGCAGAGAGGTTGGTAACGATGCTGCAAAGGCTGCGGAGTTGATTGATGCCGAGATTCGCAAATACCGCACAGGTGGCGAGTTTGGCGAGGAGTTCCCAGACCGTTGGTTGCCTGCGGCATTGGCGATTGTCGATGAGGCGTTTACCGAGCAGAACGGATTGGTTAATAGCACGATGAAGGTTGTTCGCAACAAGGTTGAGAGCCATTTTGCCGACCGCATCGACTACGCCTACACTGCCGAGGGTAAGCAACTGCTCAACGAGAAAAACTTGGAGTCGTTGTCGAAGTTATTATAATAATAAAGTATATTATGGCTACTCACGAGATTACTCCCATACAGAGCAAAATATATGAGATTCGAGGTCAGCGTGTAATGCTCGACTTCGACTTGGCAGCATTGTATCAGGTGGAGACGAGAGTGCTGAATCAGGCTGTTAAAAGAAATATAAAACGATTTCCAGAGGATTTTATGTTTCAACTTAATAGTTTGGAGTTTGAAAACTTGAAATCACAAATTGTGACATCAAGTTGGGGTGGAACACGCAAGTTGCCTTACGCTTTTACCGAACAAGGCGTTGCAATGTTAGCAGGACTACTCAATAGCGATATTGCCATAAACGCCAATATAGCCATTATGCGAGCCTTTGTTGCAATGCGTAACTATATAACTACCACCTCGACCGTTACAGCAGAGTTGGCAGAGATAAGAGCAAAGTTGGCGTTATTGGAGCGTAACGATGAAGATAATGCCGAGGCGATAAATGACCTTTCGGAGGATATGCGCAAAGAGTTGGATAATCTCTATTTGGCAATTGCAGAACTCTCCGTAAAGAGGGCGAAAACTGATGAGTCAAGAAGACCAATCGGATTTTGACGGAATAAAACAGAATAAATAGGTTGCGGTAGTAGCTCAGTTGGTAGAGCATTGGCTTCCCAAGCCAAGGGTCGCGGGTTCGAGTCCCGTCTACCGCTCATACGAAGTATGTAGGGAGATGCGGACTTCGCCGCGACCCTTAACTCCCCTTTTAGGGGTTGGGGGTGTAAAGATGTAATTGGGTGTGTCCAACAAGTTTTTTTGGACACACCCAATTTGCTCGAAGTGGTATAACAAGAGCTATTTTGAAGCTGCTCGCAGGCTGGAAAAGCGCAGTTTACTTGGTGTAAATGAGCATTTTCTAGATAAGGCAGATGCCGAAAGAGCCTTGTTAGACAGCTTCGGGTTCGAGTCCCGTCTACCGCTTAATAAAAGAGCCTGTCTAACTTTTCACTCGTTAGACAGGCTCTCTATTTGTCGGAAGTATTACCTATATTACTTCTTCTCCATCTGAGCTTTCAACTCTGCAAGACCTGCGATGTCACCCAAAGTTGTCTTCTCAACCGACTGCTGAATCTTCTTTACAGAAGACTTTGTAGCCTCGGCTGCTGCCTTACGCTCAGCCTTCTCTGCTGCAACAGCCTCACGCTTTGCCTCCTCGAAAATACGAGTGTGCGACAAAGTTACGCGCTTGGTTGCCTTCGAGAACTCGATAACCTTGAAGTCTGCGGTCTCACCCTTCTTAATGGTCGAACCGTCCTCCTTAACCAACTGACGAGCAGGTGCAAAGCCCTCGATATTCTCGCCAAGCGATACGATAGCGCCCTTGTCGGTCAACTCTACAACAGTACCTGCATGAACCGAATCAACAGTGAACTGCTGCTCGAACTCGTTCCAAGGGTTCTCCTCCAACTGCTTGTGACCAAGGCTCAAACGGCGGTTCTCCTTGTCGATTTCGAGAACGATAACCTCGATATCAGCACCTACCTGAGTGAACTCTCCCGGGTGCTTAACCTTCTTAGTCCACGAAAGGTCAGAGATGTGAATCAAGCCATCGATACCCTCCTCAATCTCAACGAATACACCAAAGTTGGTGAAGTTGCGAACCTTTGCAGTGCACTTTGTGCCAACAGGATACTTCTCCTCAATCTTCTCCCATGGGTCAGCGGTGAGCTGCTTGATACCGAGCGACATCTTACGCTCCTCACGGTCGAGAGTCAATACAACTGCCTCAACCTCGTCACCAACCTTCATGAAGTCCTGAGCCGAACGCAAGTGCTGGCTCCACGACATCTCCGAAACATGGATAAGACCCTCTACACCAGGAGCAATCTCAACAAATGCACCGTAGTCAGCCATAACAACTACCTTACCCTTAACAGTGTCGCCAACATTCAAGTTAGCATCGAGAGCCTCCCAAGGGTGAGCTGTGAGCTGCTTCAAACCGAGAGCGATACGCTTCTTGGTCTCATCGAAGTCGATGATAACAACCTGCAACTTCTGGTCGAGAGCAACAACCTCCTCAGGGTGATTTACGCGGCCCCACGAGAGGTCTGTGATGTGGATAAGACCATCAACGCCACCGAGGTCGATGAATACGCCATACGAAGTGATGTTCTTAACAACACCCTCCAAGATTTGGCCCTTCTCCAACTTCGACATGATAACCTGCTTCTGTGCCTCCAACTCAGCCTCGATAAGAGCCTTGTGCGAAACGACAACATTGCGGTACTCCTGATTGATCTTAACAACCTTGAACTCCATTGTCTTGTCAACATATACATCGTAGTCGCGGATAGGCTTAACATCAATCTGCGAACCTGGCAAGAATGCCTCGATGCCGAATACATCGACAATCATACCGCCCTTAGTGCGGCACTTAACATAACCTTTGATGATCTCGTCGTTCTCCATCGCCTCGTTTACACGATCCCACGATTTGAGCTGACGAGCCTTCTTGTGCGAGAGAAGGAGCTGACCGCCCTTATCCTCTACCGACTCAACATAGACCTCAACCTTGTCTCCGACTTTAAGGTCTGCGTCATAACGGAACTCTGTTGCTGGGATAACACCCTCGCTCTTGTAGCCGATATTTACGATAACCTCGCGCTTGTTAATCTCAGTAACTGTACCCTCTACGGTCTCACCTACTGCGATGTTAGACATAGAATCAGCGTATGCCTTCTCAATCTCCTCTTTGGTCTGATTGTAAAGACCCGACTCATTCTCAAACGCAGCCCAATCAAAATTCTCGACTGCAACATTTGTATTTTCCATACAATAAAATTTTGCGATACAATCGCTCGTTAAAAAGTTAATAATAAGTGAGTTATGCGTACGGAGCGCATACGCGCACACGATACGGACTGCAAAGGTATGTAAAAAAACTGAAAACGAAAAACGAAAAACAGAAAACTTTTTGATTTTTCGATAAATTGTCCTATATTTGCATTGATAAGTCGGGTGCAAACCCCATTTATCGAATAGATATTTTTGATGTTTAATTTGCATCTTTTTGTCCCAAAAACTTCGCAACTTTTTGACACAAAAAAAAGAGCAATTAAGGACATCCACGATGACGCTACATTGGCACGCATTATGCCATTGTGGTTGTTTTGCGTGGGTTGTTCGCTCTGCTTACTTTTGTGTCAGGTGGCGAAGACCTTTGGAGACGGTGGGTAGATGCTGCAACCTGCGTTTTTTATGAATTTACTTTACGATGACCCCTATATAGGCAATATCGAACTCGCTGACAACTACGCTGTTACATTTCTTGCAGCAAGCGACACTCCCGAAGAGAAGTGGCCAAAAATCGAGCATTGGCTCGAAGAGGAGATTTTCGGTACGGACAAAGTTGTGGTAAGTGGTTTTCAATCCCCTTTTGAAAAGCGTGTCTTGATGCGACTTTTTGAACATCAACACCCTGTTATCATCTACCTCTCTCGCTCACTCTACAAACGCCTGCCCCCCGAGTATGAAAAACCTCTTACAGAGGGCAAACTGCTAATCATCTCCTACCTTCCGAATCGCAACCGTTGTTCCTATCGCTACTCGTCTGCACGCAATACAAGTATAATGAAGATGGGAGATGAGGTTGTTGCAGTCGGGGTAACACCTCATAGTTCAATTTACACCTTTTTCGAGCTATACAGCCGCAATGCAACAAAACCTTTCCGCAACTTATAAAATCCGTTTTTTCGTTTTTACAGCACAAACAGCAAAAAACTAAAAGTTTTTTTCTATCTTTGCAGGTTGAATAGTTGCGCGTGCGTGCACAGTGTGCGCATGTATGCAACGAATGTGGGAGTACAAGTGTAGTGAAAATGCTCGAAAAACTTGCAAAACAGACGGCTATCTATGGTATCAGCACCATACTCGGCAGAATGCTGAGTTATCTGCTGACGCCATTCTATACCCGTATCTTCGGAGTTGAGTCGTACGGCATTATCACCGATGTCTATGCCTTGATTCCGTTTGCGCTCGTTGTGCTTACGATGGGTATGGAGTCGAGCTACTTCCGCTTTGCTGCGAAGGCTGAGGCGGAGGGTGGCAATATCGAACAGAACAAGCGCAAACTCTTCGCTACCACTTGGGGCATAACTTCGTTGGCAGCACTCCTCTTCTTTGTGGTGGTGGTCTTGTTCCGCAACGAGGCTTCGGCTCTGATGGGCGATGTATATGCGGCAAATCCGCTGTATGTCGTTACGGTTGCTGCGATTGTGATGATGGATGTAATGGCGTGTATCCCATTCTCCCGCTTGCGCGAGCAGGGCAAGGCACTAACTTTTGTGTTGCTCAAACTCTTTAACATCATCTTGCAGGTCGGTTTGGCTTTCGCCTTCTGGGCTGTCGGAGTGTTCGACTCGGAGTTTGGCGTTGGTTGGGCATTTGTGGCAAACCTCGTAGCAAGCGCCGTAACACTTGTGGCGGTAGTTGTTGCTTCGGGGCGTATAAGCCTGCGCATCGATTGGGCGTTGTTGCTTGTGATTTTCGGCTATTCGCTGCCACTTTTATTGTCGGGCATTGCAGGTACGGCAAACGAATTTATCGATAGGCAACTTATAAAGTATCTCGTTCCTGCCGGCTCGTTGGCACAACTCGGCATCTATGGCGCAATAACGAAGATTGCCGTTGTGATGACACTCTTTACGCAGATGTATCGCCTCGCTGCCGAGCCATTCTTCCTCTCCAATTTCCGCAAGGAGGAGTTCAAGGAGATGAATGCTGCGGCACTGAAATACTTTGTGATGGTGTCGATGCTGATATTCCTCGGCATCGCGCTCTACCGCGATATCTTTGCGTTGATTGTAGGTCGCGACTTCCGCGAGGGCATACATATCCTGCCCGTTGTGCTTGGTGCAAATATCCTGAGTGGTGTTTGGCTCAATCTCTCGTTCTGGTATAAGCGCGAGGAGAAGACCAAGTTTGCACTGTGGATTACCCTCACAGGATTGCTCTGCTCGGTGGGTTTTGGCGTGTTGCTGATACCGAAGATGGGCTACTATGGTGCTGCGTGGAGCCGATTTGCAGCTGAGGCGGTGATGGTTGCGGTAAGTGTTGCACTAAACAGAATATACTATCCTACACCATACCAATTTGGTCGTATGGCAGAGTATGTTGTGTTGGGATTGACGATATTCTTTGCTGCGGAGTGGGTTGAGTTGCCGAATGAGGCGTTGCAATATACACTTTCAACCGCATTTATCGTTATCTATCTGTGCTATGCCGTATGGCGCGAGAAGATAGATGTAAGGGGTATGTTTAACCATGTTTTAAGGAGGGATAAGCGATGAGATTTTGCGATATAAAGGGGCATACCGAGTTGAAAAAGCGACTTGCCGCAGGTATTGACGGTGGGCGTATCAGCCATGCGCAACTCTTTGTGGGCGCAGCAGGCTCGGGAACGCTGCCGTTGGCATTGGCATATACGCAGTATCTCCACTGCACCAACCGCCACGATGGCGACTCGTGTGGTGAGTGTCCATCATGCCGTCAAATCGAGAAGTTGGCTCACCCCGACCTGCACTTGGTATTTCCAGTGAACAAGCAGGGCAAGAAGCCTACAAATGGTTTGGTGGCAAACGATTTTATAAATGAGTTTCGTACTTTGTGGGAGCGTACGGGGGGATATTTCTCGGCGCAGCAGTGGTACGATATGCTCGACTTGGGTAAGACATTGAAGGGTGCTATTGCGGTGCGCGAGGCGGAGGAGATGATTCGCAAGTTGTCTTTTAAGTCGTTTGCATCGAAGTACAAGACCATGCTTATCTGGCTGCCCGAAACGATGAACGAGAGGGCGGCAAATATGATTTTGAAAATCTTGGAGGAGCCATGGGAGGATACGATTTTTATTCTTGTGGCGGAGCAGACCGACAAGATTCTCGGCACGATTCTTTCGCGTACGCAGGAGGTAACCGTACCACGACTTATGGCAGAGGATTTGATGGCGGAGATTCGCCAAAGCGGCATCACAGATGAGGCGGAGGTGCGCAATATGGCTCGTTTGGCGTGTGGCGATTTGTTGCAACTGCGACAACTGCTTTCGGGCGAGGAAGATGAAATCAGAAATGAGAATTTCAACCTTTTCCGTACGATGATGCGCCACTGCTACTTGAACAAGCACCTCGAATTGTTGGCTTGGGCTGATGAGGTGGCATCACTTTCGCGCGAGCGACAAATGGGGCTGATGGCGGACTTTGCGCGATTGTTGCGCGAGGCGTACATTACCCACGCAGGCGTAAAGGAGGCTTCGTACCTCTGGGGTGAGGAGGCGGAGTTCTGCGGCAAGTTCGCACCATATATCGGCTCGGAGAATATCGAGCCTATTGTTGAGTTGTTGGAGGAGGCTCTGCGCCGACTGCGACAGAATGGCGACCCACGCATTGTATTTTCGTACTTTGCGTTGGCGACAAGCCGTTACATAAACTTCGGAAAGTGATGATGCACCACGCCATAATACTTGCAGGGGGCAACATCGGCGATGTGGCGATGCGCTTTGTCGAGGCGGAGCGACTGCTGGCAGAGAGGGGTGTGAAGGTTGTTGCGAGAAGCAGAAATTACTCGACCAAAGCGTGGGGCTTTGAGAGTGAAATGCTCTTTACAAATGCCGCTTGGGAGGTGGCGACCGAGCGTGGGGCGGAGGAGTTGCTCGATGCTTTGCAGGAGATTGAGGCTCTGTTGGGGCGCGACCGCGAGGTGGAGCGCAAGACAAAGGAGCAAAATGGGGCGAGGTACTGCTCGCGAACTTTGGATTTGGATATTCTCTTCTACGATGAGGAGCATATCTCGACCGAACGATTGAAGGTGCCACACCCGCTGATTATGGAGCGAGATTTTGTGATTGAGCCGACTTGCGAATTGTTGCAGTGCAGCAGCGCGGAGTTGGCAGAAAAGATAGAGAAGATTTATGCGTAGAGTATTACGAAATATGGGGTTTGTGGTGGTGGCGATGTTGTCGCTTACGGGTTGCTTCAAGAAGGTTACCACCGACACAACACTCTGTGTCAAGGTGCTTGCCGAAGAGGTTTCGGGAGGCAAGAGGTTGCCGGCAGAGGGGTGCTACGGCTATATCTACTATGTCAATAAGGATTGGACAGTGGCTTCGTACGAAGATGCCGTAGCCAAAATTATCACCAACTCCAAAACTGGTGAAAAACGCTCTGAACCTAATGGCGAGAGCAAGCCATATATAGTTGATAATTCGGCAAATAGTTATCTCTCCATATTTCAGGGAGAGCGACAGGCGTTGGTGGTTATGGTGTATCCAAAAGCCGAGATGTACGCCTATATGCAACGCTTCTCGGAGGCGGAGAATTTGGGCACCACACACCTAACATTGATATTCCACGAATGGAAGAGTGGAACCTACAACGAAGGCTCGAAAGAGGGATATCGTTGGATAGTGGTTGCTCCCGAAGTGGCAACAAATGAATAACATTTTGAGAAAAGAAGATGACAAAAAGTTGTAAAATAGTTCTGCGTGTAGTTGTAATGCTGCTCTTTGGAGGGGCATTCTTCTCACGATGTGCAAACATTATGACACCTGAGGGTGGTCCAAAAGATACTCTACCCCCTGTAATTGTAAAACTCGAACCGGGTAATTTTGCCACAAACTTCAAGGAGAAAAAGATTTATATCGAGTTTAACGAGTTTGTGCAGATTAAGGACCAAAACAAGGAGATGTTTACCTCGCCAGCTATGAAGAAAACCCCTCTTCTGGTCACTCGTGGCAAGGGTATAGTCATCACCATTCGAGACACCTTGAAGGAGAATACAACATACGCAATAGACCTTGGTTCAGCAATCCGCGATAACAATGAGGGCAATCCGCTTAACGCCATGCGCTATGTCTTCTCGACAGGCGACAAGGTTGATTCGATGATGTGTTCAGGCTATACTGCCGACTCATATAAGGCGGATAGTGTCAGCCGTACATTTATCTGGTTCTACATTGCCGATTCGTTACCATCTACACCCGGCTACGACTCAACTATCTTCAATCGCAAACCCGATGTTATAGCACGAGCGCAGAACAACGGTATCTTCATTGCGCAGAATCTCAAACCTGTGGACTACCGCATCTACGCCATCGGCGACAAGAACGACAATCAACTCTACGAACCGGGAACGGATATGGTGGGCTTGCTCGATACTATCTACAACCCTGCCAAGATGCCTGAGTTTGCCATCTGGTTTGACTCGCTGCGTATGTATCCAAGCGCCGAACCTCAACTCTATTTCAGAATGTTCACCGACAAGGCGTTTGTAAATCAGCGATTGGTCGATGCACAACGCCCTGAGCAGAAAAAGGCTCTGCTCTATTTCAATGCCGACTATCCCCGTATCGACTCGCTGATATTTGATAATATACCAAGCGATAAAATTCTGATAGACCCTCAGACCAATGGTCGAGATACCGTTGCTTTATGGTTTAATGTTCCGGCAGAGCAGTTGCCCGACACGATTAAGGGTAAAATTGTCTATTATCGTCACGACTCATTACGACAACTCTCAAAAACCCGCGAACCTTTAAAACTTGCTTGGAAACTGATAGAGACTAAGGAGCAGGAGAAGGAACGCGAACGCATCGAGAAGGAGAAGGCAAAGGCAAAAGCAGAGGGCAGAGAGTACAAAGACCCGAATGAGAAGAACCCATTTACCTTGAAACTATCTGCTGGAAAGGAGGTAAATCCTGAGAAGGGGTTTGATATGACCTTTGGCTCCCCTGCGATTAAGTTTGACACTACGGCAATGACACTCTCCATCGTGGCGGAAGATAAGACCACAACACCTGTAAAGATGCGATTCGTTCAGGACACGATGAACCTATGCCGTTGGAGAGTAGAAGCACCTTGGAAGGAGAAGACAAACTATCGTCTATATATACCGAAAAAGTCTGTTACCGATATCATGGGCTACGAAAACGACTCTACGGTGATGGAGTTTGCCACATACGACCCGGAGAAGTTCGCTACCGTATCTTTGAATGTCAAGGGAGTTGGAGATAACAGATATATTCTCCTACTAACGGATAATTCAGGCAAAACATTGCAGGAGTTGAAAGATGTAAAGAGTGGCAAATATCGCTTCAACTATGTTTCACCCGGAGATATTCGCCTTCGTATAATCGAGGATAAGAACGGCAACGGTAAATGGGACGCTGGTGATGTTATAGCAAGGTTACAGCCCGAAAGAGCCGAAGCTTACTTTAATGACCGTGGTGAGGACCTCTTCACTACAAAGATGAATTGGGATTTCGAGATAAACCTCGATATGAACAAGGTTTTTGTACCGATGACGATGCAGAATTTGATAAAGATGCTCGATGACAAAGAGGAGTCCCGTTTGCAGAAACTCTACGAGGAGTGGCAGAAGAAACAACAGAACGGTAAGAATAAGAACAATAACAACAATCAACACCAACCTTCGGGTGGAGGCATGGGCTTCGGCGGTATGGCAGGAGGACTCGGAGGTATGTCGGGAGGTCTTGGAGGTTTGCAAAACAACATGAGATAGAGAAGATAATGAGGAGATTTATCAAGATATTAACCCTTGTATTGGTACTTTCGGCAAGTGCTATTGCCGAGAGTTCAGCCCAACACACCATAGCTGTAACAGGAGGTTCAGGCTTCGCTACGGCACGCCCATATCCCGACCAGGTGATGAAACCTATCTGGGGTACATATCAGGCTGGTATTTCGTGGCGCTATTACTCGATGCCTCGCTTTATTGCCTGCTTCGGTATCGATGTCGAGTTGTTGCAACGAGGATTCTCGTTTGCTCCGTATCCTCATCTATACGAGAAGAAGAAGGATTATAAGTACTACACACGCAAGCTGAACTCGATAATGATACCTATTGTGTGGCAACCTCACTTCTACCTCTTCAAAAGGCATCTGCGAATATATTTGGAGGCGGCACCTACATTCTCGTTCAACTTCGCATCGACATTCCGCAATGACGAGAAGTATAGTATCAATATCAACGGTACGGTCAATGCTCCAATAAGTGGCAAATACAACTTCCGACTCGAACGAGATAATCGTTTTTCGTATGGTCTGCGTGGCGGTGCAGGCTTCGACTTGATATTTGGGCAGGTCGAGGTAGGAGTGCGTGCAATGTACGACTTCGGATATTCCGATATTCTGCGCAATAGAACCAAGTATTATAGTAATAATCTCGACTCCGAAACAAAACCGGGAGAGAATCCATTCTACTATACCCCTCTACGCTCACCTCTCGATAACCTGACAATATCGATGAAAGTGGGATTCCGCATAGGCAAAGCGGGATTCAAAGAGTGGGAGTGGAAACGACCAAACTTCCCTAAGAATAAAGAGGTGTTTAAATATACATTTTAGGGCTTTTAGCTATTGGCCATTAGCCATCAGCTAAAAAGTAGAAACAAAAAAATAGAGAGTAGAAAAAGCCAACAGCTAATGGCTAATGGCTAATAGCAAGTGAAATTTATGGAAAATACAAGACAGGAGAAGATTGCAAAACAGATTCAGCGTGATGTTGCAGAGATTTTTCAAAGGGATATCGCCGAGTCGTTAAAAGGGGTTTTGACTACGGTGACAGCGGTACGCATATCGCCCGATTTGGGCTATGCTAAAATCTATGTCAGCGTATTCCCTTTTGACAAGGCTCAGACAACCCTCGAAGTCATCGAGCAACAAAACAAACTTATTCGTGGTGCGCTTGGTCGCCGTATGCGTCATCAGGTGAAGATTATTCCTGAATTACAGTTCTTCGTTGATGACTCGCTCGAATATATCGAGAACATAGATTCGTTACTGAAAAAATAGCCACAGAAAAGAGTTCACTCTATGCAGTGGAGATTTGCCCTGAGATACCTCACCTCCCGTAAATCGCACTCGGTGATAAATATCATCGCCGTAGTGAGTCTGTTTGCGGTGGTAGTGCCTGTTGCAGCAATGGTAATTCTCCTCTCCGTATTCAACGGATTCGAGGCGTTGGTGTGTGACCTTTATAAGGTGGTTGATGCCGATATAGAGATTACATCGCCAGATGGCATAGACACAACGAAGAGGTCGTTACGCCATAAAATCGAGCAGACAGAGGGCGTTGACGCGTTCTCCTATATCATAGAGCGACAAGCACTGCTCTCGTATCGTGATAATCGTGTAACCGTACGACTGCGAGGTGTCGATAAGGAGTACAAACGAGTTGTGCCTATTGAGAGATACACCTCGCTTGGAAATGCCGAAGTAGAGCTTGGCGAATTGGATAGATTGATGCTCGGCGAGGGGGTTGCCTACGAACTTGGAATGTATGCCATAGCGGCAGGCGATGTCGAGGTCTATTCGCTCGGAGGTGGGCAAATTGGTTCTATTATGCCAACCTTTGCCATACGCAATGAGAGTCTTGATGTATGCGGGACATTCGTTATTGACCAGCAGCATGCCACCTCATTTGCCCTAACCTCATTACGGGCCGCAAACCGTATATTCGGAACCGAAAATAGAGCCGACATACTACTCGTAAAGGTCAAAGAAAATGTATCTCACAAGCAGGTTGCCGAACGATTACGCAATGCATTGGGAGAGGAGTTTACAGTGACTCTTCGTGAGGATAAGAATGAAGGATTCTACGCCATCATGCGTTATGAGAAGTGGAGTATCTTTTTTGTATCGCTGTTGGTATTGATTATCGCTTCGTTGTCGATTATTGGTACAGTTGTAATTCTGATTATCGAAAAACGAGATGAACGACAAACACTGCTCTCAATGGGTGCCGACAACGCCTTTATGCGTGGCATTTTCGTACGAGAAGGTCTGCTTATTTCGGGTATCGGTGGTGCGATAGGTTTGGGGCTTGGTGTAGCCGTTACATTGGCGCAACAATACTTCGGTTTTGTAAAGATGCCAAATGGCAACTTCCTTATCGAGAACTATCCTGTGGAGTTGCAGGTGGCGGACTTGATTGTAGTTTTTGTGGTATTTGTGGCTGTGGCACTCGGCATCTCGCTTATTGCCACCTCAACAATGATAAAGAGAGAAGAGAGATGATGAAAAAGATTTTATCAGTAGTCGTTATAGCAATGATGCTCGGTATTACGAGTTGCGGCAAGAAGAATATAATTCCTGACGATACTCTTGCCAATATATTTCACGATGCCTTTGTCGTAAATGCCTATATCGGAGAGGAGCATATCAACCTCGACTCGTTGCAGATATACGAGCCTATATTCAATAAATACGGCTATACAGCCAAAGATGTTGTCTATACCGTTGGAAACTTCTCGCGCCGCAAGAGTGCCCGACTTGGCTCAGTCGTAGAGCAGGCGATATCGCGACTTGAAAATGAGAGTAAAGAGTATGCCAAGAGGGTTGTTATTCTCGATACAATCCGCAATGTGGCGATACGCACATTCACACATAAGGTTTACGAGGATAGCCTTATACAGGTCAAAAAACTTGCCGACACGGTTGCTCTGCATGTAGAAATTTCACCTATACAAGTTGGTGAATATACCATAAGTTATGGATATCGTTGCTTAGAAGATGTGGATAAGTACCCTCGTCGTGCCGAGTTCTATTTCGAAGAGAGAGATGGCTCGTTCCGTAACGGATACACCTCTGCTTCACTTCGTCAAACGGGAACGATGAGTAGAACCCTTGTATCAAAACGAAACGGTAATGGGCAATTAGTACTAAATCTTGGAAAGTCCACCTATAAGGGTAAAAAACGCCCGAAAAAACAGGGTATAAACATACGCAACCTCAAAGTTGTATATAAACCTACCGAGAAGATGGCAATTGATAGCCTCTTCAACCAATATGTTGATATTAAAATCTTTGCTGATGGATTTCTCATTAAGAAAGATAGCCTCACACTATCTCCTGACTCCACAAGGGTTTCAACCACACCCCCTGATAACAATTAGGCTATTCGCCGAAGGGGGACATGAGATTGTTGCCGTAGAGCAGTACGATACAGGGCTTGACTCGATGGAGGGTGTTGAGTTCTATTCGGGTATCCTATGCGCCGGCTTTGTAAATACTCATTCACATATTGAGTTATCATACCTTCGGGGTAGTATAACCGAAGGTGAGGGTTTTGCCGCCTTTGCCGAGAGTATAGGCAAGGTGCGTGGCACCTTCTCGGAAGAGGAGCGATTAAGGGCTATCGAAGAGGCTGACAAAACCATGTGGCAGGAGGGTATTGATGCCGTAGGAGATGTTGTAAATGGCACAACCTCCTTCTCGGCAAAGGCGACAAGCCTGATATATTACCACAACTTTGTGGAGGTATTCGGTCTGCGCGAATGTAACTTGGAGCGCCAACGCGAGGTGTTGAAGTATCCGAACTCCTCTCTCTCCCCCCATTCTACCTACTCTGTGCCCGATGCGCCATTTCGTGAAGTATGCCGTAGCGACACCGATAAGCCGCTATCCATTCACTTCTTGGAGTCGAACGATGAGAGCATGCTCTATTCGGACAGTGGTGCGCTTCACGAATGGTACAAGAGTGTTGGTTTCGAGTGCGACTTTCTCCACTACGGCTCACCTACAAAGCGTATCATAGCGTCTATTCCAAAAGATAGAAGCGTACTGTTTGTACACAATTGCGCCTTATCGAATAACGATATTGATGTAATTATGGACCACTTCTCTGCTCCCGTATATTGGGTGCTATGCCCTCGTTCCAACGCCTATATCTCTAATATCATACCTCAGAATGTAGAGTTGTTGCGTTCATTCGGGCGTAATATAAATATATGTATAGGTACCGATTCACTTGCCTCAAATTGGTCACTATCGATAATCGAAGAGTTGAAGATGTTTTGTGGTGTTCCGCTTGATGAGTTATTGCAGTGGGCAACAATCAATGGAGCAAAGGCTCTCGGTATAGCCGATAAATACGGTTCGATAGAGGTTGGAAAGCGGAGTGGTATTGTCAATATAACGGGCGTTGACCTCGACAAATTTAGATTAACAGAGAGGACAAAAGCACAAAGAGTTCTGTAATTGGTATATTCGTTTGTATTAACATCTATTTCGTTGAATAAAAGTGCTATCATACAACAATATATCAAAGAATAACTACCTTTGCCATAAAAAAATAGAGTATCAAATCATGGCAGAAAATAGCGAAAAGTGGAATAAAGCTGCACGCGGTTTTGAGCAGTATATACGACTTGAAAAAGGGTTGTCGAGCAATACGGTTGAGGCATATATGCAAGACTACAACTTCTTTGCGCACTTTATACTGCGACAGTATGATGTTGCCCCGACACAGGTAGAACAATATATGGTAGAGCGATATTTGGCGCATCTATTCGAAGATTGTAACCATGCAAAATCATCGCAGGCACGAAAATTAAGCGGGGTAAAGAGTTTCTACAACTATCTACTCATAAACGATAAAATCGAGCAGAGCCCTACCGAACTTATCTCTACCCCGAAGCGTACTCGCTATCTGCCGGAGGTTTTAAGCATCGAGGAGGTGGAGTTGATTATCGACTCGATACCTCTTGATACCACAAAGGGTAAGCGCGATAGAGCAATGTTGGAGTTACTCTATTCGTGTGGCTTGCGCGTATCGGAACTCACCTCATTGCGCCTATCAGACCTCTTCTTTGGTGAGGGATATATCCGTGTTATAGGCAAAGGCAACAAGCAACGACTTGTGCCTATCGGCAATGTTGCACGCGAGCGCATAATGATATATCTTGACGAGCGCAAAGCGAAAGATTCCAAGAATAAAGATATTCTCTTTTTGAATAATCGTGGCAAGGAGCTCTCTCGAAATATGGTCTTTATGATTATCCGAGAGGCGGTGGAGCGTGTTGGCATCGAGAAGAACATAAGCCCTCACACCTTCCGTCACTCATTTGCGACACACTTGTTGGAGGGTGGAGCGAGTATCCGTCAGGTGCAGGAGATGCTCGGACATGAGAGCATTGAAACCACCGAGATATATACACACCTTAATACCTCGCGTCTACGCGATACAATCGAGAAGATCTCCATATAAATAAACGGAAAACGGAAAACTTTTAATTAGTGAGGAGTGAGGAGTGAGGAGTGAGGAGCGAGGAGTGAGGAGTTGAAAAAATAATTTTTAATTCTTAATTTTTAATTTTTAATTAGCCAACAGCTATGTCGCAGGCGATGAAGGGATATAAGGCGCGTGGCGTGGTGCTTTCGACCGTAAAGTATGGCGATAGCGGAATGGTTGTGCAGATGCTCACCGACCGCTATGGTCGCCAGAGCTATATGGTGCAGGGAGTGCGTTCATCGCGTGGTCGAGGCTCGAAGATGGCACTCTTTCAACCCCTCTTTGTCTTGCAGTTCGAGGGTTTGGAGTCTTCGCATAGCGACCTGCACAAGATGCGCGAGGTGCAGAACGACATCGTCTTCAAGTCATTGCCTTACGATATTCGCAAATCTACGATGGCACTCTTTATGGCGGAGGTGTTGTACCGCTTGGTGGGTGAGAGCGAGGCGAATGAGCCACTCTTCGACTTTGTCTATAACTCGGTGCGTGCGTTGGACGAGATTGAGGAGGGTGTGGCTAATTTCCATCTCTGGTTTTTGGCAAATCTGAGCCGTTACCTCGGCTATTTCCCGGGAAATGAATATCGCAAAGGGTGGTGGTTTGATATGCGTGAGGGGTTGTATGTGGGAACAATGCCGCTGCACGACCACACGATGAATGCCGAGGAGGCGGAGCTGCTGCGCGACTTGACCGAGTGCGACTTGGAGTGCTTGGGCGAGATACCTCTCAACCGCGAGCAGCGTGTAGCGATGCTCTCGCGCCTTGTCGAGTACTACTCTATCCACTTGGAGGCTATCCGCTCGGTGCGCTCCATCGAGATATTGCAAGAGGTGTTCTAATATATATGGGCTCTCATCGTAAACTTTAACTACTCACTTCTATTTCTGTATGATTCTACTACCAATCCTACGCCCACAAAGATTGTGATGGCAAATAGTAGTGTGTCGAAGTGTAGCTTATCCAGCCCCATCAATACCGATAGTGTAATAGCAACAATAGGTTGGATATATGCATATATGCTCGTTACCGTAGGTGCAACATATCGCAAGGAGTAGTTCAGTAGTAAATTTGGAATGTAGGTAGGCACAATAAGTACAAAGAGAGTTGCTACCACAATCTTGGTATCCATAGCGGAGATATCGGTGGTAAAGATGTCGTGCGCGCCAATAGGAAGCATCACAATGGCAGATATGCAGTATATCCATCGCAACAGCGTGGTGATGCGATACTTTACTACCAAGTGTTTGAACCACACCATATATGTAGCAGATACGCATGCTCCTATAAAGATAAGGATATTGCCAAGCAGCTTCGATTTGGCATGAGTGTCGCTATTGCTTGTTGCAATAATGGCGATAGCTCCTGCCATACCGAGCAGTAAACCAAGTATCTTCTGCTTGCTCAATCTCTCTAATCCCACCAATACCGACAATATTAGCACCATCAGTGGTGTTATAGTGCTGATTATCGAGCCGTCAATGGGCGAGGTCTGCGAGAGTCCGAACATAAGACACATTTTTCGGACTATTCCAATCAATATCGCTGCTCCAACTATTTTAAGTCGGTCGGCAGGCTCTACTCGTTCCCTCGTCTCCCACAGCAGTGGCATTAGTGACCACAACGCCGCTACCACCAATGATGCAGAGATCATTGCAAGAGGCGAGATATAGCGCCCTAGCACAAGGTTGTAGAGTGGGAAGTCGCACGCCCAGACAATGTTGCATAGGAGCAGCGATAGGTGTGCCGATGTGCTACTTAACTTTATCATAACACTCCTCTAATGGCAAAAAACATACCTATTTTTACTCTCTCCCTATAATCCTTGAAATTCCGAAACTCTAAACTTTTATACTCTAATTCTTAATTTTTAATTCTTAATTCTCAATTTTATTCGTATCTTTGCATCGTTGGAGATGTTAATGAAATAACACAAAATTATAAATCATTAAAAATAAGTAAGTTATGTTCGCAATTGACAATTACGACTTTTCGGGCAAGCGCGCGATTATCCGCGTGGATTTCAATGTACCTCTCAATGGCGAGGGACAGGTAACTGACGACACTCGTATTCGTGCCGCTATTCCAACCATCAAGAAGGTGTTGGAGAAGGGTGGTGCCGTAATCCTTATGTCGCACCTCGGTCGTCCAAAGAAGAATCCGGACCCTAAGTTCTCGTTGGAGCAGATTATCCCTGCTATCGAGGCTCGTTTGGGTGAGAAGGTTATGTTTGCAGGTGACTGCATGGGCGAGAAGGCTGCCGAGATGGCTGCCAACCTCAAAATGGGTGAGGTTATGTTGCTCGAAAACCTCCGTTTCTACGCTGAGGAGGAGGGTAAGCCTCGTGGCTTGGCTGAAGACGCTACCGATGAGGAGAAGAAGGCTGCAAAGAAGGCTCTCAAAGAGGGACCACAGAAGGAGTTTGTAAAGAAGTTGGCTTCGTATGCTGACTGCTACATCAATGATGCATTCGGTACTGCACACCGTGCTCACTCTTCGACTGCGCTTATCGCCGAGTACTTCCCACACGACAAGATGTTCGGCTATGTAATGGAGAACGAGTTGAAGGCTATCGATGGTATGATGCAGAATCCACAGCGTCCATTCGTGGCTATCGTTGGTGGCTCGAAGGTTTCAACCAAGATTACCATTATCGAGACTTTGATGGAGAAGGTTGATAAGATTATCATCGGTGGAGGTATGACCTACACCTTCGCAGGTGCTCTCGGTGGCAATGTAGGTAAGTCTATCTGTGAGCCAGATATGTTCCCTGTGGCACTCGACATTCTTGCAAAGGCTAAGGCTAAGGGCATCGAGTTCGTAATGTCGCCTGACGCTCTCATAGCAGATGATTTCAGCGAGAATGCAAACACCAAGAGTGCTCCTGTTAAGGAGATTCCTGCTGAGTGGGAGGGTGTTGATATCGCTGAGGAGGGTAAGAAGCTCTTCCGCGAGGAGATTTTGAAGTGCAAGACTATCCTTTGGAACGGTCCTGTCGGAGTATTCGAGATTAACAAGTTCTCGACCGGTTCGCGTGCAGTTGCTGAGGCTATTGCTGAGGCTACTCAAACCAACGGCGCATACTCGCTCATCGGTGGTGGCGACTCGGTAGCTTGTATCAACAAGTTCGGCTTGGCTGACAAGGTATCGTATGTATCGACAGGTGGTGGTGCCCTCTTGGAGTACATCGAGGGTAAGGAGTTGCCTGGTGTAGCTGCTATCCGCAAATAATTTGCTACAATAGTAAGACCAGAAGGCTTGCAGGGATAGAACCTTGCAGGCCTTTTTTGTATCTCTTAGAAATTATCTGCTTCCGTTTTTTGAAAATGTTCTAAATGGGTGAAATAATATAATTTTTGTTATCTTTGTGCGTTGTTATGATGATATAAAAAGTATAAATGAACACTCATACCATATACAAAGTATTGCGTAATGCAATTGTAGCGATATTGCTAACAACACTGTCGGTATGCGATGTTGTTGCAAAAACAAAGAGCTCTGCTGTCAGTAGCTTCAAGAAAAAGGCAACAACGCAGATAAATGACAGATACGCAGTCAATCCGATTCTTCGCAAGAACGGCAAGGTCAATTGGTGGGAGATGAATCAAACCTACTCCACACGCTTCCGTGCTGAACAGTTAGTTGTTCCCGTATCGTTGGTCGGTTTAGGAGTGTTGGGTATTGGCGAAAATTCGCCTATGCGTGGTATCAATCTCGCAATACGAAATGGTCTGAACGAGGCGAGTGGCGGTGTAAAACTCCGCTTTGACGACTATGTGCAATATGTTCCCGTAGCCTTCTATCTCACGCTCGACTTTATGGGCTTAAAGGCGAAGCACTCCTTTGGTGAGCGTGTAGCAGTGGCAGCCGTAACCTATATTGCAGTAACGGCAATTTCGCAGGGGTTGAAATATACCGTGCGTGAGCCTCGCCCCGATACGGGTACTCGCAACTCCTTCCCTTCGGGACACACGATGACCGCTTTTGCAGGTGCCGAGTTGGTGCGCTCGGAGTATGGCTGGGGTGTCGGCATGGGCGCATACGCCTTGGCTACTACGGTCGGATTTATGCGAATGTACAATGGTCGTCATTGGTTTAACGATGTCTTGGCAGGAGCCGGTTTGGGCATCTTGTCGGCTCGTATCGGCTATTGGATGTTACCTCTCAATCGCCATATCTTCCGTATCCCTCGCAAGGGGCAGGCGATGGTTGCAAGTCCAATCTACTACGCCAATACTAAGGCAGTAGGAATGTCATGCGCAATTCAATTCTAATGAGTATCTAAGTTAAAAATTGTAAGTTATATCGCAAAAAAGTGATACAACAGGCAATTTTTTGGCATAAAAATTATAACTTTGCGTTGGATATTGCTTACAATTTGTAACAATATCCAACAAATTGCTATTTTATAAGCATGCTAACATATTAAAAACGATATAGTTATGTACGGAAATTTCAAACAGCACCTTCAACAGGAGTTAGAGTCTATAAAGGAGGCCGGTCTTTACAAGACCGAGCGAGTAATCTGTTCGCCACAGCGTTCAGCTATTGAGGTCGCAGGTAAGGAGTGCCTTAACTTCTGCGCCAATAACTACCTCGGATTGTCGGACAATCCTCGCCTTATCGAGGCGGCAAAGAGGGCGATGGACGAGCGTGGTTTCGGAATGTCGTCAGTGCGTTTTATCTGCGGTTGTCAGGATATTCATAAGGCTCTCGAAAAGGCCATTGCTGACTACTTCGGTACGGAGGACACCATTCTCTATGCCGCTTGCTTCGATGCTAACGGAGGTGTTTTCGAGCCGTTGTTTACCGAACAAGATGCAATTATCTCCGACTCGTTGAACCATGCCTCGATTATTGATGGAGTGCGTCTTTGCAAGGCAGTGCGCTATCGCTATGCCAACGCCAATATGGAGGAGTTGGAGGATTGTTTGAAGCGTGCGCAGGCACAGCGTTTCCGCATTATAGTAACCGATGGCGTATTCTCGATGGACGGCAACGCCGCACCACTCGATGAGATTTGTCGCTTGGCGAAGGAGTATCGCGCTTTGGTTATGGTCGATGAGTGCCACTCGGCGGGTGTATTGGGTAAGACAGGTCGTGGCATTACCGAGTTATACAACTTGCGTGGCGAGGTCGATATTTTGACAGGCACCCTTGGCAAGGCGTTTGGTGGTGCTGTGGGTGGATTTACCACAGGTCGCAAGGAGATTATCGATATGTTGCGTCAGCGTTCGCGCCCTTACCTCTTCTCGAACTCGTTGCCGCCGGCAGTTGTGGGTGCAGGTATCGAGATGTTCAAGATGCTCGAAGAGAGCAACGAGCACCACGACCGCTTGGTTGAGAATATGGCATTCTTCCGCGAGAAGATGTTGGCAGCAGGTTTCGATATCAAACCTACCGTATCGGCAATTTGCGCCGTAATGCTCTACGATGCGAAGTTATCGCAGGAGTTTGCAGCTGCATTGCAGGAGAAGGGTATCTTTGTAACGGGCTTCTACTATCCTGTTGTTCCGAAGGGGCAGGCTCGTATTCGTGTGCAGGTATCGGCAGGGCATACGAGAGAGCAGTTGGAGCGTTGTGTTGAGGCTTTTGTCGAGGTCGGCAAACAACTCGGAGTACTTAAATAGTTAGACGAGAGACGAGGGACGAGAGATACAGAATTATCTCCTTAAACTCTCTAAATTCTCTACACTCCCTAAAAAGAAATTTTTAATTTAGCCATAGGCTAATTACCAATGGCTAAAAGCCACAAAAAAACATAAATACTATGAGTAAAGAAGTTTTAGATGCGATTGACCGCAAGATTTTGAAATTCTTGGTTAAAAATGCGAGAATGCCATATTTGGAGATTGCCCGCGAGTGTGGAATTTCGGGTGCGGCAATCCATCAACGCATAAAGAAGTTGGAAGACGAGGGTGTAATTCTCGGTTCGCGTATGATTGTCAATCCAAAGATGCTCGGATTTGATGTTTGTGCTTTTGTGAATTTGAGTATTCAGGATCCAATGATGACAATCTCGGTAGCGGAGAAGATGAAGCTTATTCCGGAGGTTGTAGAGTGCCACTTTATCACGGGTTCCTACTCAGCTATGGTGAAGTTATACTGTGTGGATAACGAGCATCTTATGCATACCATTTTTGACAATATTCTGCGTATTCCGGGTGTTACAAGCACTCAGACCTATATCTCGCTAAACGAGATGTTCTCGCGTGAGCCCCATATTGACTATTTGGACAGATAAAGCATAATCTACCGGTATGGCTAAAATCAGATTGACAAAGGAGTTTTCGTTCGAGTCGGCACATGCACTTGATGGCTATGACGGATTGTGTCGTGAAATTCATGGGCACTCCTATCGTCTTTTCGTCACGGTTAAGGGAGAGCCTTCGTACGATGAGAGCAACCCGAAATTGGGTATGGTGATGGACTTCGGAGAGCTGAAACGCATCGTCAATAACGAGATTGTCGATAGACTCGACCACTCGTTTGTGTTGCGCGACTCGGAGCAGAATATGGAGTTACGAGAGGTGCTCGGTGCGAAGTTCGAGAAGGTTATTTTAGTCGATTACCAACCGACTTGCGAGAATATGTTGGCAGATTTTGCCGAGCGTTTGCAGAGGGCTTTGCCTGCGAATGTGCAGTTGTACTCGTTGCGCTTGCACGAAACGGCAACTTCGTATGCAGAGTGGTTTGCATCTGATAACGATTGAAAAATAGAATTATAGATAAAATACCTTAATTGTCAATTATCAATTGTCAATTGTCAATTGGAGATGAAACGGCTTTTTCTTGTCGATGCTTATGCATTGATTTTCAAATACTACTACGCATTTATGGGGCGACCTATGCGCAATCATGCAGGTATGAACACCTCGATTGTCTATGGGTTTACAAAGTTCTTGCGTGATATCCAGAAGCGCGAAAAGCCTGACCTCTTAGGTGTCGCTTTTGACCCGAAAGGTGGTTGTTTCCGCCGCGAGATATATCCCGAATATAAGGCTAATCGCCCTGCTACGCCCGAAGATATTTTGCAGTCGGTACCCTATGTGAAGCGCATTGTCGAGGCGATGTGTATCCCAGTGTTGGAGGTGCCGGGTTTCGAGGCAGATGATGTTATCGGAACACTCGCCAAGAAGGGTGATGAGGCGGGCTATGAGGTCTTTATGGTTACGCCGGACAAGGATTACGGGCAACTCGTAGGCGAGAATCGCAAACTCTACAAGCAGAAGGGCGATGGCATCGAGATTGTCGATAAGGAGGCTATACGCGAGAAATATGGCATCGACCGCCCTGAACTTGTACGCGATATTTTGGCTCTATGGGGTGACTCTTCCGATAACATTCCGGGAGTTCCGGGTGTCGGCGAGAAGGGCGCGTGCAAGATGGTGCAGGCGTGGGGCGAGGTTGAAAATATCATCGCCAATGCCGACAAAATTGGCGGCAAGACGGGCGCAAATATCCTCGCCAATGAGGAGCAATTGCGCTTGGCAAAGGTGCTGACCACCATTCGCCTCGATGTGCCGATAGAGTTTAGAGAGGAGGATTTGACAGTCTGCTCGCCGAAGATTGATGAGTTGAGAGCTCTGTTTGCCGAGTTGGATTTTAAGGGCTTCTTGGCAGATTTGAATAATATCGCACCTGTGGAGGATACCTCTGTGCCGCAACAAGCCCCGCAGATGCAACTTGCCAATATGGCACGAGTGAAGGCGGGACAGCAGAAAAAGGCTTCAATGGAGGGGCAAGGCTCGTTGTTTGATGCGATGTTTGCGCCAATTGTGCCTGCAACCGAGGTTGCTGCTACACCGACTGAGGTAGGCGATGTGGAACCTGACCTGTTTGCGAGTGCATTTGCTACGGTGGCAAACACTCCGCACAAATATACAACGATATATACTGCCGAGGAGTTGCGCCGTGTCGTTAATGAGATTGCAACTACCCCACTCTTCTGTTTCGACATAGAGACCACAGGATTGGATATGTTTGGCGACCGCATTGTCGGTCTGTCGCTCGCTATTCGTGAACATGAGGCGTGGTATATCCCATTTGGACATAATGCCGATGTGCGACCTCGCAACGAGGTTGAGGCGGAGTATGCCTCGATTTTGCGACCTATTTTCGAGAATGAGAGCATTGCCAAGGTGGGACAGAATATGAAGTTCGATATCTTGTTCCTTCGTGCGTTGGGCATATTGGTTAAGGGTATGAAGTGGGATACAATGTTGCTGCACTATCTGCTTGATGCCGAGTCCCGACACGGAATGAACGCCATGGCAGAGCGATATCTCAACTACTCGCCAATAGAGATAGAGTCGCTTATCGGTAAGGGTGCGAAGCAACTCACGATGGATATGATAGGCGTGGAGCGTATCTCGGAGTATGCTGCCGAGGACGCAGATATCACACTGCAACTCTACAATGTGCTGTTGCCGCTTATCGAGAAGGAACCTTCGTTGCTGACGCTCTATCGCACCATCGAGGAGCCGATGATAGATGTGTTGGTAGATATGGAGTGGGAGGGAGTCCGCATAGACAGTGAGGCTCTGCGCACCTACTCTGCCACATTGTCGCAACAGCTCAACGCCATAGAGGAGCAGATTAGAGAGGTGTCGGGTGAGCGTGAGATAAATATCAATTCGAGCCGACAACTCGGAGAGTTGCTCTTTGCGAAGATGCGCATTACAGACAAACCGAAGATGACCAAGACCAAGCAGTTCTGCACCGATGAGGAGTATCTGCAATCGTTTGCAGGAACGCATAAGGTTGTCGATTTGATTTTGGAGTATCGAGGTGTTAAGAAGTTGCTTTCGACCTATGTCGATTCGTTGCCTCTGCTCGTAAATCCTATTACGGGGCATATACACACTTCATATAATCAGGCGGTTACGGCTACGGGACGCCTCTCTTCGGCAAATCCTAATTTGCAGAATATTCCGGTGCGAGATGACCTTGGTCGCCCTATTCGCTCAGCCTTTGTGCCGAGTGATGACAGGCACGAACTTCTCTCGGCAGACTATTCGCAGGTGGAGTTGCGACTGATGGCTCATTTAAGCGGAGATGAGAGTTTGTGCGAGGCTTTCCGTGAGGGTAAGGATATTCACGCTGCTACGGCTGCACGCATATTCAAGAAGCCGATAGAGGAGGTTACAGGCGAGGAGCGCCGCCGTGCCAAGACTGCAAACTTCGGAATTATATACGGTATCTCGGCATTTGGTCTGAGCCAGCGTTTGCGTATTCCTCGCAGTGAGGCGAAACAACTCATTGAGGGCTACTTCGAGTCGTATCCGAAGGTTAAGGAGTATATGGACAAAGTTGTCAATAACGCTCGCGAGAAGGGGTATGTCGAAACGCTCTTTGGTCGCCGCCGTTACCTTGCCGATATAAGCTCACGCAACGCCAATGCTCGTGCTTTGGCGGAGCGAAACGCCATAAACGCCCCGATTCAGGGTACGGCAGCCGATATTATGAAGATTGCGATGGTGGGTGTTGCCCGCCGCTTCAAGGCGGAGGGTGTGCGCTCCCGAATCACGATGCAGGTGCA
>JAZOBZ010000038.1:0-9511 GCA_045596245.1 Alistipes sp. | reverse complement strand
TGCGTCCCTCCTCAGCCTTAACAGCAAACGAGAGTGGAAGATTTGCAATCTTCTCAGCGAGTGCCTGAGCGTCAGCCAAAATTTTAGCGTCCTTGTGAGCACGCTGTTTGAGGTTCTCTGCCAAAACCTTCTTTGCAGAAGCAGTAGCAGCCTTTGCGAAGCCCTGTGGAATGAGGTAGTTGTTCGCATAACCCGGCTTAACAACAACGATGTCGTTAGCGTATCCGAGGTTCTCTACATCCTTAATCAAAATAATCTCCATAGTCTCGCCCTCCTTTATTTCATACAATCGGTTACGAATGGCAAAATTGCGAGGTGGCGTGCACGCTTAACAGCCTGAGCAACCTTCTTCTGGAACTTCTGTGAAGTACCGGTCAAGCGACGTGGCAAAATCTTACCCTGCTCGTTGAGGAACTTCTTCAAAAATTCGCCATCCTTGTAATCTACATACTTAATGCCGAGCTTCTTGAAACGGCAATACTTCTTCTTCTTAACATCAACCGACACTGGGTTGAGGTAGCGCAACTCGCCACCCTGATTCATCTCTGCCATAGTTTACTCCTCCTTGTTTTTGTTAGCAAGCTTGGCACGACGCTTCTCAGAGTACTCTACTGCGTACTTGTCCTGCTTGAAAGTTAAGAAACGGATAACTCGCTCATCGCGGCGATACTGTGTTTCGAGGGTGTTAATCAACGAGCCCTCGCCGGTGAACTCTACCAAGAAATAGAAACCGGTTGTCTTCTTCTGAATCGAGTATGCAAGCTTCTTCAAGCCCCAATTCTCTACATTCACAATCTGACCACCGTTCTCGGTAATGATTCCCTGGAATTTGTCAGCAACCTCTGCTACCTGAGCCTCAGAGAGCACCGGAGTGACAATGAAAACGGTTTCGTAATTGTTCATAATTGTTTAATTATTAAATGTTTTGTGCTATTTAGCGGTGCAAAGGTACGAATAAAATTCAAAATGCAAAATCCAAAATGCAAAATTCTCTATTTTTTTACAAAATGTTGCAGATATTTTGGCTATCAACTCCGACTTAATTGAGTAAAGGTCAGTAAAACTTTAAGCTCTCTTATGCTACTATTTATGCGACTATGCTTGTCCAAATTGCTCATACAGAACCAACAACTCCTCCTTTACTATGGCGCAAATCTCACGAAAAAGGTCTAATCTTGCAGAGTTAAAATTATATTTATTACCTTTGTTCATCGAAATTGGATTTAACTATGGATTGGCTACTTGAACTCGGGTATGTAGGACTTTTCATCGGCTCATTTCTCGCCTCTACCGTTGTACCATTTAGTGCCGATGTGCTACTTATAGGTATGCTTGCCGCAGGCGGCACACCTTGGATTGTTATCGGAGTAGCCACTGTTGGCAACTTTCTGGGAGGTTTGACCTCTTACGGCATAGGGCGTCTGGGCAAGTGGGAGTGGATTGAGAAGCTCGGCGCCAACCCCGAAAAAATTGCTCGTCATAGGGCAAAAATCGACAAATATGGAGCGTGGGTAGCCCTACTATCATGGGTACCGTTTATTGGAGATATTTTGGCTGTTGCGTTGGGATTCTTCCGTGTAAAGTTTGTGCCATCTGCACTCTTTATGCTACTCGGTAAGTTTGCCCGCTTTGTGGCGTGGTATCTGATATACACGATGTTTTAGCTATTGTGATAGAGGCTTGTCGGCATAAATTTTGAATTATTTTCAAGGTAAATTTGGAAGTATCGTTTTTTTGCCATACCTTTGCACCAGCAAAACGCGAGGAACTTATTTTTAAGTAAAGATATATCGCGGGGTGGAGCAGCTGGTTAGCTTGCCGGGCTCATAACCCGGAGGTCGGAGGTTCGAGTCCTCCTCCCGCAACTAAAGATGGGTTGTCAACAGATTGACAACCCATCTTTTTTACAAAAGAACTCTCAATGGCTCTAATGTGTAAATACTTTACCGTATTGTTTCTCCTGTTTCTCGTACGCAAGGCGTGAAGTTGTCGGATACTTCAACTTGTCAAACTCGGCAACAGCGTTGCGGATATCGGTCAGGAGCATATCCGCCATATCGCGTGTAAGCCCTTGACGCACAACCACTCGCATAACTACCAAATCTTCGATATCCTTCGGCATTGTATAGGCAGGAACCATCCAACCACTCTGCTGCAACACCGCCTGCAAGTCGTACAAAGTCCACTTTGCGGTCTTGTCATACTCAGGGTTCATATACCAGATAAAGAGAGGGTTATCGAGCGTCTTGGCGTAGTTCGTAAAACACTTCATCTTGCCAATCTGCTCGTGGCAATAGCAGGCGATATCCATCGACTCCTGCTGAATCTTCTTGTAGCCCTCGAATCCGTAGCGGATAAAGTTGTAGTACTGACCGAGAATCTGTGCCGCAGGTCGAGAGAAGTTCAAACCGACCTGTGTGATGTTCGCACCGAGGTAGTTCACGCTGAACGACATCTCCTCCGGTAGGCACTTCTTATCGCGCCAAACAACCCAGCCCAAGCCCGGATATACCAAGCCGTACTTGTGTCCCGAAGTCGAAATCGAATATACCCACTTCAAACGGAAATCCCACTTAAAATCGGGCTTCAAGAATGGCAAGATAAAGCCACCCGAAGCGGCATCGACATGAATAGCCACCTCATAACCCGTCTTTTTATTAAAGGTATCGAGTTCCTTATCAAGTGCCTCGATATCATCATTCAGACCGGTCCATGTAACTCCCGCAATCGGCACTACGCAGATAGTATTCTCATCGCACATCGCCACCGCCTTCTTCGGATCGAGCGATGGGCATTTGAGCGACAACGGTACCTCACGCATCTCTACGCCCCAGAGTTGCGCAAACTTCTCCCACACAACTTGATAGGCGGAACTCAATACGATATTTGGCTTTTCGCACGACTTTCCCTCCTTCTTGCGGCGAGCCTTCCAGCGCAAGAGGGCTGCCACACCGCCGAGCATACACGCCTCCGAAGAGCCGATACCGAGCGCACCGGCCTTCCACTCCGCCTTTTCGGGAGTATTCCAAAGGTTGGCGATAATGTTGATGCAACGACCGCACATCACCGCCACGCGAGGATACTCCGTTTCGTCAATATAGTTGATATTCACCGCCTCGTTCATCAACTTTGTGGCGTACTCGTCCATATAGGTCGTAACGAAAGTTGCGAGGTTAAGGCGAGGTTGTGTCTGTGGATATGTTTCGTCTTTAACCATCTTATACGCCACCTCCGGTGAGGTCGAACATTGAGGTATAAACTCGGTAGGAGCCGCCACGAGGCGACCATCGGCAGTAGTTGCGCAGTCGGTTGTTGTTGCACAACCTTTTTTGGTTGTTGTTGATGTTTTCATAGTAATATGTTTTAAGTTTTTTTGAAATATCACTCAAAAACATCGCACAAACCATACCACAAAGAGAGAGCGTGTCCAACAAGTTTTTTTTGTTGGTCACGCTCTTGTTTGTCAGAAGTTGTATAGCAAGAGCTACTTTGGATCCACTCGCAGATTGGAAAAGCAGATTCTACTCAGCGCAGTTGAGCATTTCCCCGATAAAGCAGATACCGAAAGAGCCTTGTTAAACAGTCTCATCTGTTAGATAACTTCTCTCGTTTCTAATTAATCTCTACGCTTCTCGATTTGGCGTTTTATGGCATCGAGAGTTAAATCCACAGCCTCCTCGAATGTTCGAGCACGCTGCTCGCTTACTATATCTGAGCCAGTGACATGCAGGGTTACAAGTGCGACCTTATTACCCTTTTCGTTGTCTTTGTCCAGCTTCAATACTACATCTACACCTGTCGAATTGCCCTCAAAACGCTCTAATCTCGACATCTTCTTCTCTACAAACTCGATAAGCTGCTTGCTCGCATCGAATTTCACTGATTGAATTTTAATCTCCATAACACAAAAATTTTTATGGTTTTTATCTATTTTTGGCTCGCGGCCATTTTAGTTTTCATTAATTTCGCCCTTGTCGCAGTGCAGAATCTTCTGTTTCGCCTATCTATGTGGGTGCGCTCGCTGATACACCTCTTGTAATTTTGTTATACTGTTGTGAGTATAACATTGTGTGGTTTTTAACGAGGAGTGCCCCATCAACTCCTGAATATCTCGCATATCGGCATCTTTGTTCAGCAGGTGTGTTGCAAAGGTGTGTCGCAGTACATGCGGAGACTTCTTACCCTGTATATTTGCCCTTGACAACTCAGCTCCCACAATTCGCTGGATTGTTGAGCGAGCAAGACGAGTGCCTTTCTCCGAAACTATTAATGGAGCACCTGCGGCTGTCGATAATCCCATACTCCCTAAATGCTCTAAATATAATTTTATGCGCGATGTCATCTCCGGCAAAATAGGTATCATGCGTTGTTTATCGCCTTTACCCCGCACATGCAGATTCATAAAATCGGAGGAGAAATCCCCCATCGTTATACCCTGTAACTCGGCAAGTCGAATGCCACAGCTGTAAAATAGTGCTATTATGAGGGAATTTCTTTGCTCTATGAAGGAGCCATCAACGCTTTTCTCTCTCAGATTGTCAAGCAGGGACTCCATGCGTGTCTCGGAAACAAAGGTTGGAAGTTTACGGGCAACACGCAGTGATGATATCTTCTTAAATAGATCTGATGTTACTAAATTTTGCCTCCTCAGATACTTATACAGACTTCGTAACGAGGAGAGTTCTCGATTCATCGACATTGCATTTACCTTTTTTGAGTTCATGCGAAAGATAATCCATTCACGGATATCCTCAGCAGATACCTTGCAGATATCAAACTCCTCAGGTTTTATGCCGGCATTCCCGGCACACCAAGTCACGAACGACTCGATGTCATGCTTGTAGTTCCGCACCGTAAGCGCAGAGTAGCGTCTCTCGGATTGAATGTATGTCACAAACGCATCAATCATACTGTTTCTATCATTAAAAAATTCGACAGATGCGGTGGCTCTCACCTCGAACTTAGACAAATATACAAATTATAAATCGAAAAAACAAAAAATTGAGACGATTTTCAACGGAAAAAGAGTTATATAGAATCAAATTACTCCTCAAAAGAATAGATACCAAATAGTAGCATATCGAATAGCGATAAATGTTTTTAAAATTATTTCAATTTGTAAAGTGCTATATAACAAGGCATTACGCTTTTATGCTAAAAAAATATAAAAAAATAATTAAAAATTTTTAATAAAAAACTTGCACAATAAGAAAAAAGCCCTTATCTTTGCAGCGAAGTTTTAAGGTTCATTTTAGGTTAGTAGTTTTAGGTTGGTTGAGGAAATCGGAAGGTTGCAACATTGGGTTGCTAAGACTGCGGGAGGTGCTCTCCCGTGAGTCGAATACCTCCGAAGACCTCATTTTTTTATGCCTATATCTCAGCGACAGTAGCTTTTAGCAGGGTAATTCCTATATTTAGGCTTACCCTCAAATGCACATTCACACCAAGCAAGCTCCGCTTTTTCCGGTCTGCGAGCAACTTCAAAACAGCTTTTGTTACACAACTTTTACAAAACAAGCGAGCCAAGAAACTTATTGGAGACTCTCCAAAAGCCTAAATTTTCTATCTCTTATTGTGGAATTGTGGGTAAAATTTTCTAATTTTGCAGTTAGAATAGTGTTATTATGAAGAGAATTTTGATATCCATAGCCATTGTTGTCGGCATCGTTTTCGGTGCTTCGGCACGAGAAATATACTCGCTCAACAGCGGTTGGAAGTTCTTTTTTGCAGAGGAAAATTCGAGCGATAATGCTCGCGAAATTGCCCTTCCGCACACTTGGAACATAGACGCCTTTGTGGGTGATGGCTCCTATCTCCAAACCTCCGCCAACTACCAGCGCACGCTCTTTATCCCTGCCGAGTGGAAGGGGAAGAGGCTTTTCTTGCGCTTTCATGGCGTTCAGAGCGTTGCCGATGTCTTCGTAAATGGTCGCCATATCGGAGAGCATTATGGCGGATATACCGCCTTCGCATTTGAGATTTCGGACAAGGTGTCGTATGGCTACAACAACACCCTGCTTGTGGCGGTAAGCAACGCCATGCGTAGCGATGTCTTGCCTACTTCGACCGAGGAGAATCGCTACGGCGGAATATATCGTGATGTTGAACTTATTGTAACTGACAAAACAACCGTTTCACCACTCTACTGCGGCACAGATGGCGTGATGGTACATCAGACCGAGGTGTCGAAGGAGCGTGTTTCGGGCAGAGTAAATATAGCTCTGCTCGGCAAAAAGGACTCCTCACACAGCGTTACGGTCGATTTCCTCGCTCCCGATGGCTATGTGTCGTTGTCGAAGAGCATGAAGGCAAAGATTGACGGCAACTTGCTGGCTGTTCCATTCACTATCGAAAATGCCGAACTATGGTCGCCATCGCAGCCACGCCTCTACACCGTGCGTGTTACGATAGGCGAGGAGTCGGTGGAGGTTAAGACCGGCTTCCGCAAAATCGATGTTACGCCGGAGAAGAAATTTACCATAAATGGTCGCCGTGTGCGTGTGCGTGGCGTGTTGCTCGGACACGACCGTATGCAGAAGGGAAATGCAGTGTCGCAGGCGGAGATAAACTCCGACCTTGCGCTTGCTCGTGAGATGGGCGCAAATGCTGTGCGTTCGGTTACGGGACCACACTCGCAACATCTATACAACGAGTGCGACCGCCTCGGAATGGTTGCGTGGGTAGATTTTCCACTTGCGCGTGCGCCATTTTTGAGCGATATACCGTACTATTCGACTGCTCGTTTCGAGGAGAACGGTTTGCAACAACTGCGAGAGATTGTTTTGCAGAATATCAACCACCCCTCGGTGGCGATGTGGGGCGTATTCTCGATGTTGCGAGGCAACTCCAAACAGCAGATGGAGTATATCCGCAAGTTGAACTCCACCGCCAAAAAGCTCGATGCTTCGCGCCCTACGGTAGCGATGAGCAACCAAGACGGCGAAATCAACTTCATTACTGACCTTATCGTTTGGCAGCAAGCAGTAGGTTGGGAGAGTGGCGAGGTTACCGATTTGGATTTGTGGCAGGGGGCTCTGCGTACAAATTGGAACCATCTCTGTCAGGCGGTATGCTATGGCGAGAGTAGCAATGGGGCTCGCTTCGTTTCAACCCCTAAAACTTGCAATGCCGTAGCAGCAAGTGCCCGTCAGCAAAAGTTCCACGAGGGATATTCGCGATTGGTTGATGAGGAGTTGTTCTGGGGTGTATGGCTCAACTCGATGTTCGATATGGGCTCTGCTCGTTATCAGCACGGGGTACGCGACTCAGGCGTAGTTGCGGGCGACCATAAGAGCCGTAAGAACCTCTTCTACCTCTATAAGTCGCAGTGGAATCGCCGCAAGCCGACACTTCATATCACCGACAAACACCGCGATATTCGCTCCGAGGAGCGTCAGGTGCTTACGGTCTACTCATCGCTTGGTCGCCCTGTGATGACCATAAATGGCGATACAGTGGCGTGTGAGAATGTGGCACGCACGATATATCGCACCGACACCCTCACCTTGAAGGGTACAAATGCCGTAAAGGTTACGGTAGGGGATAGAGTTGATGAGATGTCGCTTACAATCGGCAACTATCTAAGAGTGCAATAGCCTCACGCCCCTCGCACATCAGTAGGTCGAGCATCGAAGCGTTTTCGACAAAGGGGGTACGGTCCATAAACAATTGAAAATATGAGGGAGAGCAGAAATGGCTCTCTCTTTTTTTGTCGCGGAGATCTATTAAGTCTTCGCTCGGCTCGATATATTGCTCCGAGAAGCGGAACTTCGGTTCAATACCCAAAATATCGAACTCCGCTTGCAAAATCTCACGATTGAGGTCCACAAGAGAGTCCCACTTGCGCTCATAAATCGGGGCTATGCGGTCGGCGATATAGTCGAAGTAGGGCGATGAACGATAAGCCGAGAGAATCGCCACCCAATGTTGGTGTTGCCAACGCTTGGAGTTATCTATGCAAACTTTTTGCATAGGTGTTCGAGGGCGGTTTGCCTTGATAAGCGGCACCGACAAAACCATTCCACCCGTAGGTGTAACAATCTCGGTGCGGTTTCGTTCCGAGCGTTTCACATAGTTCTCGCCAAGGTCTATAATTGCCTCCTCGCCACCATGCAAAAGATTGGCGAAATACTCAATGTTTCCCCAATATGTCAGTGGTAAAACAACCATTCAGTTAAAAGTTAAAAGTGCAGAGTTAAAAGTTATTTCAATACCTTTTAAGAAAGCGAATAAAAAGATGGAGTTCAAGGCTTGCAAGGCGTTGAGTCCGGAGCATACTTGGCGTATGTGAGGAACTCAACGACCGAAGCGTAACGCAGAAATTCGCTTTTTATTCGCTTTCTTTCCAATCTCCGTTTGCCTTGATGAGAGCGATAAGGTGTTCGAGAGCCTCCTCCTGTGGGATATTGCGCTCGACACACTCCTTGCCCTTATAGAGCGAAATGCGACCTGCGCCCGCACCGACATAGCCGTAGTCGGCATCTGCCATCTCGCCCGGACCATTTACGATGCAACCCATAACGCCAATTTTCAAACCTTTCAAGTGCGAAGTGCGAGCCTTGATATCTGCCAACGCCTGCTCTATATTATATAAGGTACGACCACACGAAGGGCAGGCGATGTACTCGGTATGCGAAAATCTTGCACGCGAGGCCTGCAAAATCATCAACTCCACCTCATGCAACTCCTTTTCGGCAATCTGCGGTGCATCAATCCACACTCCATCAGCCAAACCATCGAGCAGCAACTGCCCCATATCGGCTGCGGCACGCACAGCAACCTCCTCCTTCGAGCCCTCGTAGTGGCGGCGAATAACAACGGGTTTGTCGTAGTCGGCATTGAGAATTGCGGCACGCCACTCGGCTGTTGGGTTTCCGCTTACAGCATCAACCACAATATAGTCATCGGTAATCTCGCTGTGCGCCACAATCGGTGCCGAGGTGCGGCGGCGGTACTCGGTTGGGGAGTATCGCTCCGGGTGCAAAACCTCAAATTCTCCCTCGCGATTCTGGAAGTGCTCGACCAACATCTGCGCTACGGGAATCTCGTTTTCGGGGGCTTCGGTCAGAGAAACACGAATTGTGTCGCCCACGCCATCAGCCAAGAGTGCGCCAATACCCACAGCACTCTTAATGCGACCTTCGATGCCGTTGCCAGCCTCGGTAACGCCGAGGTGGATAGGGAACGACATACCCTCGCGCTCCATCGCCTCGACCAAAAGGCGGTAGGAGTGTACCATAACGCGCGTGTTGCTCGACTTCATCGACACTACGACTTGGTCGAACTGCTCCTTGACGCAAATGCGCAAAAACTCCATTGCCGACTCGACCATTCCGGCAGGGGTGTCGCCGAGTCGGTCGATAATATGGCGGGCCAACGAGCCGTGATTGACACCTATGCGCAATGCCACACCACGCTTGCGACATTTTGCGATTAGCGCCTCCAACTCGCCACCGCTGGTGCGATAGTTACCCGGATAAGTCGGAGGCCAAGCGGTCTTAGGAAGACAAAT
>JAZOBZ010000037.1:0-12505 GCA_045596245.1 Alistipes sp. | reverse complement strand
CACAACAATGTGGCGCATATATCTTCGTTGTCGCGTCTTGACCGTGAGGAGTATGTGTGGATTGATAAGTTCACTTCGCGCAACCTAGAACTCTTCGCTTCGACAGGTGGCGATGCGAACTTCTCGCTTGCAAAGACGCTCGACAAAACGCGTACCGCCATGGGCGCACGACTCTTGCGCAAGTGGATTGCGATGCCGATTCTCGACCTGAAACGCATCGAGGAGCGACAGAATATGGTCGAGGTGTTTGTGAAAGATGCGGCTACTCGCTCGGCAGTGAACGAACACCTTTCGATGACGGGCGATATAGAGCGAATTGCCTCACGCATAGCGAGTTTGCGAGTGCTACCTCGTGAGATGCTTCAACTGAAAAATTCGTTGGAGGCGATAGAACTATTGAAGGCGGCGTTGGAGTCGTCAGATAGTGATATTCTCCACCTTGCAGCCTCGAAGATAAACCCTCTGACCGAGGTGTCGGGGCGTATTGCGCAGACCATCTACCCTGACCCTGCAACCAATCAGATTCAGAAGGGCGGCATTATTGCCGATGGTGTTTCGGCGGAGCTCGATGACTTGCGCCGAGTGGCTCTGCACGGTAAGGAGGTTTTGCAAAAAATTCAGGAGCAGGAGAGCGAGCTGACGGGTATTCCATCGCTTAAAATCGGCTATAACAATGTCTTTGGCTACTATATCGAGGTGCGCAATACCCACAAGGATAAGGTGCCGGAGCGTTGGATTCGCAAGCAGACCTTGGCGGCAGCCGAGCGATATATCACCGAGGAGTTGAAGGAGTACGAGCAGAAAATTCTCGGTGCAGAGGAGCGAATTCTGCAACTCGAACAGCAAATCTACAACGACCTAATCGCCTATGTTACAGGCTCATTGCGAGATATTCAGCGCAATGCACAGATTGTCGCACGCATCGACTGCCTCTACTCGTTGGCAGTTGTGGCGGTGGAGCGCAAGTATGTGCGCCCAGAGTTGAATAATTCGACCACAATAAAACTTAAATCGGCACGCCACCCCGTAATTGAGACCTTGATGAAGGTTGGCGAGCGATATATCCCGAACGATTTGATGCTCGACACCGAGTCGCAGCAGATTATGATGATTACCGGTCCGAATATGTCGGGTAAGTCGGCACTGTTGCGTCAGACGGCTCTCATTGTGCTGATGGCGCAGATGGGCTCGTTTGTGCCGGCTGCTAAGGCGGAGATTGGTTTGGTGGATAAGATTTTTACTCGTGTGGGAGCTTCGGACAATATCTCGCAGGGCGAATCTACCTTTATGGTCGAGATGTTGGAGTCAGCAAGCATCTTGAATAATATCTCGGAGCGCAGTTTGGTGTTGCTAGATGAGATTGGTCGAGGCACAAGCACCTACGATGGTATCTCGATAGCGTGGGCTATGGTTGAGTATTTGCACAACCACCCTACGGCGCACCCTCGCACACTCTTTGCTACGCACTACCACGAACTCAACGATATGGAGCAAGTGTGTCAGCGTGTGAAGAATTTCCATGTTTCGGTCAAGGAGATTGACGGTACGGTGGTATTCTTGCGTAAGTTGGAGCGTGGCGGTACGGAGCACTCGTTCGGTATTCATGTGGCGCAATTGGCGGGTATGCCTGCAACCATTGTGGAGCGTGCAACGGCAATCCTTGGAGCGTTGGAGAAGGCGTATGGCAATAGCGATATGGTGCCGAAGGGCGAGCTGCGCAAGCGTGGCAAGAAGGTGTCGGCACAGGAGGTTGCCGATGTCGCCGAGTCGGTACGCACGCCCGATGTGCAGTTGTCGATGTTCCAACTCGAAGACCCCGTATTGATTCAAATCCGCGACCAAATCAAGGGGTTGGATATCAACTCGCTCACCCCGTTGGAGGCGTTAAATAAGTTGAACGAAATCAAGAAGATAGCAGGCATTTAGACGAGATAAATACCCCCCCCTAAAAAAGCCCCAAAAGTCATTACCGACCTTTGGGGCTTTTTTATTATGCGAAACACAAATTTTACTGCTTGTTTGGTATCCAGTGAGTCATAGTAAAGAAACAAGAGTTATATAGAATATAGTTCAACTTTGTAGGGTCAGCATCCTTTCGAGAGAAAGTAACATACATATCACACGCAATAGTATAGTATTGAAGTACCCCCGGAACGCCATTTTCATCTGTACCCTCTCCTGCGCCATTCTTGCTTCTATCGGTCTCCACGAGTTTGAAATATGGCACCCACTCCTCATTTGGGAACTTTGTTGCAACATGTTCACCCGTAGTTGCATCGTACAATGAAAATTGCTCTTCACTCCGCAATTCAAGCCTATAACCTCCACGAGCAATAAAAGTCGTAAAATCATAATATACATAGTTAGCCTCTCGCTCCCATTCGTCTATGTATGGCTCGGTGTATGAACCTCTATATTTGGCATTTGTATAGTCGTCTTCGCTCTTCATTACAACATCAACATACTTGTATTCTGGCCCTATAAACAAACAACCATAAATGTCGTAAAAAGTATAACTTTGGGTGTATGTATGGTCAAAATAGTTATCTTTTCCGCTGTATGTTCTTATCACACAATGGCGGTTATAACCAAGGTCGCCACTATTAATTTCGTTGTAGTAATTCACAATCTCTTGTTTCGTAACATAAGGAGCCCATTCGTAGCTGACAAAGGTGTCATCATTGTAGCCAAAGACATAAGTTACACCATAGAAGGTAACCGATTCAATTCGTTCTTGCTCATCAAATGTGTAGGTGAGTTCAATAGTTCGTCCATTGGCAGAAAAACTTTGTGGCAAATTCTTGGTGTGCAGACCGCCATTCTTGTTCAACAAGGCAAGAGGCATAAACTCTTCGGAACAATCATAACTATTTATAAGCAACCACAACCAATCTACCCCACCGCAGATATTCTCCTTGTCGGAATAGTTGATAGTAATGGTTGTTTCAAGTTCATCTGTGTAGATGCCTGTCAGATTGCCATTTTCCCATGTGAAGAGTGCGACAGCCTCCGACTGCTCGTTGGTATATTTATCAACTCGACCATCTTTTCCGTACGAGATATTAAACACCTCGCCATCGTAGTTGTATGATGACAGCGTGCCATCACTATTTAGGATAGCCGTACCATCGGTATACTCCTCCTTAACTCGGAAGCTGTGAGGCTGTGGATACTCTTGTTTGTTGAGATAGTAACCCATCTCCGGAATTGTCACATTGCGACCATCGTAGTTGATGGTTTGTGTTATCTCACGCACTAACTTATAATCACTTATGTGCTCATATTTGATAGATGCGATATTGCCTTTGTCGTTGTATGTGAAGAGTGCTCGATCTTCATAACCCTCGTCATCGTCTTCCCTGAAAAATATTGCGGTAATTCTGTTCTTTGCATCTATGGTCGGAGCAGGAGGTGTTACCTGCTCGGCAGCCTTTTGGGTGATTTTAATCTTTAAGGTCGAGCCATCGCACGAGATGATAATCTCGGCACTGCGACTTGCACCCGTATCATTCACTTCAAGCGTAATCGAGAGCGTGTATGTTCCCGCCTCGCCATGGTCGGGCGAGATAGTGAGCCACGATGCACCCGAGCGCACCTCTCGTACCGTTGCGCTCCAAGCAGCATTTGCCGTAAAGGTAATGCCTGCACCCGACAAAGCATCGCCTTCGAGCGTCTGGTTGAGCAGTTCGGTAGCATTTTCATCGAGCGTGATATTTCCGAAATCGGTATTTCCGCCCTCTCCAAAATCTCCCTCACAGGAGATAAACAACATCGCTACAAGCGATAAAATAAGATAAAATCTCTTCATAATTGTTTGTTTTTTTTGTTATAGAACAGTGTTATTTGTGGTTATAACTAATTGTATATCAACAAAATACCCCCCCCCGAAAAATCGAAGGAAGGCATTTCTGAGTTCTCTTATTTGAAGTATATACTCATCGACCTCGTTATGTTGCTACTGCAAATATAGCACTTTATTTTGCAAATTGCAAAAGCGCACAGAATAATTAAGGGTTGTTAGAGGCAATTAAAGCTGTTAAAGAATCTGCGCCACTCCCTAATAACCATTAATTGCCGTTAATATCCTTTAATAACCTTTTTATTTTGGCGCAAACTGACAACTTCCAGAGTTTAGGGGCGAAGCGGCTTTGTTTTGATAATCTGTTGAGCAGGTTTGTACAAGATTATAAAAACAAAGCGACAGAGTAAAAAACTCTGCCGCTCAACAATTGAAGGTGAATCCGCCGGGGCTCGAACCCGGGACCCCAACATTAAAAGTGTTGTGCTCTACCTGCTGAGCTACGGATTCATCGTTACCAAATAGGGTTTATCCGTTTTTGGTGGTGCAAATGTATAAATTATTTTTGTTATAGCAAAATTTATTTCATTTTAATCGTAAAAATGTTGTGTTATATAGAGAAATTCCCAAAATCTTGCCATTATGTCATCGTTACAAATAATTTTATTATATTTGCACTGTTTATTCTGAAAGGCTAAAACACTGTCGAAATAACAGAATGATTATAGTGTATGAAAGATTTTAATCCTACTGAATATAATTTGCTTTGTGTGGCAACAGGAGAGCTTTTTGAAGACAACGGTTGGTCTCTTGACTGCCCTACTTACGATAAACCATCGCTTATTCGTGCGCAGTATGCCAAAAAGCAGTTAAAGGTATATGATGATAAAGGACTCTACAAGTATCGTGATTGGCTGCCGATGAAGCGTATGCTCAAATGTGATGCAACACACGCCACATATAAGAGCGAAGGGTTGGCTGCGGCTCTCGGCTTGGAGAATCTCTACATCACCTTCAATGGTTACTTTCCTGAGAAGGGGGCTACGATGACGACATGTTCGTTCAAGGAGACTGAGGCTTATAGTGTTTGTGCACGCACCGATGCCGACAACGAAAAGATATTGGTAGTTGCTTCGGCAGGAAACACAGCAAGAGCATTTGCAAAGGTCTGCTCCGAAAATAACATAAAACTCCTTTTGGCTGTGCCTGCCGACAACCTTGAAGCGTTGTGGTTTGATGCACCGCTGAATGATTGTGTGAAGTTGATTTCGTGCGCTAAGGGTGGCGACTACTTTGATGCAATTAATTTGAGTAACTTAGTGTTGAAGTCGCCAATGTTCTACGCCGAAGGAGGAGCAAAGAATATCGCCCGCCGCGATGGCATGGGAACAACCGTTTTATCGGCGGTAACTACAATCGGTCGTATTCCTGATTACTATTTTCAGGCAGTTGGCAGTGGTACAGGTGCAATAGCGGCATGGGAGGCAAATATGCGCCTTATTGAAGATGGTCGCTACGGAACAAATCTAATGCGATTGATGGTGTCGCAGAATGCTCCGTTTGTGCCTATGTACGATGCTTGGCGTGCCGATTCGCGAGCGATGTTGCCATACGATGACAATAATGCACGCCGCGATGCTTCAATTATAGATGCAAAGGTACTCTCAAATAGAAAACCGCCATATAGTATTGCAGGAGGTTTGTATGATGCTTTGAAGGCGACAAACGGAGATGTGTTGCAGGCTACAAATTTGCAGGCACAGAAGGCTGCCCGTCTATTCCAGCAGACCGAGGGAATTGATATCCACCCTGCTCCTGCGATTGCTTTGGCTACTCTTATTAAGGAGATACAGGCGGGGCATATCGACAAGAAGGCTACTATTATGCTGAATGTTACAGGTGGTGGAGAGGCTCGATATAGGGCAGATAAAGAGATTTTCTATCTCAAACCAAGTCATACATTCTCGCTCACTCCCGATGCAGATGATGTAGTAGCCAAGTGTGAAGAATTATTCAAATAAAACAGATTATATATGTACCCTATCAAATTCAAACCACAACTTAAAGAGAATATATGGGGCGGAAAGCGCCTCCTCGAAATTAAGAAAGGATTATACTCCCGTTCTGTCGATAAATCGAAGGTTTATGGCGAGAGTTGGGATATTTCGGGCGTGAAAGGCTCGATATCAAAAGTTGCCAATGGTTTTCTTAAAGGAAACAATTTGCAGGAGATTATTGAGGTCTATATGGGCGAGTTGGTCGGAGATGAGGTGTTCGAGCAGTTCGGATTGGACTTTCCTCTGTTAATCAAGAATTTGGATTGTAACGACACCCTCTCGGTGCAGGTTCACCCTAACGATGAGTTGGCGGCTGAGCGACACGACTCATTCGGCAAGACCGAGATGTGGTATATAGCCGATGCTGAGGAGGGGGCGGTGATATATCTTGGCTTCAAGAATAAGAATATCACTCGCGAGGAGTATATTAAAGCAGTTGCCGAGGGTACGGTAGCCGACATCTTGCAGGCAGTACCTGTTAAGAAAGGCGATGTATTCTTTATTCCTGCCGGAACAGTACACGCTTTGGCTAAGGGTTTGAATGTGATTGAGATTCAGCAGACTTCGGATATCACATATCGTATCTTCGACTGGAACAGGGTTGATAGTGAGGGTAAGTCGCGTGAGTTGCACACTGCATTGGCAGTTGATGCCATAGACTTTGAGTCGGGTGTCGAGAAGTGTCGCCGTACCTATACTGCAACGCCAAATAAGGAGGTGAATATCGTTGATTGCGACTTTTTCAAGACCGATATGTTGGTGGTTGATGGTAAGGTTGAGTTGGATTACTGCAAGCGCGACTCCTTTACAATCTATATGTGTATTGAGGGCGATACAAAGGTTACGCTCGATGGCGAGGAGAGCGAAACACTTCGCACAGGCGAGGTGATGCTCGTTCCTGCTGTTGCCAATGAGGTGGTTATCGAGGGCAAGGCTCAAATTCTTGCAAGCCACTTGTAATATAGTAGCGATTTTATGGCAAGAAAGAAGGGACCGATGCCTCTGATTGAGGGGTTAGAGATTACTACACTGGCAGCCGAGGGCAAGGCGATGGGACACCACGAAGGGGTGGTGATTTTCGTGCCTATGACCATTCCGGGAGATATTGTTGATGTTCAGGTGACAAAGCGTCATCGCCGATTTATGGAGGGACGAGTTGTGAATTTTGTACATCGTTCCGAAGGTCGTGTAGAGCCTGTATGCAAGCATTTTGGCGTGTGCGGAGGTTGCAAGTGGCAGAATCTACCCTACCAGACACAACTCGACTATAAGACGCAGCAGGTGTGCGACCAACTTGTGCGTATCGGCAAACTCGATATTCCCGAAGTGCGCCCTTGTCTTGGCTCGGAGCAACAACTCTACTATCGCAATAAGATAGAGTACACCTTTGCAGATAAGCGTTGGCTGACCTACGAGGAGATAGCACAGCAGGGCGATATCGCCGCTGCTCCTGCTCTCGGTTTCCATATTCCGAATATGTTCGACAAGATTCTCGACATCGAGGAGTGCCATTTGCAGGCATCGCCATCGAACGAGATTCGCGACTTTATAAAGCAGTTCTGCATCGAAAACGGCTACTCGTTCCATAACGCTCGTGCGCATGAGGGGTTGATGCGCGGAATTATCCTACGCACCGCCTCTACGGGCGATATTATGCTGACGATAATCTTCAACGAGAACGACAAAGAGCGTATCTCAGCGTTGTTCGATGCCGTTTTGAAGGAGTTCCCGCAGATTACCTCGGCTATCTATTTCATCAACGAGAAGTGGAACGACTCTACGGGCGATTTAGCACCGATTTGCTATGCAGGCAAAGACCACATTATGGAGGAGATGGAGGGCTTGCAGTTTAAGGTAGGACCAAAATCGTTCTACCAGACCAACTCCAAGCAGGCGTACGAACTCTACAAGGTTACGCGCGATTTTGCCGATTTGAGAGATGTCGATACCCTCTATGACCTCTACACGGGTACGGGAACGATTGCCAACTTCTGCGCAAAGCGTTGCAAGAAGGTTGTCGGTATTGAGTATGTGCCGGAGGCGATTGAGGATGCAAAAATAAATTCGCAGATAAACGGCATCGAGAATACATCGTTCTACGCAGGCGATATGAAAAAGGTCTTGAACAACGACTTTATCGCCAAGAATGGTCGCCCCAATGTGATTATTTTGGACCCTCCTCGTGCAGGAGTTGATGAGCCGGTAATTGAGGTTATCCTGAACGCCGCACCGGAGCGTATTGTCTATGTGAGTTGCAACCCTGCAACTCAGGCACGAGATTTGGCATTGATGAGCGAGATGTATCGCGTTGTGGCGGTACAACCTGTGGATATGTTCCCACACACTCACCATGTCGAAAATGTTGTAAAATTGGAAAAACGATGAACAGATTTACTCTATACCTGATAGGTCTATTCCTTACCGTAGTATCTTGTACAAAGGTTGAGTCAATTACACCTATTCTATCTCTTACTCCCGAAGTGTTGAATTTCGGGGCAGAGGGTGGCTCACAGGAGGTAAAGATTGTTGCAAATATCACATACTATATTTCGGAAAATGTTGATTGGTTATCGTTTAATAAGGGTGATGGTAAGATAGATGTTGTTGTAGCCGCATCAACAGAGAAGTCTTCTCGCCGTGCCAATATCCTGATTTGGAATAGTGATTACGATATTGTAAAGAGTATTCAGGTGACGCAGGAGGCATCTACTTTGCCGGTGGTAAATACCAAAGGTTGGGCAGAGATGCCGGCAAAGATAGAGAACGAGAATTTGGAGTATGGCTATCACGATAAGTTGCCATCAAACAATAAGTTACGCAATTACTCATTCTGCTTTGACAAGGAGAAACATTGCGCTTTGTGGGTGGCGTATCCGTTGCACAAATGTTACATAGAGGGTAATGGTCATCGTACCGATGATTGGGGGTACGACCCTTGTTGTATAGAGGATAAGTATGAGCCTAATTTAAAGTATTCGTACTATTCGCAGGGTGGCGGGACAAATACCCATTCACGAGGTCATCAACTCCCATCAGCAGACCGATTAGCATCTGACGCCGACAACGCTACAACATTCTACTTTACCAATATGACTCCGCAGTTGCAGTCGCTCAATGGTGGCACTTGGGCTTCACTCGAAGGAGATATAACCAATAAATGGATATGTTCCGATACGCTCTATGTCGTTACGGGAGCGCACTTTGCGGAGGGTGTAACTTATGATTACGCTTGGGATAATAAAGGAATGGGCAAAGCCTGTGCCGTTCCGACTCACTACTACAAGGTTATCTTGCGTACCAAGTCGGGCAATAGTGGCAAATGGGTAGGTGACTGCTCGGCAAGCGAGTTGCAGTGTGCAGGTTTCTGGTTCGAGCATAAGGGCGGAGCTCCAAGACAAACGATGTCGGTGGCAGAGATAGAGCAAAAAACAGGGATTACCTTCTTCCCGAATCTACCAAATGCGCCGAAAGATATTTACAATGCGAGTGAATGGTAGCCGTTACAATACAAAGAGCAGAGGGGAGTGTTTGCGTGACACTCCCCTCTCTTTATCCATGTGACTACCCTATTTGGCCTTAGTGTCACAATATAGACAGCGATATACTCCACCTTCTGTCAAGTGGAACTTCGCATCAACATTCTCGTTGTTGCATATACACTTGTGGTTAGGACAAGTCAAACCTTCGACCTCCACAGCCTCGTGGTTATGCAACGGCTCTGCGCCCTCTTCTTTCCACTTCAACAGCGTGTACATCAGTGCCATACGCACGAACTTACCATTCTCCACCTGACGGAAATATGCAGCACGAGGGTCTGCATCAACCTCTTTTGCAATCTCATTCACACGAGGGAGTGGGTGCAAAACTGCCATCTTCTCCTTTGCCAAAGCCATCTTCTCGGCATCAAGAACAAAACAATCCTTTACTCGCTCATACTCCTCTTCATCTACGAAACGCTCCTTTTGTACACGCGTCATATAGAGAATATCCAACTCTCCGATAACCTCTTCGAGCGAAGATACCTCACGATACTCTATGCCATTCTTCTCGCATACATCGTGTTTGATATAGTCGGGCAGACGCAACTCATCGGGAGCTATAAGCACAAATCTTGTACCCTCGTAGCGCGACATCGCCTTAATAAGTGAGTGAACGGTACGGCCATAGAGCAAATCTCCACAGAAACCGATTGTAAGGTTGTCCAAATGTCCCAACTCACGAGTCATTGTCAAGAGGTCGGTCAAGGTCTGTGTCGGGTGTGCGTGTGAGCCATCGCCAGCATTGATAATTGGCACAGGCGATACCATCGAAGCATCGAGTGGTGCACCCTCAATATGGTGGCGCATAGCGATAATATCCACGAAGTTACCAACTACGCGAACGGTATCCTCCACCGTCTCGCCCTTGCTCACTGACGAAGAGTTGGCATCTGAAAATCCGAGTACATTACCGCCCAACTCCATCATTGCAGCGGTAAAGCTCAAACGGGTACGGGTTGAAGGCTCATAGAAGAGCGTAGCCAACTTCTTACCTTTGCAAACCTCGCTATATTTCTGACGGTTTGCTATAATATCGAGTGCCAGAGCGACAATATCATCGGTCTCTTTGCGGGTTAAATCCGTAGGGTCAGTTAAATGTCTCATTTGAAATTAAAAATTAAGAATTAAGAATTAAAAATTAGTTGCTGTCGCAGTATGAAAAACAATTTTTAATTTTTCATTTTTAATTATGAATTTAAGTTGGATTACTTAATCCAACTCTCATCGCTTGGGTTGTTGCGGAATGTGAGGATACGCTCCTTCCACTCCGGAGCGATATATCCCTCCTCTGCTGCAACCTCTACGAGTGCATCGAGATTTGAGAGTGAGTAGTTTACGGTGTTAGCCTCGGCGATGCGCTCCACTCCACGCTTCATGCCGTAGGTGAAGATGCTCACGATACCCAAAACATCGGCACCAGCCTCACGCAAGGCATCGACAACCTCGATACAAGAGCCACCGGTCGAAATCAAATCCTCGACAACAACAACCTTCTGTCCCTTCTCCAACTTACCCTCGATGCGGTTTGCACGACCGTGGTCCTTCGCACCGCTACGAACATAACCCATTGGCAAATCGAGAATTGTAGCCACAATAGCGGCGTGAGCAATACCGGCAGTCGAAGTACCCATCAACACCTCGCACTCAGGAAAATGCTTCTTTACCAACTCTGCCAAACCAGCCTCCACCTGCTCACGAACACGCGGTGCAGTCAAAATAAGGCGGTTGTCGCAGTAGATTGGGCTCTTGATGCCACTTGCCCAAGTAAAAGGCTGCTCTGGGCGCAAAAATACTGCGTTAATCGAAAGTAACTCTTTTGCAATAGTTTTTTCCATAATAGTATATTTTTTATTCGTTATTACTCATTTAAGAACTCTTTGCAGCAGCGTTCGTATGCTGCCACAGGATTTTCGGCAGCGGTGATAGGGCGACCTACAACGATGTAGTCCGAGCCAATCTCACGAGCCTGCGCAGGGGTCATAATGCGCACTTGGTCGTCCTTCGAGTTATCTGCAAAGCGCACACCCGGAGTGATTGTGAAGAACTCCTTGCCGCAGTGCTCCTTCACGAGCGATGCTTCGAGTGGCGAGCAGACTACTCCGTCAAGACCTGCCTCCTTTGCATTCTCGGCATACTTTGCAATGCAATCGTTGATGGTTGCATCGATAAGCAGCTCCTTCTGCATACGCTCCTCGCTTGTAGAGGTGAGTTGAGTTACGGCAATCAACAACGGGCGAGTACCGTCCTCACGAGTCAAACCCTCCAAGCCTGCACGCATCATATCAACAGTTCCCGCAGCGTGAACATTGCACATATCGACATCGAGGCGCGACAATACACTCATCGCCTTGCGTACGGTGTTTGGAATGTCGTGCAACTTCAAATCGAGGAAAATTTTGTGTCCTCGTGCCTTAATCTCACGCACAATAGCAGGACCTTCGGCATAGAACAACTCCATACCAATCTTCACGAAAGGCTTACGACCTGTAAATTTATCCAAGAACGAGAGCGTCTGCTCCTTGCTGCTGAAATCGCACGCAATAATTACATCTTTTGCCATAACTTTCTTTAATTTTGCTTGTCAGCCAAATTAAGAATTAAAAATTAAGAATTAAGAATTGGACTTCCACTCTGCACTTTTAACTTTCAACTTGACTTTATTCTATTATTCCTATTATATCCGTTAATTTTTCGATGCCGAGGCGTTCCATTACATACGGCAACTCCTCGATAATCTCCTTGCAGGCGTATGGGTTACGCAGATTCTCTGCACCCACCTGAACGCCCGTAGCACCTGCCATCATCATCTCCACGACATCTTCTGCCGTAGCCACGCCACCACAGCCGATAACAGGGATTTTAACAGCGTGAGCCACCTGATAGACCATTCGTACCGCTATCGGGAATATCGCTGCACCCGAAAATCCGCCCATCTTATTGGCGATTACAGGCTTTCTGCGAGCGATATCTATACGCATTCCGAGCATTGTGTTGATGAGCGTAATACCATCAGCACCAGCCTCTTCGCACGCCTTTGCGATAGCAACAATGTCGGTTACATTTGGCGACAACTTGATAAATACGGGCTTTGTAGTTACAGCCTTAACAGC
>JAZOBZ010000036.1:0-17232 GCA_045596245.1 Alistipes sp. | reverse complement strand
TAATTCTTAATTTTTAATTTTCAACTCTTTCAGCGCACCCCTAATAACCTCTAATACCCCCTAACAACCTTTAACTCTTTTGCGCCACGATAACGCTCGGAGTTCAGACAAGAAAAAACCAACTTTTAACTCTGCACTTTTAACTTTTAACTTATTTTGCTATATTTGCAGAAAATTATGTGTGAATTATGAAGGGCAGACACATCTCAATACTCGTTTTGGTGTTGCTTATTGCAGACCAAGCACTCAAAATTTGGGTTAAGACCAATTTTCACCTCGGCGAGGCTTTGGTCGTAATTCCCAATTGGTTCCAACTCCTCTTCGTGGAGAATAATGGTGCGGCATTTGGTATGCAAATAAGTTCGACAAGCGGTTTCGATTGGGGCAAACTCGCACTCTCGCTCTTCCGCATTCTGCTCGTTGGCGGTTTGGGATATTACCTATATACTCTTGTGCGTCAGAAGGCTCCGACAGGCGTGCTCGTAGGTTTGGCTCTTATCATCGCCGGCGCATTGGGCAATATCCTCGATAGCGCTTTCTACGGTTTGATATTCTCCGCTTCGACACCTATGCAGATTGCCGAATTTGGCGGACATTATGCTCCATTTATGATGGGTAAGGTGGTCGATATGTTCTACTTCCCACTCTTCCAATGGAGCAACCACCCTGAATGGCTTTCGTTCCTCTTCGACTCGCGAGGTTACTTCTTTGGTCCGGTATTCAACCTTGCCGATTCGTATATATCGGTGGCGGTGGTCTATATGCTTATCTTTCAATATAAGTTCTTCAAATAGAGTCTATTGGCTATGTTAAAGCCTATACCTAAGTTTATATATAGTAGAGCTAATCAGGTGTCGATGGTACTCTTCGTGCCATTCTTCGCCTTGATATTTATAAACCTCTACCGCCCACTCGACTTTGACCGTATTGACGATAGCTTCCTGCGTGCATTCGACATATCGCGCGAGGCTCGCGTGCAACTGATTGCCCTGATTATGGTGCTTGGCGGTATGGTCATAGCCGCAGCAAGTAGAGCGATTATGGGACTCTATACCAAACGACACACAATGAGATATATTGACTATATCGTTTGGATATTCGGCGAGATATTGGCAATGGTAACAACATTGACGCTCGCCACTCTGCTGACAGATACTACAAAGACAATAACCGAGATATTCCGCAATTCGTTTGTCAAGACCTTTCTGATTGTCTTTATTCCGTACGCCTTGTGCTACATATATTTCATTTGGCAGGAGAATGTGCGCGAATTGAGGGCTCTGCGCAAGCAGATAGAGCGCGATGAAACTGTACTGCAAAAGGCATATATTCAGATTTTTGACGAGAAAGGCGAGATGCGACTCTCGGTGCGCCGAGAAAATCTCGTTATGATAGAGTCGGCAGACAACTACATTTGCGTATATTACATCAACGGCGATAAGAGTAAAAAGAGTATGATACGGAACACTTTGAGCCGCGTGGCCGAACACCTCAAAGGTAGCCGAATAGTTCGCTGCCATCGCTCGTATATGATAAATCTCGACCACGCCAAAGTACTCCATCGCGACAAAGAGGGTGTCTTCATAGAACTCGGCATTGAGGGATTGCCCGATATTCCGATTTCAAAAACATACGCCGATAATATAAGAGAATGGCTCATAGATAGAGATTAGGGATAAGTGGTGAAAAATTAAAATTTCACCACTTATTTTATGATTTTATCCCTTATAAGAATTTCACCCCTTAATAGTGCTGCTTATACCATAAATTTTTCGGTTCGGATATTGCTCCCGATATTTGCAGTATCGAAATAAAATTCAACAGAAAAAATGAGACACTATCTTGACCGTCTGCAAGAGTCGATGATTGCCAAATGGAATACCGAGGCGTTATCCGACTACAATGGAGAGACATTTACATTTGCAAATTTCGCAACCGAAATAGCCCGCTTACACACCATCTACCGTATTCTCGATGTGAAGGCAGGCGATAAAGCCGCCCTTGCTGCGAAAAACAGTTCGCGTTGGGCTATGGCGTTCCTTGCCACTACAACCTATCGCGCGGTGGCGGTGCCGATTCTTTGCGACTTTACGCCCGAAGCGATTACAAACCTTACCGCCCACTCGGATAGCGTAGTGCTCTTTACCGAACCAAAGACATGGGAGGAGATGGAGGTCGAGAAGTTACCCGAACTTCGTATAGTCATCAACTTAGAGGATTATTCGATTCTCTATCTGCAAGATAGAGCAAAACAAAGTGAAATTGAGGAGGCACTCTCGAAAATTCCTGCCGTCTATCCCGAGGAGATGAAGCACGAAGTGGTTAAGTATGGAGAATTGAGCCTTGATGACCTCGCCATTATAAACTATACATCGGGTACAACCTCGCAGCCAAAGGGTGTGATGCTCACCTCGCGCAATATCTCTACCAATATCGACTTTGCGCTTAATAATATCGCTGTTAATGAGGGCGATAAGATTATTTCGATGTTGCCATTAGCGCATATGTACGGTATGGCGTTTGAGTTCATCTATCCGATTTGTGGCGGCGGTCATGTCTATTTCCTTGGCAAGACTCCGACTCCGACACTGCTTATGCAGGCGTTGGCAGAGGTTAAGCCCTATCTGCTTATCACCGTACCTCTCGTTATCGAGAAGATTTTTAAGGGTAAGATTATGCCCATTCTCAAAAAGCCTGTTATGCAGTTGCTGACACATACACCGGGCATAGACCGACTAATTTATGGCAAGGTGCGAAAACAACTGCTTACGACTTTCGGTGGAAATCTTCAATCAATAATTCTCGGCGGTGCCGCCTTAAATCCTTCAATCGAGAAGGTTATGCGCAAAGTTAAGTTGCCATATACGGTGGGCTATGGTATGACCGAGTGTGCGCCACTCCTCTCGTACGCCCCTTGGCAATCGTTTAAGGCGGGTTCATGTGGTCGCGCAGTTGATGGTTTGGAGTTACGCATCGACTCGGAAAATCCGAGCAAAAAGGTTGGCGAGATTCAGGCGAAAGGCTCGAATGTTATGGTCGGTTACTACAAGAACGAGGAGGCTACACGCGCAGCCTTTACCGAAGACGGCTTCCTCCGCACGGGCGACCTCGGCATTATCGACAAGCAGGGCAATGTATTTATTAAGGGGCGTAGCAAGTGCATGATTCTCACCGCTAACGGACAAAACATCTACCCTGAGGAGGTCGAGGCAATACTAAACAATCTGCCGCATGTTGCCGAGTCGTTGGTTGTGGAGCGAAATAAACATTTGGTGGCTCTTGTTGCTCTGACAGCAGAGGATTTGGCTCTTGATGAGGCAACAATAACTGAGGCGTTGGAGCAGACTCGTTTGGAGGCAAACGCGTTACTTCCGGCATATAGTCAAATCACGAAGATTGATATTGTGCGCGAGGGATTTGTTCACACCCCAAAACACTCGATAAAGAGATTTTTATATCAATAGGCGCACTCCATTTTTTCATATTAACCAACAAGAAAACGGAACAACCGCGTGGGCTGTTCCGTTTTCTTGCGTTATTGTTGGTTATCACTATCTCCAACCTGCATCTGTCACATTATTATCACGAACAAACGACTCGGTCATACTGCCATCTTCGCTATCGCCGCCTTCACCCTGCTTGGTCAAGACCATACTGGTATATAAATCCAAAGCACCTTGATTATCTGTGATACTACTACCAAGGTAGAAAATCAATCCTGTAAACATCGAATCCTTCGCGCAGATGAAGTTGAGTGTCCCATTGTTATATGGACTCGATACAACATTACCCGGCCAGAAGTAGCCCGAATCGGAGTATGGAGCACACCATATATCAAACTGTAATACCGAGCCCTTGTCAGCGATATTAGTGCTGCCGATATGAATCATATTGTCATAAAATCTCGCAACAACGGTATCATCAACCACGCCATACTGCTCGGTGAACAATGCTGGATCTAGCAAGCCCTTAACGAGGAAGGTCTTACCCTCAATACCCTGCGAAATAGTTACAGTACGAGAGCCATCTATACCTGTTGCAGTGAGTTTGTAAGTACCCAAGAACTTCGAGTACTCGGCATTTGCCTCAGGGGTAATAGTAGCCTCGGTAGTTGCCGAAATCACACTATGACGGCTGTACTTGCCATTTACATCGTATGCAATTGCATATAAGTGGTATGTTGTACCCTCGGTCAAGCCTGTAAATGTATACTCATCAGCTGCGCCATTAATCTCCTCGCCGTTTGTATCGATGATATTCTCGATATCAACATTCTCGAATGTACCCGAAGTTGCAAACAACTTGTACTTCGAAGCGCCAGTGCACGAAATACCAACCTTAATGCTCCAATCCTTAGTCTCCAACACCGAGAGATTTAGCGAGAGGTTTGCATACTCGTACGCCTCGGTCTTGAATGTGAAGGTCTTATATGGCGAATATGCGGTGTATGTATCTTCGTAGATGCCATCGCTAACACCACTTGCAACTCGATAAATCAAAGTATACTCGGTATCAGACTCCAACGCATTACGAACAATATCTACCACGCCACCGCTATATGAAAGCGAAACACCATAGTTGCGTGCCGTAGAGAGTTCGTAATCGACCTCTGTCCACTGTACCAAATCGCTTGTCTTGGCGAGATAGAAATTAAACACTCCTGCATCTGGTGCAGCATCAAAGTAGGCTGTTAAGTTGTTGGATGTAATGGTTGGATTTTGACGAATTACAACCGAATATGACTCATCAACAGGGATATCTTTAACGGTAATATCCAACTTCTGCACATCGCCCCAATTGCCACTCTCATCGTATGCAGCAAAGAGGAAGACAACCTTCTGACCATGCAAGCCCTCAACACCAACTCGATAATCGCCCGACTCTGGAATAGCAGCACCATACTGCTGAATTATCGCCAAATCGGAGAGCCCCTCGCCGACATATTTATTGTAAGTTGCCTCTGAAAACAGAGCTCTCGATGCGCCTGCTGCTAAGTTGTTGAGTACTGCGCGATAACGAACAACGGTAAAGTTACTCTGCTCCTCTATATAAGTAGCAGTAACATGCGGCTTCTCGATTGTTTGATGGTCGAACTCCGATACAGGAGTAATCATCGAACGCTCGATAGTGATAGTGTTCTTCGCAAGGCGAGTGGTAGCATTACCCGACTCGTCATAGGTGGTGATACGCAACTCATTATACTCTCCCGGAGGTAAAATTGCATATATCGAACGAGCTGTCGATGAGAGCGCAACAGGCTCGGCAAGTTGAGCCGAGATAAACTTCGAGGCAGAGTATGGTGCTGTCTGGCAAGTTGTCGCATCGACAATAAATTGTCCCGAAATAACAGGGTCGTTTTGACCTGACTCAATGGTGATATTTGTTACATTGCCTGAGCCTGTAAGTTGCAATTCGAGAATACCGCACAGGTTTCTGAACTGCAAGCCATCTTTCTCATTACCCGTTGCAACCATTGGATTGGCTCCATCTACGAAGTTGCGCTCGGTGTAGATAGCATCTGTCGATGGATAATCCGCAATGAACAAGCCATTAGTGTAGAGATCTTGTACTCTATCTACCGGATAGTAAGCGTAGTAGTTGTCGTACTTCTGCTCCAAATCACCCTCAAATACGCCAGATTGAGTACCTGCACCGTTAGAGAGTTCAAGGGCACCAGCCTCAGCCAATTCTGTGCCTGTTACACCCAACAATGCAATGGCATCACCTTCGCTCCAAAGAACCGAATAGTTATTGCCCATAGTGGTACGAGAAGCCTTCTCGGTGTAGGCAATAAAGCGAGCCTTGTTGCTATCAGCGCCAAAACCGCCCTCTCCAAACATCTCACACGATGTCATAAACATCGCCACAACTGCAATAGCAGTCAATAATCTAAACTTTTTCATAACTAATAAATATATTTGGTTAAATTACTGAAATTTACGCTACAATGCCAATATAAACTCATACGGTTCGCCACATAACGAAACCGCAACTGTATATTCGCCTGACGCAAGTGCCGAGGCGTCTATTGCAGCCCCATTCTGTTGCTCGATATTGCCGGACATCTTCGCAACACCATTTGCGTCTGTTATCGTATATGACATCATCTTGTACTCTCGCGTATCGGGCAAAATGAACAAAATATACCTCGAATCATTCTCCCTGCGACACGATACAGACAACTGCTCTGCTACATACTCAGGAGTTGCACTCAACATTATCGCCTGCGAGCATATATCATCACTACGCAACACACTCTTCCACTCCTGACTATTTGCATTGCGATATTGTATAATGATTCTATCGCCGACAGCAATCGGGGTTCTCAATGTAATCACTTTACGACCATAGGTATAACTTTGAGAATCAAGGCTCAAACTCTCTTCAAGCAACACATTCTGAACACTTCCTGTCTTATCGCAATGAACAATGCGATAATAGCCGTTAAATGCCGCCATACCTGAATTAAGGATACCTCCATAGGAAATCTCCACAGATTTATTCGCCTCTATCTTATCCGTTGTTGTCAGACCTCCATACGCCATGACGCCATTACTGTTGTACAAAGAGATATAGGAGAGATTATCCGCATACTGCGAGCTACCACTCCTATCAGGGGACATACCCATAAGTGACTTCTGCTGATTCATATAGTCGATATTAGGGATAAGATAGTAGGCATTACCACTGCCACCCCAACCATAATTTATGCTGATATAACCTCCCGTAGTATAGCCATCAAGCACAAAAGCATGGCCAACATGAACATCATTGCGACCATAATCGACACCCGAAAAGTAGGTAGGACCATGCTCCGAGATATTTGCCTTCAACGCCTCCACCCACTCAGTTTCGGAGTAAGCTACACCATACTCCATCTTAGCAGACTTCATATAGCCAAAATAGGTCACCATACCATATAGTGCATTGGCATCATAAGCACCTGAGCCCGTATAGTGGTATTTCATCTGTACACCATAACCGATATCTCTCATCAAAGTAGCAACAGCATCTGCCTCTGCCTGAGTGTACCCCGAAGTGTAATTGTCGTTACGCATATTGGCGTAGTCATAACTATGCCCAAGTGTATTGGCCGAAATCTGATGAGAAACGCCATAATCATCTGTATAAGTATATGCAGATGTGGTGCCTGTGCCACATTTAGGCCACTCGTTGTATTTGCAGATAATCGAAAGAGCCGTAGCCACACAGCCCGTTACACATCTGTATCCATCATATACAGGCACTTTATCATTGAATGGCTCGCTTTGATTCCATAGCGCCGTATTATACTTCACGACCACCTCGCCTATATCATCAGCACCTGCAACACGAGTTACAGTATAGCGACCTTCGCGTGCTGCCGCCACCTGCTTACTCCACGAGGAGAGCATAAAGCGCACTCCGTCAGGGATATTATCCATATCTAAACACCCTTCGTGCGAAAAGGCGATTATCGAACGCAACGAATCATCGCCAGCAATAACAATATGTCCTTTTGCATCTGTTCGGTTGTAGATGTATAGCAATGACTCATCGATATTTGTTGCAGATGAAGCATTAAACTTGCCAACCACCGATGTATTAATCTCTCCTGCCCATGCAAGCTCAACCGTTGCGGTAGTCGAGCGTGTAGAACTCTTCGAGAAGAAAGAGGTTGCAATCTCTCGCGCACGCTTCTCCCCAATAGGGGCAGCCGAGAGTGTCAAAGCAACTAAAAGTAACGGAATAACCAATATCTTTCTCATAGTTCGATGGTTTGATTAAAAGTTAGACAAATCGAGTTTCGTTACCCCCTTCATGGTCGGAAGGGTAACGCTATTCATAGGAATAGCCTTGATGGTAATAATGTGAGATGTCGCATTATCGGCATACTCATAAGAGGAGAACTCGTTTAACAGAGATACATTGCCATCTCCCCAATCGATACTACCATTCGAGTAGCCCTCCACCAATGGAGTAACAAAGAGTCTGTTTGTATGATATATCAAAACCCGTTTGTAGTCGCTCTCGTCAATGTTGGTGTTGATTACCGCCATTGGCTGGATAACATTACGCTCAATAGTGATAGCGTTGTTGGTATTTTGGATAAACGAAGTTCCATCTGTAAAGTGTATATTTACGGATATACCCTCTTCGAGCATGGTTGGCAACATCGCGAAGTAGAAATTTACAGGCGATGACGACAATTGCACCCCCTCTCCACAATTGAGTGTTATCGAAGATGACGGACTATCATACAATTGCCAAAAGTCCACATTAGTAACCATCAAAGCGACCAATCCGGCTACTGCACCGCCACTATTATTCATGAGTTCGATGCTATCCACCCTCTTCTCTCCAACAACAGCCAACCGCAAATATCCGAGCAGATTCTTGAATGAGAAGTTCTCGCCATCATCGCTTGCACCAAGCAATATATTGGAGTTCAGACCATAACTATCTGCCAAATAGTTCTGCTCGGCAGGAACAGTGGCAAAGAGTGCCAAGGTGCCATCACTCCAACTTCCTGCCATAAACTGCTGGTTGTCACACGAATAAAGAGCATAGTGGGCTCCATTGGTCTGGATATTTGCATTGTATGACTTTTGTACCGTAAATGTACCGCTACGATCACCTGTCTTTCCGTCAAACGAAAGCACAGAACATGCTCCATCTTCATACAAAACAATTTTATCGTCCGCATTCCACACAGTATGCTTGTTGACATCAAGTTGAACACGACTCTCGGTAGGTTCTATCGATGCATGGATTTTTTTGCCAAAAGAGTCAACAGAGAGCTCATTAACCCTATCCTTAACGCACCCTGCAAACAGTGTTGCCACAAGTGCTATCATAATATATCTTCTCATAACTACCAATCAATTTCAGGGTTCTCCTCAGGGTCTTCAATTTTGTTGTCACCATCATTGCCGCTATCACCACCATCGTCATCATCGCCGCCTCCTTCGCCATTACCATCATGGGTAAATATCGAAACAGAGGTAATGGCAGAGCGAGTTATCGTTATAGGATTTGTCGCTGTAAGCGTAGTGGTTCCACCCGCAGTATCGGTTGTAGTGATTTGCAAGTTGGAATATGTATTAGGTGGCAAAATCACATAGATAGAGCGAGTCGTATCTGTTGAGAGAGTTATCGCAGGTGATATGGTTGCTGCCACATAGTTATACGCATCATACCCCTGCACTCGGTAGAGTACTGCCTCTCCATTCTGTACAAGAAAATAGCCTGAGATAGCAGAATCAGCCTCTACCCTAACAGCCGATATTGTCCCCGTACCATTAACCCTCAATTCGAGAATACCGCACAGATTCTTAAACTTAAATCCGCCTTCCAATGTTCCAACCGCATACATCGGATTCACATCATCGAGAAAATTCTGCTCCGTATAGACTGCATTATCATACGGCAATTGAAGCAGAATCTGACCAGAAGATGATATGGCAGCATATATAGAGACTGGATATATCGCCGAATAGGTATCGAAGGTGGAAGCGAGTCCCCCTTCAAAGACGCCATTAGTAGTACCGGCACCACTAACTAATTGATAAATATCCATATCTGCGGCAGACTCATCATTCATTATTCCGAATACTCCTATATAGTCACCTTCGCTCCACAACACCGAATCATCATCACCCAAAGTGGTACGCGATTGAGTTTCGGTTGTCGCCTTAATTAGACTTAGCCCATCTTTGACATCGTAACCCTCTGCCTCTCTATCACAAGATGTAAATAGAATTGCAATAGCTACGAAAAGTAGCACACTCCTCTTCATAAGCATATTTTTTTACATTTTAGATTATATCGTTATTCGATATCGAACTATCTACTAATCAACACCTTTCAGTTGCAAATATAGAGAAAAATTTATAAAGCACATATTTTTTATGATATTTTTCAGTCAATTTATGACATAATAGCATACATTCGATATATAGAGGTACAACAAGTCGAAATTTTAACATCTTTGGCTCATGTATATTTTGAAAATCAAAATAGTTTTTGTACCTTTGGTGCGAATATATCTATTCGAGCTAACGAAAGAGATGAATAGCAAGGAGATTATAACGGCATTGACAGCTGATGTAGAGCGACTTATGAGACTGCACAATAGTGCAATGGAAGAGGTCGTATCTCTTCGTGAGAAGAACAATGAGCAAAGCGCCAAAATTCGTTCCTTGCAGGAGCAACTTCGAGATGCTAAGGCAGAGGTAGAAAAGGCTTCATTACACGCTGCGATAGCCGGTAGCGTGTCGAATAAGGCAGCAGCCCGTTCCCAGGTCAACCGTTTATTGCGGGAGGTTGATAAGTGCATCGAGATGGTGTCGAATAGAATATAGTGTGATTTTTTGAGAGATTATGAGCGAGCGACTGTTGAGAATAAGGTTGGACATTGCCGGTAAGCCGTACGAGATGACTATTGATGCTCGTAACGAGGAGATTTACCGCTTGGCTGCTCGCGAAATAAACAACCGTTTAGCCACAGCGCAGCAGTCGCGTGTAGATGGATTTGGAGTACAAGATTATCTATCTATCGTTGCTGTCGATTTGATGATTTCAAACATTCGTTTGGAGCGCAAAAACAGTGTTGAAGATAGCGAGTTGAAGCTCCTTGCAGAGTTGGCAGAGCGAGTATCGAAACATCTCGAAAAGTAGCAATAGGTGTTGCCCGACAATAAGCAACAATGGTTCTTTATAGATAAAGGAATTATCCCGCATAGAAAAGTCCTTACATTGCGAAACTGAACACTTTTTACATTGGGGTGTACTCCATTTTCAAAATCAGGCCTTGTAGCCCTCACGGGTGAGTACTACGGTACCGATGGAAGATTGCGATTTTAGGGGAGCCTCACAAATGACGATTTCACAGCTTCGTCAAGAATAAAGGATTCTTTCTATGCGTTTTTTATTTATACGAAATTTATTTAGTATTTAGTATTTAGTATTAACTTTAACACAATAGACGAAAGAAAACTATGGAAATGACTATTATTATCGCTATCGCGGCAGTTATCGCGGCTGTTGTGGGTGGTGGCGCTGCATATTACGGGGTTAAGATCCGTGCCAAGGCTATCATCGACAAGGCGGAGCATGACGGCGAGATGCTGAAAAAGGAGAAAGAGATTCAGGCAAAGGAGCGTTTCATGCAGCTCAAAAGCGAGCATGACCGCCATGTAAACGAGCGCAACCAGAAGCTTAACCAGAGCGAACAGCGTGCGAAGCAGTTGGAGAGCAACTTGCAGAATCAGCAGCGTGACCTCGACCGCAAGATTGCCGATAACGACCGCTTGAAGGAGAAGATGGAGAGCCAAATTCAGTCGCTCGAAGAGCGTAAGTCTCAGTTGGCTCAACTTATGAGCGAGCAGAATGCTCGTTTGGAGCAGATTTCGGGCATTAGTTCGGAGGAGGCTAAGAGTATCCTTATCGAGAATATGCGCGAGGAGGCAAAGAGCGAGGCTCAGGCATATATCAACGAGACAGTTGAGGAGGCGAAGCTCACCGCAACGAAAGAGGCTAAGCGTATTATCGTAGCCTCGATTCAGCGTGTAGCAACAGAGACTGCTATCGAGAATGCTGTAACAGTATTCAATATCGAGTCTGACGAGGTTAAGGGACGCATTATCGGTCGTGAGGGCCGTAATATCCGTGCGCTCGAAGCCGCTACGGGAGTGGAGATTATCGTTGATGATACTCCGGAGGCTATTATCCTCTCGTGCTTCGACCCTGTACGCCGCGAGATTGCTCGCCTTGCACTGCATCAGCTTGTAACCGATGGCCGTATCCACCCTGCTCGCATCGAGGAGGTGGTTGCAAAGGTGAAGAAGCAAATCGAGGAGGAGATTGTTGAAGTTGGTAAGCGCACCGCTATCGACCTCGGTATTCACGGCTTGCACCCTGAACTTATCCGTCTTATCGGTAAGATGAAGTATCGTTCGTCATACGGACAGAACCTCTTGCAACATGCTCGCGAAACCGCCAACTTGGCAGGTATTATGGCGGCAGAGTTGGGACTCAACCCTAAGACTGCCCGCCGTGCCGGATTGTTACACGATGTCGGCAAGGTGCCTGATGATGAGCCGGAGTTGCCACACGCAATTATCGGTATGAATCTCGCCGAGAAGTATAAGGAGAAGGCCGATGTTTGCAACGCTATCGGTGCCCACCATGATGAGGTGGAGATGACTTCGCTGATAGCACCTATTATTCAGGTGTGTGATGCTATTTCAGGTGCTCGTCCTGGTGCGCGCCGTGAGGTTATCGAGTCGTACATCAAGCGATTGAAGGAGATGGAGGGTATCGCACTCTCTTATCCGGGCGTTGTCAAGACCTACGCTATTCAGGCAGGTCGCGAACTTCGTGTGATTGTGGGTGCAGATAAACTCTCTGACGCCGAGAGCGAGAGCCTATCGCACGACATAGCGAAGAAGATTCAGGACGAGATGACCTATCCGGGACAGGTGAAGATTACCGTAATTCGCGAAACTCGTGCCGTAAGTTACGCAAAATAGCACCTTACATATAACTTATATATAGAAAAAGGGAGTGTCTAACATTTTGAAGTGACCCCAAAAGTTTGGACAAAAAACTTTTGGGGTTTCTTTATGCGCAAAAAACACGATTATGGAGCATTGCTCAAATATATGAGTAGCTAGACTATCGCTGACTGGTGTAAAATTCACTGCTCAGAGTAGTTAAATTGATTTCAAGCAGATAAATACAAGAGCTGCAAAATCCCCAAGACTGAGGAATACTTTGCGTATTTCCCTGTCTTGGGGATTGGCGTAACGCAGTAGTTACTGCTTAAAATCAATCTTTACTTCACCAAGTTCGAGATAAGGAATGTTGCTGCTACGGTCAAGATTGCGTACAACTCAGGGAACGCTGCGAGGATAAGGGTCTTACCCATAACATCGTGACCATTACCGATTGCTGCGATACCGTTAGCGCAGACCTTGCCCTGATAGATGGCAGCTGCGAGGTTAACCATACCAACGAGCAAACCTGCACCAAATACTGCTGCTGCCTGGAACATCGAAATCTCAGGAGTCAAAAGTCCCTGAACCATGAAGAAACATACGAAACCGTAGAGTCCCTGCGAACCTGGGAGTGCCGAGAGAATCATGTAGCTACCGAAAGCGCCACCATTCTTCTTCATTGCACCTACTGCGGTCTGACCGCAAATTGCTGTACCAACTGACGATGCGATACCTGCCAAGCCTACCATAAGTGCTACACCTACATAGGCCAAAATCAAAGCTGAATTCATAATTGTAATGTGTTTTAATTAGTTATTAAATTGTTTGTTATTTCTCTTTTGTAAGAGGCTCGAATGCGCGTGTTGTCATCTCGAAACCTGCATTTTTATAAAACTCCACAAAGGTCAAACGCATTGGGTGTACGAATGACGAAATGGTGGACATAAATAGGTTGATGGCGTGTCCGACCAAGAGGATTGCCGTAGCACCCAGAATCTGGAACACCGTACCAACCCCAAATTGCTCGATACCTGCATCAAGACCTGTAAGTCCCAACGCCAACGAGTTGAAAACCTGCGCCAACACACCACCCGACAAGCCGATAGCAAAGAGTCGGATATAGGAAAGCACATCGCTCAACAATCCTGTTATATTGTTATAGGTATCCCACAAGCCCGAAGCAAAATTCTTCAAAAAGCCATAGAGCAAGATATACTCGATAGGCTTACGGCTCAAATCGTTCAGGAAGAGCATCATAAACAAGCCTACACCCATAGCCACATAGAAGGCGATAGATGAGGTTGTGAAGCCCGGAATTACCCACGACTCGTTGAGCAGTTGCAAACCTCCTGCAAGACAAGCCGACACAAGCACGATAAACCAACCGAGTGTAGAGAAGGTCGATTTAATGCCGAAGTGGCTCGCCTTGAAGATAATGTTAAGCAACATACCGAACAGAATCTGGAATACTCCGAGAGCCAATGCCCACGAGAAGAACTCCGCCTGAAAATCGAACAGTGCAGTAGGTATCGACATACCGAACAATGAGCCGGTAGCCAACCCGAAGAGGGTTGTTGCGCCACCACAAATCATTGTGAGGTACGACATTTTACGCATCTTCTCGCCCATCAGCAGTCGCATCAGGATACCGAGCAAGAGGATTATCGCACCATATCCCGCATCGTTCAGACAGATAGCGAAAAAGAGCATATAGAATGGAGCGAAGAACGGCGTCATATCCAGCGTACCATACTTCGGAAGCGCATACAATCCTCCAATCAACTCGAACAAGCGAGCGAAGCGGTTATTCTTCAACTTAACCGGTGTTTCGTCCTCCTCGGTTGGATTCTCCTTGATATAGACAACATTCGGATATTCGTTCAAAACGGCATCAACCTGCTCCGAAGTAGCCTTCTCTGCCCAGCCCTCCATAACGAGCAACAAGCCCTCGGCAGCCTTATCTGCCGTAGCCTCAATGCGAACATCCTGCATCTTGCACTTCAAAGCCGCTAACTCCGCCTCAATCTCGGCACGAGCATCAGCCACTGCACTCAAAACTCCATTTTGAGCCTTTACGGTAGCCTCGTTTTGCTCGATTTGAGCCTTCAACTCCGAGTTGTTCATCGTTGGTGCTTTCTGCTCCTGCGCATCAATTGCTATCTCCTCCGAGCCATTGCCGATAACGACAAAGCGTACTTGTGCATCGTCCTCGCCTACGACAGCGATATTGAGGTTTGCACCCCACTCCTCGCTGCTCTTCTCGAAGGTTGCTCTTTGAGCCGTAAAGTAGCGCAATACCACTCCACTCTCTGCCAACTTGGCAAGTGTCGAGCAGTCGAAATCGCCCCAAGCAAGCCACTCGTCAAGCATCTTTTGCAGACGGGCATTCTCCGACTTGGCAGCAGCAATAGTCATCTGTGCCTTCTGATAAGACCCGAAGACCTCACCCTTTTCAAGTCTTGCACCACCAGCCAAATAGTCCTCACTATTGGCAAACTGCTCCAATGCAGCGAGTGCCTTTGTACGGCTCTCGATAGCGGTAACGAGTTCTCTATCCGCCTCAGTTGGCTCCCAACCTGAGGTGGTGATATCGACCATTCCCAACTCACGCAAACGCTCCACGAAACGCTCACGCTCTGCCGAGAACAAGACGATATTGTATTTCATCATCTTTACAATCATCTCTCTCCGCCCTCCTTTGCGGCAGCCTGCTGGCGAGTTTTGACGATTTTCTGTGCCGATTTAGAGAGGTTCTCCTCGTCCTCCATAAATCGCTTAATCTTTCGTATAGCGTCCTCATACCCCGGTATCTGCACCTTCTCGTAGAGGTTCACCTTTTGAGTAGTCTTTCGGCGTGCATAGTCCAAAAGTGCGGTCTTGCGGTTGTAAACCTCGAACTCGATGCCCAAGGTTGCAATCCTCTTCAAGAGCTCCACTCCATCGCTGTACCACGCAGGCGAAGAGAACAAATCGAACGGTTTGCTCTCGAACTTCACCTCGTGAAGTACAGGGATACGAACTCCCGCAATCTTCTGTGTTGTCAAATCGACATCTGCAACGCTGACAAGGGTACAATCAAACTCTCCCCACAGAGCCACCATATAGTCGTACTCGGCTATGAGCGCATCTAATCGCTCACGGTACTCTGCTGCGGAGTCCTTCGCACGCTTAACCTCGGAGCGCAGAGCCGACTCCTTACTCTTGATGGTAGGGAGTGCCTTCTGACGCATTTTCAGCTGTTTGCCGAGTTCGCCGAGCGAAGTCTTGTTATATTGAAATTTGATTGCCATCGTTTAGTTATGCTTTCCAATATTTCTCGATAAGTTCTGCCTTGATTGCAACCTCCTCCTTCGAGAAGTACTTTGCAAACAACGACCACGCAGTGTCAAGCATCTCGGTAATGTCGATATTTACATCGATAGCCAACAACTTCTCCGAGTAGTCCTTTGCAAACTTCAATGCACGCTCGTCATACTCCGACAAGTCGAAACCGTTCTCCAACTTGGTCTTTGCATTCGCTGCATCGGCATACAAACGCACGCAGGCGTTCATCACCTGTGGGTGGTCCTCACGGGTCTTCTTACCGATAACGAGCTGCTTCAAACGCGACAACGAACGGAATGGGTCGATAATAACCTTACCTGTATCGGAGTCGTTACGGAGGAACAACTGTCCCTCTGTGATATAACCCGTATTATCCGGAATAGCGTGGGTAATATCGCCACCCGACAAAGTGGTTACGGCGATAATAGTGATTGAACCGCCATTAGGCAACTGCACCGCCTTCTCGTAAATCTTCGCCAAGTCCGAATAGAGTGAGCCCGGCATAGAGTCCTTCGAAGGAATCTGGTCCATACGGTTCGATACGATAGCCAAAGCATCGGCATACAAGGTCATATCGGTCAAGAGTACCAACACCTTCTCGCCCTTATCTACTGCGAAGTACTCCGCTGCGGTCAAAGCCATATCAGGTACGAGGAGTCGCTCCACAGGAGGATTCTCCGTAGTATTTACGAACGATACGATACGGTCCAACGCTCCTGCATTCTCGAACACCTGCTTGAAGTAGAGGAAGTCATCGTTTGTCAATCCCATACCTCCGAGGATAATCTTATCAGCCTTTGCACGAAGTGCCACATTCGCCATAACAGCGTTGTAAGGCTGGTCAGAGTCTGCAAAGAACGGAATCTTCTGACCGGTTACGATGGTATTGTTAAGGTCGATACCTGCAATACCGGTAGCGATAAGCTCCGATGGTTGCAAACGGCGGAATGGATTTACGGTAGGACCACCAATCTCTCGTGCCTCGCCCTCGATAGGCTCACCGCCTTCGAGTGGCTCACCATAAGCGTTGAAGAAGCGACCTGCCAAGTTGTCCGAAACACGCAACTTCGGTGGCTCGCCCTGGAAGATAACCTCCGAGTCGGTAGCTAAGCCCTCTGTACCTGCAAAAACCTGCAAGGTAACGCTGTCGCCCATAATCTTTACCACCTGTGCGAGGCGACCACCTACGGTAGCCAACTCGTCATTACCTACGCGCGTAGCACGAAGCGTTACGGTAGCCTTGGTGATATTGTCAATCTTTGTATATATTTTCTGAAATGCTCGTGTCATAACTTTTCTCCTTTGGTTTAGTGGTTAGCGATGTAAGCATCAATTTGTTTGTCGTAGTCGTAGAACTTCTCGCTCTGCCACTCCGCATAGTTCATCTGACGGAAGAGGTTAATCAAGCCCTTGAAGAACTTAGAGCACT
>JAZOBZ010000035.1:0-13683 GCA_045596245.1 Alistipes sp. | reverse complement strand
TGTGTCTGTTACGCAAGAGAATGCCATCATTCCCGCCACAACTGTCATGAAAATTTTAAGCAAATTTTTCATTTTTGTTAATTGTTTAAAGTTTTAATTAAAGTTTGTTATAAAAGTATTTTATATAAAAAATGGGTTTTTTATCTGTTTCCCAAACTCCTACCCTTATCACGGCGCAAGTTTTTTAGTGTCGTTAGGGGCGTTAGTGTCGTTAGGGGTGCGCTGAAAGAATTGAGAATTAAGAATTAAAAATTAAAAATTATCAATTTTGCATTTTGCATTTCATTCTCACTCCTCACTCCTCACTAATTAAAAGTTTTCCGTTTTCCGCTTTCCGTTTTCCGTTCCTCTCGTCTCTCGTCTAAATTAATAGAGGTTTAACCTGTTGTTCATCAGCGATATGCCAATTCGTATTTTGCTGTGTCGCTTGTTGTAGTCGAGCATCGTTTCGCCATAGCCGTAATTGTACTGCACAAAGAGGCATGGTAGCCAATCTCCGCGTTTTGCCATGCGCCACGATGCTTCGACCTGCACATTGTATTTGGTAAATGTTACGGTCGGATTTACGAGTGCCGTAACTGCAACTCGTTCGTTGCGAGTGTGGAATGTTGCCCACAGCTGCATCACACCACGATAACGGAAGTAGTGGCTGATGTTGTCACGGTCGTAATAGCCATACCACGCACGCCCTCCGAAACGCCAATTGTCGAATGGCTCGTACAGACACGCCACCGTTGCATAGTTGAATGAACGGGATTGCTTGCCGTTTAGACCATTTGACTCATGCTCAATTCCGAAGAGCAGTCGCAAGTCATCTCTTGTCTGCCATGCAACCCAAAATCCGGGGTTATATGTATTCTCGCGGAAAGGGCACGACTCCTGATAGATATCCCAAAGGCTGCGTTGGGTGTAGGTGGCAAAAAAATCGACTTTACCCTTTACGCTCCACAGTCGCATCGCCACACTCAACTGAAACTTGATGTCGGAGGTGTATTGCGATACGGGTTTGTTGGTTGCAAAACCTGTAACCATATAGTTCTGCTTCCACATTCCGATTATGGGATAGCGACTCTTAGATTTCACGGCAATACTATCTTTGCCTTCGGCATTTGCCGAAAGAACAGTTGTAAAGGCAATTAGTATCAATATAAATCGTTTCATCTTAAATTTTTCAGGCTAATGGCTAATGGTCATTGGCTATCATTGCGGAATAAAGATATAAGTTATCGTTCCTCGTTGTTTTGCAGGGGCGGAGTTGTTGATGTCGAAACGAGAGTTGAGCGCCGACTCCACTGCCGTCTGTCGCATACACTCATCACCACCACTTTCAACCCATGCCGAAGTTACTTCTCCACTTTGATTGACCACTACCGATACAATAACCTCGCCACCGCCTTCGCAACGATAGGCAGGTTTTACGAGATGACGACTGTATCGTACGGGGTTTGTAAACGAAAAACTAACCGTAACACTTCCCTTGCGTTTGGTATCTTTACGCTCCTTGCCATTTTCGGTTCGTGAGCGATTTTCGCCAATGGCATCGACCTCCCGCAAACCACGCTCGTATGCCTCTCTGTTCGCCTTCATCTCTCGTTCGGTAGCCTCGGCGGAAGCATTTAAGGCTGAGGTGTTTGTGCCCTTCTCATCTTCGAGATTTTCGTTCAATGCATTCTCGTTCGATGAGAGGTTGCGGATAGAGTTCCAATCTATATTTTGGTTGTTACGGCGTACCTCCTCCATCAGACGATCACGCTCCTCTTCGAGCAACTCGACCGCCCCCAAATCTATATACATGGTTTCGTTGGCTTTGCGGGTAGAGGTGCCTATTTTTGCCGAAACAAAGACTATTGACAACACTAAATATACAATAATCGTAACGCACAATCCGATGCGATTATCGTATATCCAACCCACAAAATCCTCATTGCGATTGTCGAATGGCAGTCGCAACCTCTGTTTACGAGACTGAGGTGATTGGGAGGTCTGTTTCGGTCTATCGTTGCTCATTTGTTCCATGATATTCGTAAAATAGTATGCAAATTTAGTGATTTTCAAAAAAAAATCCTACCTTTGTCAAGATTATACGCACAATTTGACGAAATTTAGAAGATTATGTCAGTAAAACAGAATACTCTCGGTGCTCCGATAACATTTTCGGGCAAGGGATTACATACGGGTAAGCAGGTTACAATGACCGTAAGTCCTGCTCCCGAAAATCATGGTATCGTATTTCGCCGTATCGATATTGCAGGAGCACCTTCGGTGCCCGCATTGTGCGAGTATGTTATAGACACATCTCGTGGTACGACTATCGGACTTGGTGATGCTCGTGTAAGCACCATTGAGCACCTTATGTCGGCACTTTGGACTCTCGGCGTTGATAATGCGCTGGTAGATATCAATGCACCCGAAACCCCTATCCTCGATGGTTCGGCAAAGGCTTATGCGGAGGAGATTTTGCGAGTTGGATTGGTAGAGCAGTCGGCAGACCGCAAATACTATGAGGTTACCGAAAAGCAGGTATATGCCATTCCCGAAAAGGGAGTGATGTTGGCGATATATCCTAACGAGGAGTTCTCGGCATCGGTGCATATTGACTTTAATTCAAAAGTTATTGGTAATCAGTATGCTACATTTGTTCCCGAAGATAACTATACCGAGAAGATTGCGCCAAATCGAACTTTTGTCTTCTTGCACGAGATAGAGGCGTTGGCGGCTGCGGGTTTGGTGAAGGGTGGTGATGTCGATAATGCCATCGTAATAGTCGAAAATCCTGTCACAGATGAGCAGTTGGAACGACTCTCTAAACTATTCGATAAGAAGGATATTCGCGTTACGGGTGGCTATCTCAACAACCTCGAACTTCGTTCAACAAACGAGATGGCACGCCACAAACTGCTCGATTTGCTTGGCGACTTTGCGTTGCTTGGTCGCCGTATCAAGGGTAGTGTTATGGCAACTCGTCCGGGACACCACGCTAATACGGAGTTTATGAAGCAGATTCACAACTCCATACGCCGCGAAGGTGTTAAGCCTCGTTTCAAGTACGACCGCAAGAAGGCTCCACTCTTCGATGTTGTCGATATACAGAAGATGCTGCCACACCGTTTTCCGTTCCTCTTGGTTGATAGAATTTACCATATGGACGACCTCTCTATTGCGGGTATCAAACAGGTAACTATCAATGAACCATTCTTCCAGGGACACTTCCCAACCGAGCCGGTGATGCCGGGGGTGTTGATTGTTGAGGCTATGGCGCAGTGTAGTGGTATCTATGTGTTGAGTAAGGTCGAAAATCCGAGCGACTATTCGACCTACTTCCTCCGCATCGATAATGTCCGTTTCCGCCACAAAATTGTGCCGGGCGATACTATGCAGATAGAGTGTGTCTTGGCAGAACCGCCACGCCGCAACCTTGCCGATGTGGAGTGTAAGGTGTTCGTTGGCGATACTCTTACCTGCGAGGCATCAATAGTAGCTCAAATTATTAAAAACAAGTAAAAGCCGATTTTATAAGGTGCTTTCTGCGTTACGCTTGTGTTCGAAATCCTCATTTACGCTCTGTAAACTGCGGTTTCTCACACTTCGCAAGCCTTGAAATCCCTCTTCTAAAATCAACTTTTAGAGATTGACTGCTTAGAAAAAATAATTTTTAATTCTTAATTTTTAATTTTGAATTTGAAAAAGATATGATTAGTCCTTTGGCTTATGTTCACCCAGACGCAAAATTGGGTAACAATGTTACAGTAGAGCCGTTTGCGTATATCGCAGGCGATGTTGAGATTGGCGATGATTGTTGGATTGGTCCGGGCGCTGTAATTCACGATGGCGCACGCATCGGTAAGCGCAACAAAATCCACACAGCGGCATCTATCTCGTGCCTTCCGCAGGATTTGAAGTTTGCGGGCGAGAAGACTACTGCCGTAATTGGTGATGATAACGACATTCGCGAATGTGTAACCATCAGTCGTGGTACAGCCTCGCGCGGAACTACGGTTGTTGGCAACGGAAACCTCTTGATGGCGTATGTTCATGTGGCTCACGATGATGTTGTGGGTAGCCACTGCGTAATCGCAAACCGTGTGTCGCTTGCAGGTGAGGTTGAGGTCGGCGATTGGGTTGTTATCGGCGGACACTCGGCTGTGCATCAGTGGTGTAAGATTGGCGACCACTGCATGATTCAGGGCGGCTCGTTGGTGCGTCAGGATGTACCTCCATTTGTTACTATGCGCGAGACGGGAAGTTTTGCCGGTATCAATAAGTTAGGCTTGCAACGCCGAGGCTTTACGGCGGAGCAGATTGAGGCTATTCACAATACCCACCGCATCCTCTTCCAGAGCGATTTGAACTTCACAAATGCTTGTAACGAGGCGGAGCAGACTTTGCCACAATCGCCGGAACGCGACTATATCTTGGAGTTCGTACGAGCATCGCTGAGTGGTCGTGGCGTGATTAAGAAGTACGGTAGATAATACTTTGTGTGTAATGAAAGTAGCACTTTTTGTTCCTTGTTTTGTAAATGCTCTCTATCCGGAGGTTGGAGAGGCTTCGTATAAGTTGCTTACCTCGCTTGGGTTAGAGGTCGATTATCCGTTGGAGCAGACCTGTTGTGGTCAGCCGATGGGTAATGCAGGTTATGAGAGTGATGCTGAGCCATTGGCAAAGCGTATGGAGGAGCTATTTGCAGGGTATGACTATGTCGTAGGTCCTTCGGCAAGCTGTGTGTCGTTTGTTCGCGAGGCTTATCCTCGCATGTCCCACCATAAGGAGGGACATGAGTGCTTGTCGAGTCGTATTTATGAGATTTGTGAGTTCTTGCATGATGTGGTTAAGCCTACATCGTTGAAGGCTCGTTTCCCACATAAGGTATCGATACATAACTCTTGTCATGGTGTACGCCTCATGGGTTTGAGCGCACCGAGCGAACAGAATATACCATACTACTCGAAGTTGCGCAATCTCCTATCGTTGGTCGATGGTATCGAGATAGCTGAGCCCGAACGCCGCGATGAGTGTTGCGGTTTTGGCGGACTCTTCTCGATTGAGGAGAGTGCAGTATCTGCGCGTATGGGGCACGATAAGGTGCAACGCCATATAGCTACGGGGGCTGAGTTTATTACGGGTGCAGACTCTTCGTGCTTGATGCACATGCAGGGCGTTATCGAGAGGGAGAAGCAACCAATACGCACAAAACATATCGTTGAAATTTTAACAGCAGAGGAATGAGTAGTCACTCGGTAAAGGCAAAGACCTTTTTGAAGAATGTAGAGCGTGCATCGTGGCACGACAAGGCTCTCTATGCCGTACGCGAGAAGCGCGATAGACAGGCGTATTCGCTACCCGAATGGGAGCAACTGCGTAGTGTGGCATCGGCAATCAAGGAGCACACACTATCACATTTGGCAGACTATCTCGAAGAGTTCGAGCGCAATGCTACTGCTAATGGCATCAAGGTTCATTGGGCAGAGTCGGGTGCAGAGATGAACGAGATTGTCGCAAAGATTATCGCTGAGCGAGGAGCGAAGCACCTCGTTAAGTCGAAGTCTATGCTGGCGGAGGAGTGCCATTTGGCGCCATACCTTGAAGAGCGTGGGGTAGAGGTTGTCGAGAGTGACTTGGGTGAACGCATTGTGCAGCTGATGCACTGCGCACCGAGCCATATTGTATTGCCGGCGATACATATTAAGCGTGAGGAGGTTGGCGAGTTGTTCGAACGCGAACTATCGACCGAGAAGGGTAATTCAGATCCTACATATCTCACTCACGAGGCACGCAAGCATCTGCGCGAAAAGTTCCTTTCGGCAGATGTCTCGATGACAGGTGTTAATTTTGCTATCGCCTCGGAGGGTGCCTTTGCAGTTTGCACTAACGAGGGAAATGCCGATATGGGTACTTCGTTTACCAATACACATATTGCCATTATGGGCTTGGAGAAGGTTGTTCCCGATATGGCTTCGCTCGGAGTCTTTACACGCCTATTGGCGCGTTCTGCTACGGGACAACCAATCACCACCTACACATCTATCTATCACAAACCTGAGGAGGGCAAGGAGATACACCTTATCATCGTGGATAATGGAAGGACAGAGTCGCTGGCAAATAGCGAACACCGCAATATGCTCAAATGTATGCGTTGTGGAGCGTGTATGAATACCTGTCCGGTCTATCGCCGTACGGGAGGTTACTCATACTCCTATTTTATACCCGGTCCTCTTGGCATAAATCTCGGCATGTTACGCTCTCCGGAGGCGTATGGTGGAAATGTTTCGGGGTGTTCGTTGTGCTATTCGTGTTCGGGAGTATGTCCTGCAAAGGTCGATTTGGCTGAACAGATTTATAAGTGGCGACAGCAGATGTCACCACTCGGAGTGGCTAACCCGATGAAGAGGACTATGGTTGTGGCAATGAATTTGCTGATGCGCCGACCTTGGCTCTTCAATTCGGCATTGGCGGTTGTGCCGTATGTGCCTCGCTTTGTATATAACAATAGTATAAATCCTTGGTACGCTTCGGGACGCGAGATGCCTCACTTTGCATCGAAGAGTTTCAGAGTGTTGTGGCGCGAGAATAAAATCGGGAAGGAGAATAGATAATGAGTGCAAGAGATAATATATTAAGTCGTCTTCGTGCGGTAGAGGTTACAGAGGTGGCAAAACCTCAACTCGATTTTGCTCATATATGCTTTGATGAGAGAGTAGTACACTTTGCGGAGATGGTAAGGTCTGTTGGCGGTGAGGTTGTTGAGATGGCAGAATCGCTCGAAACAACCCTAAAAACACTACTTGGTGAGGATATAAAGCTCGTTTCACCATTGGAAGAGTTGCAGGATAGAGCGCTAAATCCTTACGATGTTGCCGATGTGCATGAACTCGGTGGTGAATATGTTGCCGTTGTAGAAGGCGGGGTAGGTATAGCGGAGAATGGTGCTGTGTGGGTTCCAATTGATGGCAGACGCAAGGCTCATCTCTTTGCTTGTCAGCATCTGGTAATAGTGCTGAATAAGGAACATATTGTAGATACCATGCACGATGTTATGAAGCAGATATCTCTTGATAATCTCGATTATGGTGCATTTGTTTCGGGACCATCTAAGACTGCCGATATCGAGCAGGCATTGGTTATGGGTGCGCACGGAGCGATGCGTGCAACAGTAATTTTGTATTAACCTAAAATAGCGAAATAATGAAAAGAGTTCTCTTTGTTGCAATGTTGCTGTATGGTGTATATTCGGCACAAGCGATTAAAATTATTCATGGCCCTTATCTTCAAAATGTTACGAATAGTGAGGCTACTGTTGTGTGGGTTACTGATGCGAAGGCTTTATCGTGGGTTGAGGTAGCTCCCGATGATGGTACCCATTTTTATAGAGAAGCACGCCCGAAATTTTATCAGACACATCTTGGTAAACGCCTTTTGGGTAGAGTTCATGCAGTGCGTATTACAGGCTTGAAACCCGGCACGAAATATCGCTATGCCGTAGCATCGAAAGAGGTGTTGTCGCAGGTTAAATATAAAGTACATTATGGAGATGTTGTAGCGACAAATGTATATAGAAAGGGCGCAGAGAAGATTACAACGCTAAATCCTGCGAAGGAGAGTGTAGAGTTTGTGGTGCTGAACGATATCCACGCCAATCAAGAGCAGTTGGAGGCATTGTTGGATACATACGACAAGAAGACAGATATGGTCTTCTATAATGGCGATATGGTTTCACAAATAGTCGATGAAAATACGCTCTTTTCGGGATTTATAGATGCTTCGGTAAAACGCTTTGCTACCGATGTTCCATTCTATATGGTGCGTGGAAACCACGAGACTCGCGGCGCGTTTGCAGCAAGTTATATGGACTATTTCCCTACTGCGACCAACAAGCCATACTACACATTGCATCATGGAAATATCTTCTTTATCGTACTTGATGGCGGAGAGGATAAGCCCGACAGCAATATAGAGTACTATGAAACAGCCGATTACGATAACTATCGTAAAGAGGTGGCTGAGTGGCTCGAAAAGGTTGTGAAGAGCGCGGAGTGTAAGAGTGCAAAGTATCGCGTGGTGCTGATGCATATGCCATTTATTGGGGGCAATAAGATGTGGCACGGCACAAGACACGCAATGGAGTGCTTTCTACCAATCTTGAATAAGGCAAATATCTCGGTAATGTTGTCAGGACATACTCACCGTTACTCTTACTATACGCCCGACAAGACCGATGCCGAATTTCCGATTCTCGTAAATGCTCACGATACAGCTTTGAAGGCTCGTGTAGATGGTGAAGGGATTGTGATAGATGTTGTGGATAAAGCGGGCAAGGTGAAGCATACCCATACTTTTAAATAGAGTGGTGTCTTCTTGGATACTGTCATATTTTATCTCCAAGCGGAAAAACTCTCTTTTGTGAAAGTTTTTCCGCTTTTTGTTTTCTGCTTTACAAATTTTGTTGTACATTTGCACTCGCAAATGTGGAGGGATTTGGACTGATTGCAACCACAATAAAAAATTGCTAAACCGGCACTCTTTTTTTGAGGCACTTCTGCTCAACAAATCCCAACATTGTAAAATTGACAATTGACAATTGATAATTGACAATTAAAAGTAAAACGATAAATCGTTTTGATGTTTTGCTTTTCTCTCGTCTTTCGTCTCTCGTCAAATGAAAAAAGATGTGCAGATAGTAAAGTCGTAGAGAAAAGAAAAAAAACTCTCGTCTCTCGTCTTTCGTCTCTCGTCTAATTTTTAACTTTGCAATTTTAACTTTTAACTATAATAAAGTATGGGATTTTTATTTACATCAGAGTCGGTCTCCGAAGGACATCCTGATAAGGTTTCCGACCAGATTTCAGACGCTATTCTCGATGAATTTTTGCGCCGAGATGCTCAGGCGAAAGTGGCTTGCGAAACGCTCTGTACCACAGGTTTGGTTGTCGTTTCGGGTGAGGTATGCTCTGATGCTTATGTCGATATTCAGGGTACAGCCCGCCGAGTGATTGACCGCATTGGCTACAATCGTAGTGAGTTGCAGTTCGATGCCAAGTCGTGCGGTATCTTGTCGGCTATTCACGAGCAGTCATCGGATATCAACCAAGGCGTTGTGCGTGCTACCGAGGAGGAGCAGGGTGCAGGCGACCAAGGTATTATGTTCGGTTATGCTGTGAATGAGTCGCGTGAGTTGATGCCGGCAACATTGATTCTCTCGCATGTCATTTTGAAAGAGTTGGCAGTAATTCGCCGTGAGGGAGAGGTTATGACCTATCTCCGCCCCGATGCCAAGAGTCAGGTTACAATCGAGTATGATGATGACCGCAAGGCGAAGCGTGTGCATACTATCGTAGTTTCGACACAGCATGATGAAGATGTTGAGGTAGAGCAGATAAAGGAGGATGTACGAACAATCCTTATTCCTCGCGTGAAGGCGCGTTTGGAGCGTGCAGGCGATGAGCTGGCAAGCCTTCTTGGCGATGAATATATTCTCCATGTAAACCCTACGGGTAAGTTCGTTATCGGTGGTCCTCATGGAGATACAGGTTTGACAGGTCGTAAGATTATCGTTGATACCTACGGTGGTCGCGGTGCTCATGGTGGCGGTGCTTTTTCGGGTAAGGACTCCTCGAAGGTGGACCGTTCGGCAGCTTATGCAGCACGCCATATTGCAAAAAATATGGTTGCCGCGGGCGTTGCAGATGAGGTGTTGGTGCAGTTGAGCTATGCTATCGGCATTGCTCAACCACTCTCCATATATGTTGATACCTATGGCACAAACCACCTCTCAATCAGCGAGGGCGAGATAGCCGAGCGTATCGGCAAACTGTTCGATTTGCGACCACACGCTATTGTTAAGCGTTTTGGCTTGAAGAATCCTATCTTCGAGCCTACGGCATCATACGGACACTTCGGAAATCGCCCTTATACCAAGGCGGTTACATTCGTGGAGAATGGCGTTGATGTAGTGCGTGAGGTGGAGTTCTTCGGCTGGGAGCGACTTGATGCAGTTGAGGCTATTAAGGCGGAGTTTGGTTTGTAGAAGATTTAACTTTCCGCAGGGTAAAGGCTCTTATAAGCGGAAAAATAAGATAGATATATGAAAACTCGTAGATTTTTTGTTGCAGTTCTTGGACTGCTCGCTGCCGTATCGGTAGCAATGGCACAGAAGGTTAATGATCCTTCGTTGTCGTTTATTCGAGGCAAGCACCGTCAGGAGATTACCATTCCGCAGATTGCGGGATATAATGTCTATAAGGCGGACTTGCACACTCATACCATCTATTCGGATGGCGCGATTACCCCTGAGTGGCGTGTTCGTGAAGCGTGGTTTGATGGCTTGGATATCATCGCTATCACCGACCATATAGAGTATCGTCGCATTGAGCGCGAGTTGCTTAAATATATGGGCAAATATATCAAGGAGGAGTATCGCAATTTGCCAAAGGGTGTGAACACCAATCTGCAAGGCGATCCAGCAGATGAACGAGGTATTCTTGTCGATTTGAATGTCGGCTACGAGAAGGCTGTAGAGAGCAACGAACAGTATGGTTTGTTGGTTGTTCGCGGTGTGGAGATTACCCGAAATGAGGGACACTTCAATGCTGTATTCACGAAGGATAATAACAAGATTTATCATCCCGATATTGAAACCTCTATCCGCAATGCAGTGAAGCAGGGCGCATTTGTTTTTCAAAATCACCCTAAGCACGACAAAACTACAGCCAGCTCTATGACTCCGCTTGCAGAAGATCTGCACGGAAAGGGCTTGTTGAAGGGCATTGAGTTGTGCAATGGCCCTGTGCAGTGGAGTAGATTGATTTCGCACTGCCTTGATAATGGCTACGCGCCAATCTCGAACTCCGATGGCCATACCACTATGGCTGAGCGTTTCTATCCGCACTACAACAACGGATGCTATCGCAATATGACGCTTATTCTTGCGAAGGAGTGTACCGAGAAGGCTATTAAGCAGGCTCTTCACGAGGGGCGCACAATCGCCTACCACAACAATAAGTTGATTGGTAAGGAGGAGTACTTGACGGAGTTGTTCAAGGCGAGCGTTTCGGTGGAGCATATGTGCGATAACAAGAAGGAGACAATGGTTATCGTGACCAACAAGTCGTCGTTCCCTTATCAGCTGAAATTTGGCAAGAGAACTGCCGTTGTTGAGGGTATGGGCGCAGTGCAGTTGGCTCTGCCAAAGGGTGCTGGCGAGGTGGAGTTTACCGTGTTGAATCTTATCTGTGGCAATGGTAAACGACCAAAGGTTGCGATGTCGTTCGAGCGCAAGCCGACTAACAAATATTTGCAGGAGAATCCTACTTGGTATCCATATTAGGCGATAACTATTTGAGTCTTAAAAGCGAGGAGTTGTGATTGACTTCTCGCTTTTGTTTTGAAAACTCTCGTGTGGTGTTGTAAATTGTTTGTAAGATAGTTACGAAAATAGTTGTAAGTCAGGGAATTTTTACTATCTTTGCAAAGAATTTGCGCGCGTGTATACGCGATTTATCATATATAAGACTTGGAAACAAACATAAATATATAATAATCAATCTAATAAACTATGGAGAATAAACTGAAAGAGTTGACCGATCGCCTTTATGGTGAGGGTTTGGAAAAGGGACGCGTTGAGGCGGACCGCTTGGTTGCCGAGGCGAAGGAGAAGGCTGCTGCAATTTTGGCAGAGGCTAATGCCGAGGCGGAGAAAATTGTGAAGAAGGCAGCGTCTAAGGCTGCCGATACCGAGAAGAACTCGATGACAGAGATTCAGTTGGCAGGTCGTCAGGCTGTTGCCAAGATTAAGAGCGAGTTGGCGAGCGTTATCATCGCAAAGTCGTCAAGCGAGGCAGTTAAGGTTGCTTGCGTAGATGCAGAGTTTGTGAAGAAGATGCTCTTGGAGGTTGCCAAGAATTGGAGTGGCAATGCGGAGCAGGTTTCGCTTAAGGCGTTGCTTCCAGCTGCACTTGAGGCTGAGTTCTCGAAGGTGTTCGAGGCTTCGGCTAAGGAGTTGCTCGCAGCAGGTGTTGAGGTAGGCTACTCGAAGGAGGTCAAGTCGGGCTTCAAGGTAGGCGCAAAGGACGGAGGTTACTACATCGCATTCACCGATGAGTCATTCGAGGCTCTGCTCGATGAGTACTTGCGCGAGAAGGTTTCACAATTACTCTTTGCTTAACCGAATTATGTTTGCAAATTCCTATTACGCATTAGTAGCGGGCTTCCGTGAGTACACGCTCGATGCCGAGACCAAGGGCTTCGATATTGAGGCTATCTTGGCGGAGGTTTTCGAGGTGCTTTCATCGTCAGACAGGAAGACGGTGGAGTTGCTCTACGCCTACTACGACTGCGAGAATCTTATAAGTCGTCACAACGGCTCCACAACCCACAATGCACTTGGACGCTTGTCGAGCGAGGAGGTTGAGGAGGAGTTGCAGCGCCCGTCGCGCCTTATTGCGCCACTTGCGAAGGTGGTGCGTGCGTACGCTTCGCCCGAGAGTGAGGAGGCGGAGGATATGGACCTTGCACAGCCGTTTGCAAAGGCTTTGATGACTGCCTACTACAAGGCTTGTGCAGCATCGGGCTCACGACTTTTGCGAGAGTGGTCGAACACAGACCGTACAATCCGCAATATTGTGGCTGCGACATTGGCTCGTCGGCAGAATGTGGCGGTAGAGCAGGTTGTTGTCGGTGAGGATTCGGTAACGGAGTCGTTGATGCGCAGCTCGGCTGCCGACTTCGGTTTGCGTGCAGAGTTGCCATTTGTGGAGCAGTTGGTTGCCGCAGTTGCCGATGAACATAATATGATTGAGAAGGAGCGCAAAATCGACAATATCCGTTGGGCGGAGTTGTCGGAGTTATCCACCTTTGACTACTTTGACTTGAACGCCGTCATCGCATACTTGGTGAAGGTGAATATGGTGGCCCGTTGGGCACTGCTCGATAGAAAGGTTGGTCGTGAGATGTTTGACCGCCTTGTGGCAGAGCTCGATGGTAAGGAAATGATAAATAAATTATAACGATACATAATGAAAACTACGGGAAAAGTAAATGGTATCATCTCGAACATCGTTATCGTAAAGGCTGACGGTGCAGTCGGTCAGAACGAAATCTGCCATGTTTACGCAGGTGAGACCAAGATGATGGCGGAGGTCATCAAGGTTATAGGCGATGATGCCTATGTGCAGGTTTTCGATAGCACTCGCGGCTTGAAAATCGGCGATAAAGTGGAGTTTGAGGGACACATGCTCGAAGCGACTTTGGCTCCGGGAATGTTGTCACGCAACTATGACGGTTTGCAGAACGACTTGGAGAAGATGGACGGCTTGTTCATCGCTCGTGGCTCAATTACCGAGCCGGTGGACTTCGAGAAGAAGTGGGAGTTCAAGCCGTTGGCAAAGGTTGGCGACAAGGTTTCGGCAGGTGCTTGGCTTGGTGAAGTAAAGGAGCAGTGGGTGGCACACAAGATTATGGTGCCGTTCGTGATGACCGGCAACTACACCGTAAAGAGCGTTGTTGAGGCTGGCGAGTACAAGGTTACCGACACTATCGCAGTTGTTACCGACTCGGACAACAACGAGTACAATATCACAATGGTACAGAAGTGGCCTGTTAAGCAGGCTATCCGTTGCTACACCGAGAAGCCACGCCCTTCGCGCGTGATGGAGACAGGTGTTCGTGCAATTGACACCTTCAACCCACTTG
>JAZOBZ010000034.1:0-4989 GCA_045596245.1 Alistipes sp. | reverse complement strand
CACTCTGTTCGCTTTATGGCGTCACGCCCTTGGCGTTCTATGGCGTCAGGCTTTCAGCCTTCTATGAGGGGCGCTTTCCGTTTTCCGTTTTCCGTTTTCAAGTCGGATCGAGCCATGTCGTTCTGTGTGCCAAGGAGTTGGCTAAGACATTTGTCTTCCTAAGACCGCTTGGCCTCCGACTTCACTCTGTTCGCTTTATGGCGTCACGCCCTTGGCGTTCTATGGCGTCAGGCTTTCAGCCTTCTATGAGGAGCGCTTTCCGTTTTCCGTTTTCCGTTTTCCGCTTTCCGTTTTCCTAACTCCTAATCTTATCGCGGCGCAAGTTTTTTTAGTGTCGTTAGGGGCGTTAGTGTCGTTAGGGTGCGCTGAAAGAATTAAAAATTAAAAATTAAAAATTAAAAATTCAGAATTATCAATTTTGCATTTTGCATTTCATTCTCAACTCCTCACTCCTCTCTCCTCACTCCTCACTAATTAAAAGTTTTCCGTTTAGTTAAAGTAATTCATTAGCTAAAACACCGTAACTCACTGAAATACAACTATTTAGAACCTCAAAATCCCCCCCCCGAAAAATTTCGAGGGAGGGATTTTATCTCACCAGACCACAATCTGCGGCGTTATGTTATGCAAATATACAAAAAAATCTATCGAAGTGAATAAAAAAGTGAAATTTTTTGCTGAATTTTATAATGTGGAATAAAAACGGGGTGCTCAACAAACTTGTTGGACAACCCCATTTAACTACTCTTTCACGCAACGAATTTGAAAGCCATTCGCCCGGCAAGCGTGATTCATATTGTCGAACTTATTTATTGTTCGCGTAGTTGTCAGGTCAAAATAGAGCGACACCGCCTTGCCGTCTGTCGTTGTAGAAGATGTCCAATAGTATCCCTCCCAAGGTTGCGGCTGCGAAGGATAGACACCCTCCTTGTAGTTCATGTTCTCGACCTTTCCGTCACTATATCGGCGGCGACCACATGCCGAGTAGAAGTATTTGGATACTCCATCAGATAGATGCCAACCATACTGCTTCTTCGCTATTTCGAGTTGCGTTTCGTCCTCCTCGTTAGCGAGTCTCAGAACCGATAAATCATCTGCCGTAGGAACTCGCCAACCGTAAGGACAAGGGTCATAAAGGCTCTTTTCGGTATCGCTCCACAATCTATTATCCTGCGATACAAGCCAATCACCAATACCATCACCGCCCTCCTCAATAGAGGTCGCATTGGTGATGAAATGTGCAGGGTGGGCTATCGTATAGCCCACTACACCACAAATTGATGAAATCTCCTTAAATATACTTTTAATATATACACCCTCCTCATTGTAATAGCTCTCATCTTCTGCACCAGAAGCATCGAAATAGTATGGGCGTGGAAATGGGTCTTTGCGCCCCCACTGATAATACATACCATACGAGTCGAGTATCTTCTGAGTATCCGCCGAACCATCGCTATTGGTGAAGGCTCCGAGATTCTTGCGCATAAATACCTTACCGTTCGAATATGTATCGGTATCAGTAAGAGGATTCTCGTTTACAATCCACAAATGCCAACTCCATATAATCTCGCCCGAAGCGTTATACGCAGCGATAACACCATTCGTGTCCTCCAAGCGCGCAGAATCATCAGTCAAAGCCTTGACATAGAACATCGCACGACCATCAACCAAATCAACATGCTTAATCACGCCCGGATTACTCTGCCACAACAGTGATACACGCGCCGTTGCCAACTCCGAATTGTCGGGGCGGTGCATCGCATCAAACGAATAGGTGGTCGATGGGGTAGTGACTACATAGCAATTCGCCAACCCCTCTTCGTCAATCTCCACAATCTCACTGATGTAGAGATTTACCATATAACTTGTTGTTTTATTCTCCCTATTGCGAGCATTGACAACCATTGAGCCCTCCTTCGGAAGGTCATCATTAGTTATACCCTCCTCTGTTGCTCCCACAGGCGTTACGATAATTCTACGAGCAAACATATCTACCGTAGCATTCCAGCCCTCGCTAATTGAGCCGACTGCAACCAACTCGGCATTTGACTCCACATAGGATATTGTCTGTGGTTCAGCTCCCCACGATGCAAAGTAGAGCGACTCTTTATCCAGTATCAACGAAGCACTCTTATCCTTATCGCAAGCAACAAATGCGCCCAATAATAATATGGTAACAATCAGAAATTTTACGCTTTTCATATTCAAAAATCCTTTACAATCTGCAAATATACAAAAAAGTTGGCAATTACAAATCTATACTACTCGTTTGGGAACAATTATTGCCCTATATCGAAACGAAAATCGGAACTATTTATTACTATGGCAAGAGAAAAAATCGAGACCGGCAGCACTCCGGCTGCATCTAAGTACAAAATCATCGTTAGCGATAAAGGTCCATATTTGGTATATGGTCAACCGCCTTTGGCAACACAACACATTGTACCCAACGAGTTGGGCGAGAGTTGGACATTCGAGGAGGGCATGCACTTCTCAACCGAAAAAGAACCTACATCGCTCTGTCGCTGCGGAGCATCAAAGAACAAACCTTATTGCGATGGCTCACACCTCTCACACAAGTGGAAGCCTCAACTCACAGCACACCCCGAGGCACTCTTAGATGATGTTGAGATAACATCGGGCGATGCGGTTACTCTAACCGATAATCCGCAGTATTGCGTATTTGCGAGATTTTGCGATGCCGGAGGTGGCGTTTGGGCTGCGACCGAAACATCATTTGACGATACAGCTCGCCGACAGGCCATACGGCAAGCTTCGATGTGTCCAAGTGGACGATTGATGATTTGGGGTAATGGCTCCGACCTGCCCTTTGAACGACAATATGAGCCAAGTCTCGGACTTATTGAAGATGATGCTCTGCATGTCAGCGGTGGCTTATGGGTACGCGGAGGGATACGCATCGCTCGCGAAGATGGCACCTCCTACGAAATACGCAATCGAACCGTTCTATGTCGTTGCGGCGAATCGGCAAATAAGCCCTATTGTGATGGTTCTCACGCATCTCTACGCTGGCGTGATGAGCTCGAAAAAGAGTTCGAGCGTGAGGAGGAGATGGTATAGTGGCACAAGGTTTGCACCCGTTGAGTGCGTAACTTAAAACAAAAAATGCTATGAAAAAAGTTCTACTTATTATCGGAGCAATGGCAGTATCACTTACTGCCACAGCACAACACCATCGCGTACAAAAATTTCATCATGGTGGGGCAGAGCCCACTGTCTATATCATTTCGGTAAGCGAGAAAGATACCATCACCTGCCTACCGCAAGGTTGCAACCAACAAGATATAGTGATGAAGAATGCAGCTGTCAAAGCGGCTATCCAAGACCACAAAAATGCTACCCGTGAAGGTACTCAACAGGTTGCACTACCTTCGGCAATCTTCGCCGACAAGCGCAACACATTCTCATTTGCTATTGGTGGCGATGTAGCCCTGCGTGCTGCCTACTCGTTCGACCGTACCGTAAATAATATCGATATGGTACCTTACAATGTTCCAATGGCTCTTACCCCCGCCGATAAGCAGGAGATAAGAATGGACGCTACAACCTCACGCATCTTTATTCGCGGTATTGCCAACACCAAAAAACTCGGTCAGGTGCATGTATTTATGGATTTGGACTTCCGAGGCGGTGTTGCAGGTAGTTATACTCCGCGTATTCGTTCGGGTTATGTGCAGATGCTCGGCTTGACCATTGGTCGCGATGTTTCGACCTTCTGCGACCTCACCGCCGCACCTACAACCATTGACTTCCAAGGTCCTAACGCCTATAACTTCCGCTTTGCTACGATGATTCGCTACGAATACTCGTTCCTCAAAGACCATCTCAAAGTAGGTGCAGCAGCCGAAATGCCGGGCGTATCGGGAACATACGGTGAAACTCTATCGGCTATTCCACAGCGTGTGCCCGATTTTCCGGTCTATTTCCAATACTCATGGGGCAAAAACCGTGATAGCCATATCCGTGCATCTGCTGTATTCCGCGACATGTATCTCTACAACAAAGCTCGTAGCACAGAAGACGACCTCTTCGGCTGGGGAGTACAGTTTAGCGGAAATATAAAAATCACCAAATACTTGGAGTTGTTTATGAATGGCATCTATGGAGAGGGTATATCGCGCTATATCAATGACTTGATGGGCTCAGGACTCGACTTTACACCACGCCCTGACGACCCGACACGAGTACAGGTAACACCTATGTTTGGTTGGCAGGCAGCAGCACAGATAAACATCTTGCCGAACCTCTTTGTATCGGGTGGATATTCAGCGGTTACCGTACGCAAAAAGAATGGAGTATATAGTGATGATATGTACAAGCAGGGACAATACATATTCGGAAATGTATTCTGGAACTTAACGCCACGCTTTGTCTTGGCAGCCGAATATCTCTACGGCAGTCGCAAAAATATGGACGGAGCAAAGGCACACGCTAATCGCATAAATATCTTGGCTAAGTATAGTTTCTAAAATTCTATACTACAAAGAGTGAGTGTATCCGAAAGAGATGAAGTAACCCCAAAAGTTTAGACAAAAGGCTTTTGGGGTTACTTCTATTCTCGAACACACTTTTTCTTGAAAGGCAAACAAAAAACCGAGAGCGGAGCATACTTGGCGTATGTGAGCATCTCGGTTATTGCAGTTTAACGCAGAAATTTGCGCTCTATGCGGCTTTTTAATACTCTTCCTCGTTAAAGTCATCTTGTGTCTTCATAGACCTTTGATTGACAAATTAATATAACTAATTATACCACTGGGGCAGTATTAGGGCAGTATCTGGCATATTGAGCAGCACCGAAACGCCTTTCTAATCGCCCTGAAATCGCTATCTAAATCAACTACTCTTCTTCAAGGAGGATAATCTTTGTGCAAAGATACGAAAAAATATTTTTTTAGAGCATAACTGCTGTTACTATATTATACAAAGGGTTCTTGATTATGATGTAACGCACTTATAATACCAAGTTGA
>JAZOBZ010000033.1:0-4596 GCA_045596245.1 Alistipes sp. | reverse complement strand
TTGCATTTGAGACTGATGCAGAGGGTAACAAAGTTCCTAAATTAACCCCAACCGCAGATGCAGTGAGCGTTATTGAGTACTCATTTGGCAATGTTCTGTACGATGGTGATATATATATAGAGGGAGGACAGAGCCTTTCGAGCAATCCTACCTATATCCATGTAGCAGTTCCTGCTGGCACATACGATGAGTTGTATGTAACATTGCACGATACTGATGGCGGCATAATGTACGCAACCGTTACTGCTGGCGACTCGAAACCTCTTGCAGCGGGCAAGGTGCGTGTGTTTAAGAAAAACGATGCTGAGCAGTTTATCGAGTACACACCGTCAGATGTTTATATCGTAAAAGATGCTGAGACATTGGCAGGCGTTAATAATAACTTGGACAAGAAGGTCGTAATGGTTGCCGATGTTGATATGACGGGTAAGGATTGGACTTCGATTGAGAACTTCTCAGGCTCTTTCTACGGCAATGGCTACGCTATTAAGGGTTTGAAGGCTCCTTTGTTCGGCACTACAACAGGAACAATCAAGGGTGTACACTTGGTAGATGTTGATATAGAGGCTACAGATCCAACCTATCTTGGAGCTGTTGCATGTCGTCTTCTAACATCGGACAATGCTCATATAAGCCACTGCTCAGCAAGCGGTACGATGGTAGCAACCTTTACTGACGCTCTAACAGGTGTTGCTCGTGTTGGAGGTATTATTGCCGATACCACTATAACAGGAGATATTACTGATTTGGTCAGCGATGTTGATATTACTTTTACCGGAACTCGTAAAGGAGCCTCTTCTTTAGGTGGTATTGTGTCTGTTGCGGAAACTGCAAATATCTATAACTGCACAAATCTTGGAACCATTACTTGTACAGCCAATACCACAGCTGACATTTTCATTTCAGGTATAGCTCATAAATCTCTTTCTATGGTCAACTGCATAAATGGCTCAAAAAATGACACAACGGGTGATACAGGTAAGATTGTGTTTGAGAGTGAGGAGCATGGCGGAGCTATCGCAGCTGCCGGTCTTCTAATGTATCCTTGTGCAGATATCATAAATTCTCACAACTACGGCAATATCTACTATAAGAGCAAAAAGGCAGCACGCCGTTTATTGGCTAACGGTTTAGCGTATGTTAGTCAGGACACCGCAAATACGCGTTACCGCACCAACTGCTCAAATCATGGAGATATTGTTGTGTCGGGCAACTCCGATGCAGAGTTTGTTATAGGTGGATTTGAAGCGCGACACATGCAGCCTGTAATTTTTGATAATTGTCACAACCATGGTAATATCACCGTTGAATCTACTGCTGATACTCCTACGATAACTATTGGCGGAATGGTAGGTCAGGTAGATGATAACGGCGAGAGTACTACTATCGTATCGTGTAGCAATAAAGGAGATATAACAGTCTCAACTGCACACGCAAGCAAAGTCAATCTTGGTGGTGTAGCAGGAAAAATTGCAGCAGGTAGCGTGTTGATGCAATATAGTGATAACACCAAATCAAGTAGCAACTCGGGCGATATTAAGTACAGTGCAACCAACCCTGAGGCTTATGTATATATTGGCGGTGCAGTAGGATTTGATACTGCTTTGGCTGATAATATATCTAGTTGCCGTGTGGCATTCTTTACCAACGAAGGTGATATCACCGTTGAGGGCGAGTGCAAGACTACAAATATCGGAGGAATGGTTGGTCGTGTATCACCAGAAGATAAAGGAACCTTAAATTACTCACTCATCAGTAGCGAAAACAAGGCTCCGCTTACTGTAAGTGCAACAGTAAATGGAGATTGCGCTATCGGAGGTATAAATGGATTCTTATTAGAAGGATATGCATCATCTGCATCGGGAAACTGGGTAAATAGCGGCAAGTTAAGTTATACCGGTACAATTAGTGGCGGCAGATTGCTCGTAGGAGGTTATATAGGAGCAAGTGATGAAAAGTTCACAGGTAAGGTAAGTACGGTATATAACTTTGGAGATATTGAGTGTACGGGAACCATAGATACAACCAAGAGCAATCGTGTAGGCGGTATATTTGGTCAGTTGTCCAGTAGAACTTTTGCGAACTGTCACTGCTACTGCCATATTAAGGTCAATTATGAGAATGTTGCTGGTATGTTGACAGGTATGCCTTACGCTACTACGGTGGCGAATAGCGGTTGTTCGGTAGGTGGTAAAATAACTCGCCATGAGACGACTGATGGCGATACAGGTCCTGTTGAGACAACACTTGATAAGGATAATTACAAAAACTATCTATATGCTACGGGCAATAGCGAAACAGCAGCAGCTGACTGTGCATTCCTTGCAACAAAACCAACATTGTAGTAACCAATTAAAACAGATAAAATTATGAAAAAGTATATAGCACCAGAATTTGATATTTACGAGGTTGTTGCCGAGCGCGGCTACGGCGATAGCGAGGTAGGTGGTGGCGGCACAGCTGCTCCGGGATATGATACAGAAGATGATAACCTCTACTTCCCGAATTAATTAAGAAGGTTGTTGTTTAATTAAGGTTTATAAGTTAGTTGGTGGGGCTCTGCGCAGTGATGCGCGGAGCCTTTTTTTAGTGAGGAGTGAGGAGTGAGGAGTGAGGAGTGAGGAGAGAGGAGAGAGAAGTGAGGAGAGAGGAGTGAGGAGTGAGGAGTGAGGAGAGAGGAGAGAGGAGAGAGAAGTGAGGAGAGAGGAGTGAGGAGTGAGGAGTGAGGAGTGAGGAGTTGAGAATGAAATGCAAAATGCAAAATGCAGAATGCAGAACTGACGCAGCGGAACGAGAGCAGAGGGTGCTTGCACACTATGCCGAGTCGCAAGGAGGAAAAGCCCTCGAAGAGGGGTTAATGCAAAATTGATAATTCTTAATTCTTAATTTTTAATTTTTAATTCATTCAGCGCGCCCCTAACAACCTTTAACTCTTTTGCGCCATACCCCCTCCGCTACGCTCGTCCCCCTAATTCAGGGGGACAATAGTTATCTATTACTTTTTATATTCCTCCCCTAAGTTAGGGGAGGTGCCCGTTAGGGCGGTGGGGTATAACATTATATTTTTGCAACAATAACAATATCTCCCAAAAACCTGAGCATACTAATCGTATGTGAGGTTTTGGGAGATATTTCAGGGGACGCAATCGCCCTATATTTGTTTTTTTTAGACGGTCATAATCTCCTTCTCCTTCTTCTCAAATGCGGTGTCGATAGCTTTGTTGAACTTCTCGACAATCTTCTGAATTTGAGCCTCGCCATCTTTGCCCTCGTCCTCAGGCATACCCTCTTTAACTGCCTTCTTGAACGCCTCCACAGCATCACGGCGTGCATTACGGAGAGAGATACGGGCATTCTCTGCCTCACCCTTCGACTGTTTAACCAACTCCTTACGGCGCTCCTCGGTGAGTGGTGGCATCGAAAGACGAATGCTCTCGCCATTGTTCGATGGAGTAAGTCCGATATTAGAGTCGATGATAGCCTTCTCGATAAGGCGAATCATATTCTTATCCCAAGGTTGAATAAGGATTGTCTTTGCATCGGGTACAGTAACGCTTGCAACACCCGAAACAGGAGTTTGCGAGCCGTAGTAGTCCACAAAAACGCCATTCAAAACATTTACCGAAGCCTTACCCGCACGAATGTTCGACAAGGTCTCCTCCAAGAAATCAACCGCCTTCTGCATACGACCGGTTGCATCATTCAAGATTGTTTTAGTATCCATAGTATAATAATTTAGTTTTTTGCCATTGACCCTTGGCTTTTATAATTGATAATTGACAATTGATAATTGACAATTAAGGGTATTTTATATTTAAGCCTGCGGCGCTATCCTATTTTCTCTATTATCTATTTTTTTATCTCTTTTTCAATCAACTTTACGAGTTCGGCAAACTCCGCCTCATCGTAGCCCACACTCGCCTTGACAACATTTCCCTGCTTGTCAATGAGGAAGTTGCGAGGGATATAGGTCTGTGCATATTCAGCATATACACGACCATCTGGGTCCAAGCCCATAGGGAACGAGTAGCCCATCTTCTCGCGAAATGCTGCTACGGTAGCTCTCTTCTCGCCTCGTGACACAGGCAAAAAGACGAATGGCTCGCCCTTGAACTTCTCGATAATATCCTTCTCCACGCGTGCCAACTCTGCTCGGCATGGAGGACACCAGGTAGCCCAGAAGTTCAACAATACAACCTTACCCTTCAAGTCGGCAAGTTTAACTGTCGAACCATCGAACATCTCCACCTCGAAGGCGGGGGCTTTCTGTCCATCTTTCACGAGCGTTGCCTGCTCAGGAGTTGGGCGCTGCTGCGCTTTGGTTGTAAATGAACCGCCAAACAATAGTGCTGCACAGATTACAATGGCGAGAATTGCCATTACAACCATGCTTAAAGTACTCTTCTTTTGATGTCTTCGTGCCATAATTATTTATTGCTTTTTAGCCATTGGCTATTAGCCATTAGCTTTTTTAGTTTTCCTTTATTTATGTACCAATGTTCCGATATTTTCGCCCGTTAAGACCTTCATCAGGTTGCCCGGAGTGTCCATATCGAAAACGATTATATTCAAGCCGTTCTCCTTGCAGAGGGTGAA
>JAZOBZ010000032.1:0-5079 GCA_045596245.1 Alistipes sp. | reverse complement strand
TATCGACTCGGGCGAGCAGAAGATTATCGGTTTGAACGAGTACCGCCTTGCTAAGGAGGCTCCAATCGATATCCTCGCTGTGGATAACACCGCAGTTCGCGAGAGCCAGATTAAGCGTCTTAACGAGTTGAAGGCTAACCGCGATCAGGCAGCCGTAGATAAAGCTTTGGCAGCTATTACCGAGTGCGTGAAGACAGGCAAGGGTAACTTGCTCGAACTCGCAGTTGAGGCTGCAAAGGTGCGTGCTACACTCGGCGAAATCTCGTATGCTTGCGAGGTTGAGGTAGGTCGTTACTCGGCTGTTATTCGTTCAATTTCAGGAGTTTATAGTTCGGCTATGAAGAAAGATGATAATTTCGAGAAGGCAAAGCAGATGTGCGCAGACTTCGCAAAGAAGGAGGGCCGTCAGCCTCGTATTATGATTGCAAAACTTGGTCAGGACGGTCACGACCGAGGTGCTAAGGTTGTAGCAACAGGTTATGCCGATATCGGCTTTGATGTGGATATGGGACCTCTCTTCCAGACCCCTGCCGAGGCTGCAAAGCAGGCTGTGGAGAACGATGTTCATATCGTAGGTGTATCATCGCTTGCAGCAGGCCACCTCACTCTCGTTCCACAGATTATCGAGGAGCTTGGTAAGCTTGGTCGTGAGGATATCATCGTAGTAGTGGGTGGCGTTATCCCTGCACAGGATTACGACCAGCTCTACAAAGATGGTGCAGCAGCTATCTTTGGTCCTGGTACCAAGATTCCTGATTCGGCAATTAAGATGCTCGAAATTTTGGCTGAATAAAGGTGCCAATGAATAAGCGAAGAGAGTGGAGTAGAATTCCACTCTCTTTTTTTGTACTTTTAACTTTTAATTCATATCTTTGCATTGTCAGAGGTTCCGGTGTAGAGCCACGCTCGCACGGATTAAAACGGAATTCGGTGCAAATCCGAAACAGTACCTGCTGCTGTAAGTTCCTGCCCCATAGGGTGTAAGGGTTGTATTGGGAGATGCAACACTGCGTAAAAAGGGGTAAAAAGGCACTCTTTGCCACTGGTCTTTTTTAGGGATTGGGAAGGCGCCTTGCGGAACAAGTCAGAAGACCTACCTCGGCATTTTTGTTTAACAATCCGCAGGCAATCGGATTATAAAACTTACATTTTTATGTCCAAAACATTTAAGTTTGCACTTGTTGCAGCCCTATTGGTAGTAGGTGGTTGCGCATCATTTGAAGATGGCAACGGAGGTGGCAGTAAAGAACCTGCACCCAAAGAGTTGGAGTATGAGGTGTTGGAGTTTCTTCCTGCACCCGGGCAGTTTGTAAATGAGGGATATGCAGCGACCACTATGGCGGAGGCTTGCGCCTATGCCGAGGGGCGACTCAAAAATGGTTACTTTGTGTCGTTAGGAGGCTTTGGCGGATTTATCGTTGTGAAATTCAAAACTCCAATCATAAATTCGGAGGGAGGTTACGACTTCGGAATTTACGGAAACTCATTTAGTGGCAGTTCAGAGCCCGGTATTGTTTGGGTAGCGTACGATGCAAACAAAAATGGTGTGGCAGATGACGAGTGGCAGGAGTTGTATGGCTCGGAGAGCGTTTTGAAGAGTAATGTTTTGCAAAATTACTCGATAATCTACTCACGCACCGATGACGAGAAGAAGATAGCATGGCGCGACAACAAGGGCGAAAGTGGCACTATCGAGCGTAATTCGGCACATCGTCAGGACTATTTTCCGGCGTGGGTAACAGAGAACGAATACACCCTTTCGGGAACGCTTCTGCCCGACAATAGCGAGTGGAGTGAGAAGAATCAGGAGTGGGTGCTACACGCCTTTGAGTGGGGCTATGCCGATAATTTCAGTACGATAGACCTTGCTGAGGATAGAGCAAATCGTTTTCGTATCAGTGATGCGCGTTCTTCATCAGGCGAGTTGGCTAACCTTACACAGATTGACTTTGTGAAGGTGCAGTCGGCAACAAATGCAATTCACTCGGCTATCGGTGAAACTTCTACCGAGGTGAGAGGCTTTGTATCATATAACAGCGAGGAGTAATGCGCTGCCTACGCAAAATATCTGTTTGCATACTTGCTGTGTTGCTCGCCTCGTGTATGAGGTGGGAATATGGCGACATGGAGCGATTCAATATCCTTGACGGTGGCGTTTTTATCACTAACGAGGGTAATTTTACATACGGCGGAGCTTCATTGTCGTTCTACAATCCCGAGAGCAAGCATCTCGAAAACGAACTGTTTTATCGTGCCAATGCGATGAAGTTAGGCGATGTGGCACAGTCGATGGTTGTGCGTAACGGCATCGGTTGGGTGGTGGTGAATAATTCGCATGTTGTATTTGCCATTGACACAGAAACCTTCCGAGAGGTGGGGCGTATAACCGACTTGCCATCACCTCGTTATATTCTCTTTGCATCTGACGAAAAGGCTTATATTTCGCAAATTGACAGCGACCGCATAATCGTAGTAAATCCCAAAACTTTCGAGATTACGGGCGAGATTATCTGCCCGATGACAACCGAGTATCGCACCGGCTCGACAGAACAGATGGTCATCGTGGGCAACTACCTTTATGTGGCTTGTTGGTCGTACCAGAAACGCATTTTAAAAATTGACACTCGCACCGATAAAGTGGTGGACTATAAGGATATAGGCTTGCAACCAAAATCTATGGTTGCGGACAAAAATGGCAAACTGTGGGTTGTTAGCGATGGCGGTTACGAGGGTAACGCAATAGGTTATGAGCCGGCGAAACTATATCGCATAAATCCCGAAAATTTGGAGGTGGAGCGACTGTTTGAACTCGGTCTGAATAGTTTGGGCGATGCTACTCGCTCGGCTTCGCGCCTGAAAATCAACGACAAGGGCGATATGCTCTATTGGATTGATGGTGGAGTATGGCGTATGGCTATTGATGCTGCGGAGTTGCCCGCAGAGCCATTTATCAAACCTATTGAGGGCGCAACCCTCTCGCTATACTACGCTTTGGGTGTTGCGCCCGATACGGAGGAGGTCTATGTGGGCGATGCACTCGACTATCAGCAACGCTCGATTATCTATCGCTATTCGAGTGAAGGAGAGTTGTTGGATTCGTTCACTACGGGCGTTATTGCAGGAGATTTTTGTTGGAAAAAGTGATGCGCAGGGGGATTTTCATATTGCTGTTACTTCTTGTTTCTCTGACTGTTTGGGCAGAGGAGCGAGATTGGCTGCGCGATGGCTTGGAGATTCCCGATGTGGAGGTCGTGGCTCGCCGACCGATGCGCGATATCGGAGTGGAGCAGACCAAAATCGACTCGGCAATGCTACACCAAAATATCTCGCTTTCGATGGCGGATATCCTCTCGTTTAACTCCTCGATTTTTGTTAAAAATAGCGGTCGTGCAACCCTCTCGACCGTATCGTTTCGAGGTACTTCACCATCGCATACGCAGGTGCTGTGGAATGGCTTGCGTATCAACTCGCCGATGCTCGGAATGACCGATTTTTCGATGATACCATCGTTTTTAGTCGATAAGGCAACACTTCTGCACGGCTCCTCTTCGATTACCGAGTCGGGCGGAGGCTTGGGAGGTGCGGTGAAACTCGCCACCGAGCCAACTGCGGAGGAGGACTTCGGCTTGCACTTTGTGCAGGGCGTAGGCTCGTTTTGGACTTTTGACGATTTCCTGCGTCTGACATACGGCAAGGGGCGTTGGCACTCCTCAACACGAGTGGTCTTTTCGACCTCGAAAAACAACTATCGCTACCGCAATTACGACAAGAAAGAGAATATCTACGATGCAGAGAACAATATCATCGGTCAGTACTATCCCATAGAGCGCAACCGCAACGCAGCCTTTCGTGATACGCACCTGCTGCAAGAGTTGTATTACAAGACGAAAAGTGGCGATCGTTTATCGTTAAATGCGTGGTACACAAATTCTTATCGCGAACTTCCACTACTGACGACCGACTACGGCTCTTCGCCCGAATACGAGAATTATCAGCGCGAAAATTCGTTTCGTGGCGTTGTGGACTACAACCATATTCGCCGTAATTGGCGAGTAGGTGCAAAGGCGGGATATATCTATACTTGGTTAGGTTACGACTACTCCTACAATAAAGTCGCAACAACTCGTTCCCGAAGTCGTATCAATACGATATACGCCTCGGTGTCGGGCAACTACTCCTTCGAGGAGGCAAAAGTTTTGCTGTCGGGCGATATTACCCTGCACGAAAACTTTGTGCGTTCATCTGATGGTGCAGTAGGGTATAGCGCCGACCGAGCCGAACTCTCGGCTGTGGTGTCGGCTCGTTGGCAACCGATTGATAGATTGGGCGTTGCAGCGACACTACGCGAAGAGATGTATGGGCGAGAGTGGACTCTTCCAATACCCGTTGTGGCGGTCGAAGGTGTCGTGTCGAAAAAAGGTAACATAATGCTCCGAGCCTCCGCCTCTCGCAACCATCGTGCGCCATCGCTCAACGATTTATACTTCCGCCCGGGAGGAAATCCCGACCTCCGCAGCGAAACGGGTTGGAGTTACGATGCCGGTATTTCGAGCGAAGTAGGGCGCAAAGATATTTACAAACTAAAACTCTCGGCTTCGTGGTTTGAGTCGTGGATTGACGACTGGATTTTGTGGTTGCCGACAAACAAGGGTTTCTTCTCGCCCCGCAATGTCAAAAAAGTACACTCCTACGGTGTGGAGGCACAAGCATCGCTCTCTGTGCGCTTGGCGAAGGATTGGCGATTGGAGTTGAACGGCTCGGCGGCGTGGACTCCTTCGGTAAATGTAGGTGCGCCAATCTCGGCAGGCGACAACTCGATAGGCAAGCAGTTGCCTTATGTGCCACGCTTCTCATCTTCGGTTACGGGGCGATTGTCGTTCCGTTCGTGGTCGCTGTTGTACAAGTGGTGCCATTATAGCGAGCGATTCACAATGTCGAGCAACGATGTAGCCTTGACGGGAAAACTTCCGCCATACTTTATGAATAATATCGAGTTGGAGAAGCAATTTGCCTTCCGCTGGGCGGACCTCACACTCAAAGGCACTATAAATAACCTCTTCAACGAGGAGTATATCTCGG
>JAZOBZ010000031.1:0-5782 GCA_045596245.1 Alistipes sp. | reverse complement strand
ACGATGCCATTGCTACGGTTAAGGATGGCGTTGTTACGGCGGTTGCTGCTGGCGAGACTACCGTTACCGTGACTACGGCCGATGGCGACTTTAAGGCTACGGCTAATGTCGTAGTAAAGGCTGCGCCTATCAAGGTCACGGGCGTGACGCTCGACAAGCCGAGCTTGGAGCTGGAGGTTGGCGATAGTGATACCCTTACTGCTCCCGTTGCTCCTGACGATGCAACAAATAAGGCAGTAAGCTGGAGCTCGGCCAACGATGCCATTGCTACGGTTGAGGATGGCGTTGTTACGGCGGTTGCTGCTGGCGAGACTACCGTTACCGTGACTACGGCCGATGGCGACTTTAAGGCTACGGCTAATGTAGTAGTAAAGGCTGCGCCTATCAAGGTCACGGGCGTATCGCTCAATACAGACGCTGTCGCACTTGAGGTTGACGATAGTGTCACCCTGACGGCTACAGTTGCCCCTGCGAACGCCACAAATAAGGGCGTTGAGTGGAACGTAGCAGACGATGCTATTGCCACCGTTAAGAATGGCGTAGTTAAGGCTGTGGCTATTGGCGAGACTACCGTTACCGTTACCACCGTCGATGGTGGATTTACCGCATCGGCTACGATTACCGTCGCCGAGGGCATCATCAAGGTCACGGGCGTGACGCTCGACAAGCCGAGCTTGGAACTGGAGATTGGCGATAGTGATACCCTTACTGCTACCGTTGCTCCTGACGATGCCACAAATAAGGCAGTAAGCTGGAGCTCGGCCAACGATGCCATTGCTACAGTTGAGGATGGCGTTGTTACGGCGGTTGCTGCTGGCGAGACTACCGTTACCGTTACCACCGTCGATGGTGGATTTACCGCATCGGCTACGATTACCGTCGCCGAGGGCATCATCAAGGTCACGGGCGTATCGTTGGATAAGACAATGGTGGAATTGGAGATTGATGAGAGCGCAACAGTAAAGGCTATCATTGCTCCAGAGAACGCAACCAACAAAGAAGTGAAGTGGAGCATTGCTAATACCGCTATTGCTACTGTTACCGATGGTGTTGTAACAGCAGTAGCCGAAGGCGAAACAGAACTCACTGTAACAACTGCTGATGGTGGACACACTGCAACTATTCCTGTAAAGGTTGTAACCGAGAAGGTCGCTGTTACAGGAATAGAATGGATTAATGCTCCGTGGAAGGGTTATCAAATAGAAAGTGGTTCTGTTACTCAAACCTTTGTGCTGCAAATTTCGCCCAATAATGCAACAGATGTTGGTGTGACATTTACAAGTAGTGACACCAATGTTATGACTATCAACAATGTTACATATAACGAAAACTTTATTCTTGTAGATTTCTATGCCGTTGGAGGAGGTGAGGCTACTATCACTGCCACAACTAACGATGGTGGCTTTACTGCCACAACCGAAACTATGACGGTAATTCAAGCCGTGTTAGTTGAGAGTATCGAGTTCTCGAAAGAGAGTTATGCTATGAATGTAGGTGATGTGTTGGCTCTTATGCCGACTATTTTGCCCGAAAATGCCGATAACAAGAAGCTTGAGTGGAGTACGTCAGACACCTCTATCATCTCGGTAGATGAGCAGGGTATGGTTGAGGCGCTGGCTATTGGTAATGCAACCGTTACGGCGTTGGCTACTGACGGTAGTGGTGTTTCGGCCACCGTTGCAATCGCTGTGTCAAATCCTGCAACCGAGGTTAATTTTAGCGGCTCGGATAACTATGCAAAATATACCACCTGGCACGGAAATAAATTTGAATTAGATGTTCGTACAACTCCCGCCGATGCCGATTTGCGCACATTGAATTGGTCGTTCCAGACGCTTAGTGGTCAGGCTAACCCCGAGGGTGTGAGTTATGAGGTTACGGCCAATAAGGCTACGGTTTGCTGTGTTGTCGATGAAAACTCTACCCATAACGGTTGTAAGGTCGAGGTCTCGACAGCCGATAAATCCTATTATGCTGATGCGCAGGTCGATTTCCTTACCTATCCCTGGATTATGGCCAGCAAGAATAATGGTGCTACCTTCGAAAGGGGAGCGCATCCGCTGTGTGAGTCGAGCGATTGGAAGTTTAACTACGAGGTTGAAGATTATTTGAGTTCGCAACTCTATTTCGTGGCCTATTGCCCCAGCGACGAACAATATCTGGCCGAAAATTCACCATTGATATACTATCCCGACGATATTATCCCCACCTCGGAATACACCCTCACTTCGAGCGACCCCGAGAAACTCTCGCTCGAAAAGTTGGAGGGCAAGGGTTATAAGTTGAATTTCTTGGCTGATGATATGACTGCCGTATATCTCACCTACACCTGCGGTGACTTTGTGCAGACTTACAGAATTAACATTATCCAATAGGCGATTCTCGCCTTTAAGGGTGTTGTAAATCAGGTCGCTCGGCATAATGTGTCGTGCGACTTTTTTATCCTCAAACAAGCTAAAAAGACCGCGCTATAAAGTCGGGTATCGAAAACGATACCCGACTTTGTTAGCCATTAGCCATTAGCCGTTTTCCGTCTCTCGTCTTATTTGATATAGTACTCCTCAATCGGCTTATATCCCTTCTCCTGCATCAGTTTATTCCAATTGTGAGGAAGTTCTATGCAGACCGTCTCGAAGCCTCCGCCCGGCATTGTCTGCACCTTGTTATCATTTAGAAAAATTTGATTAACTTTGTGTCAAATCCCGTAACACTTTTTTAGGACGACACACATTACGCAACATTACAGACAGACAACCATATTATGAAGAGACTCTATTTTGACATGGATGGGGTGCTGGTAGATTTCCAATCCGGACTATCTCATCAAGATGAAAAGACACTTAAAGAGTATGAGGGCCGAGAAGATGAGATTCCGGGGCTTTTCGGTTTAATGAAGCCTATGCAGGGAGCTATTGAGGCTGTCCAACAGCTAAGCAAACATTACGATTGCTATATCCTCTCAACAGCACCCTGGCGAAACCCATCTGCTTGGAGTGATAAAGTATCGTGGGTGACCCGATATTTAGATGACATATTCCATAAACGCATAGTCATTACCCACTGTAAACATCTTTGTAAGGGAGACTATCTTATTGATGATCGCTCGAAGCATGGAGTAACCGAGTTTGAAGGCGAATGGATTCATTTTGGATCAGAAAGATTCCCCAATTGGGAGGCTGTGTTGGCATACCTCCTACCCAAGCAGACAGATTGCGAATAGACATATTAGGCAATAATTCCAGGATTATAGCCTACCGAGTCGCAACCATTGATATAGGTACAAAGTACGGTCTCATCCGCGCTACGACGAGCCTCAAATAAAAGCACTTAACTCGTCTATTCAGGAGGGAGGTTTTCGGGAGAAGTTGCATAGGATGCGAGTAGAGCAGCGAGAGAAAAAAATGACGATAGTGTAGAGAATTTAGGGCGATTTGAGATTAGTGTTTTATCACTCCACCTCTTAAACTCCCTGAAAAGTAATAGGCGGGAGTTTCACAGCTGCCGCCTATACCCTCAGAATTGAATTCTGAAAAAACTACTAACCCAAGGGTTGTATAACTTTAATGTATATCTTTGGATAGTCGTATTATTTAATTACTTCAGCGTTTTTGGCTTTTATTGCGATAATGCCTATGTTATCGGTAGATTTTGGCATAGTCATATTATGGAATGTATATCCTCTATAGTATGCTTTTGCTTTCTTGTCATTAACTTCAGTAGCAGTCCAGCAATTGCTAAATTTTATATTATAATTTTGACATATATAATCTATTTGTTCTTTGCTAGGGAGTATCCACCCTTCGCCTAAAGTCTTGCAATATTTTATTGCATCGTACCATGTGCCATTTGTTTCTTTTTTGGATACAAGTAACTTATCATCATTAGTGTCAATTTGCTGATAAGTCTGAGTCTTTGACGCTTGAATAGAACTTTCTGAATCATTAGATTGTGTCGATATATTATTTAGGTTGTGGTATTGATTATCATATGGTGTCTCAAGCTCGAAAAGCAAAAACGGATTCTCACCCTCTTGATATTCTTTCTTCATTATGAGATGTAGCTTATGACGAGTAAACGTAGAAAAAAAAGGATGTCGAGGGATTACAATATCTCTATCTAAGATCCATCCATCTGCGGCCAATTCATTGAGGACATTTCCTAAATTGGATCTATTTATATCAGGATGTATTTCATATGGGGCATTATTGTACATAATAGTAATCTTCATGTTTTTTCCTCCACCCCTTGCATAAATATCGCAATAAGCAGTCTTTGTTTGAGCCGAAGCGCATAAAGAAACAAACGAAAGTACAAATACAAATAAAATTCTCTTCATAATATTAGATTTTTCCGCCCCACCTCCTGCAACGGGATTAATATAAAAAAGAAAGTGTGGAGATGTTCGTTTATCTAACAATGGGCATTTGGCGTGGCCTTGACAACGATAAACAATACTCCACACCTGTACAGTATGTGGAGTAGGCACAGATTGTGCCGACATTGCATACCAATACAAGTGATGTAAGCATTCGTTATCCCGTTGTCTAAAATCGCCAAATTTCATTGTTAAGGATTAGCGAAACACTTTCACTAATAAATATGTCTGTCGAGAGCTCACTCTCGACAATACAAAATTAAGCAAACTTTTTCGTTTAAGCAAGAAATATAGAGTAATTATTAGTCTCATCCAAAATTGCGCAAGTGTAAAAATTTTGGCAGAAAATTTGTTTTGTTACCAAATATTGGTAACTTTGTAGAAAATTATTGCGATATGAAAACGACATCTGTAGCATTGGGAGCTTATTTCGAGAATTTTATCCGAATGAAAGTTGAGCAGGGGCGTTACAATAATGCCAGTGAGGTTATTCGTGCCGGCTTGCGCCTTTTGGAGGAGAACGAGAGTCATCTGCAAGAGCTGAAGATGGCAATTGCCGAGGGTATTGAGAGTGGTATTGCCTCAGAATTTAACGCCGAAGAGCATCTTAAAGCACTAAAAGCAAAACGAGCAAATGGCTAAATATCACCTAACCAACAAGGCAGTCGAGGACTTATCCAACATATGGGAATATACGGTTGACACTTGGTCGGAGCGACAAGCAGATGACTATTACAATATGCTGATCGCATCGTTTCAGAAAATCACCGAGAACCCTCGTCTATTCGGCTTAAAGTATGAAGAAATCGCAGAGGGTCTGTACGGATATAGAGCCAATAAACATATCATCTTTTACCGCATACTTGCAGATAAAGATATACTTGTCATAAGAATCCTACACCAACGGATGGATCTAAAACATCATGTATTGGAAGATTAGCTGAAAACACTTTCACCCTACAATAAATTTGGAATTATATGCCGCTCGCCTTCCAGAAAAAATACTGCATATACTCTTTTGTGATGCGTAGCGGAACACCTTTTACGTTCTTCTTTAAGGTTTGCGCATAGCAAGAGGTAAATAAATAACTGAATATTCATGCGATAATTTGCCGTTATCGGCAAGAATTGCTATATTTGCACCGAAAATCGGTCTAAAACTTGCCGATAGTCATAGCGTATGAAGTATATTTCAGTTACAGAATTTGCCGCCAAGTATGGCATCTCGGAGCGCACAGCGCGTAATTACTGTGCACTCGGAAAGATCGAGGGCGCAACCCTTGTAGGTAAGACTTGGAACATTCCTGCTGATGCGGAGTTGCCAGGGCGCAAACCTCGTCAGCGAAAGGCGATGCCATTGCTCGTTGTTCTGCGCCATGAGAAGGAAGCAAGGCTCAAAGGTGGCAT
>JAZOBZ010000030.1:0-12450 GCA_045596245.1 Alistipes sp. | reverse complement strand
TTACATACGCGTTACGCACCCGTGCGCCGGTCGCCACCAATTGAAGCAAGCTTCAATCGTGATGCCCCTCGACTTGCATGTGTTAGGCCTGCCGCTAGCGTTCATCCTGAGCCAGGATCAAACTCTCCATTGTAAAAAATTTTGAATATAAATCTTAGCTCTAATCTCAAAGGTATTGTTTGAAATCTCTCTCATTTGAGAGAGGAAAAAACTTTCTTAGCTGCTCAATATCTTCAAAGAACTTTATCCTAATTTTACTTAGAACTCTCTTGTTTTGACCACCCGCTTTTTTGGAGCGGAAAGTGGTGCAAAGGTAAATCAAATTTTTCAAACCACCAAACATTTTGGAATATTTTTTTGAAAAATTTTTCCAAGAACCTTTTCGCTATTTTCAGAGGATTGTTTCCTCATCAAAGCGGGTGCAAAGGTAAGTGGTATTTTTCAAACTTCCAAATATTTTTGAAAAAATTTGAAAAACTTTTTTAGAACCTTGTTTTGAGTGAGGTTTTATCCTCATCAAAGCGGGTGCAAAGTAACGGCAAAAAATCGAATTGTCCAAATATTTCAACAACTTTTTAATAAAATTTTTTTAATAAAAATTATACTATATTGTAATACAGTAATTTACAAAATGCGGGATTTTAAATCCCGTTTTTAGTCTTTATTATATTATATATAAGGTATATCGATAGAGGGGTGCAAATAGAGTACTTTTCATTTTTTTTCATATCTTTGCGTTTAGATATAAATTAAGCAATAGATGACACAATATACTTCATATCCACATCCCGAATGGTGCTACGACGCAGTCCTGTACGAGATGAATATCCGACAAATAACCCCGCAAGGTACTTTGCGCGCCGCTATGGACAAATTGGATTTTCTGCGACAGTTGGGTATCGATGCCATATGGCTCATGCCTATCTACCCTATCGGCAAGGAGAATCGCAAAGGCGCATTAGGTTCATATTACTCGATTGCCGACTACTGCGCCGTAAATCCGGAATTTGGAACAATGGAGGATTTTGACGCCTTTATCGAGAAGGCGCACTCTCTTGGAATGAAGATTCTACTTGACTGGGTAGCCAATCACACAGCTCGCGATGCGAAATGGTTGCAAACAAAATCCGCCGATTGGTATGAGCGCGAAGCCGACGGATCGGCAAAGGTTCCATGGGATTGGACCGACACAGCAAAACTCAACTATGCTAACCACGATGTTTGGCGTGGTGAGATTGAGGCGATGCGTTTCTGGGTCGAGAAACACAACATTGATGGGTTCCGCTGCGACATGGCAATGCTTGTACCCATAGAATTTTGGCAGCAAGCATCAGCCGTACTGCATGCCATAAAGCCCGATATCTTCATGTTGGCAGAGGCGGAGGAGTTAAATCTTTTCGACCGAGCATTTAACATGAGTTATGCTTGGGAGATTCACCATATGATGTGCGATATAGCAAAAGGCGAGCGCCGCGTATGGGATTTACGCAACACGATGTATGCCGACCGCGAGAAATATCCCACAACGGCAATACGCATGATGTTCACATCGAACCATGACGAGAACTCATGGAGTGGGAGTGAATTCACACGCTTTGGCGAGTCGCTAAATGTTATGACCGCATTAACTTTCCTATGGGAGAGCTCGATGCCCCTGATTTACACAGGTCAGGAGGTCGGATATGACCATTCGTTTGAATTTTTCGATAAAGACCCGATACCCTGCTATCAGACTAATGAGCAGACTGATTTTTATCGTAAATTAATCGCCTTAAAGCATTCGCAGAAGGCTCTGCAAGCCGGCGAGCGAGGTGGTCGCATCATCGAGATAGAGAACAATGCCAAGGATTGCATAATGACATTCGTGCGCGAAGTGGAAGACAGCCGTGTTATTGCGATATTAAATCTGTCGCCATACACCATTCACGCAAACTTCAACACCGGAATATATGCCGGCGACTACACAAACGCAATAGATGGATGCAGCCAAGTATTGCCTATGCAATTTGAACGCGACTTAGCACCTTGGGAGTTTATCATTCTTCACAAATAAAGATCATGAAACGACTGCTCATTATATCAATCCTCGTTCTGTGCCACATAACAGCATGGTCGAAGAGTTATCGTATAGAGGATATTCCCAATGTACAGTTGGAGAACCGTTATCACTTCACCTCCAACCCCGACGGAATACTCTCAAGCGATGCTGTGGCGCATATCGACTCCGTATGCTACAACTTACGCAACGAGGGACTTGTGCAAATCGCCGTTGTTGCCGTAGAAAAGATAAAGGGAGGCGATGTTTTTGACTTCGCTTATGAGCTATTTTCGATGTGGGGTGTAGGAAGCAAAAGCGACCGAGGCTTGGGTATTTTGCTGGTTGAAGAGGAGCGGGAAATCCGCTTTGTAACCGGCTATGGCATCGAAGGTACACTCCCCGATGCTATCTGCAAACGCATACAAACCAACTACATGCTCCCCTACTTTCGCAATGGAGATTATAGCGGAGGTATGATGGCGGGTATTTCGGCCGTTGCCGATGTTATGCGAGGCGGAGAGTTAGCCGCCGAAGAGGAAGAAGAAGAGGACCTCACGGTTCTATTTATTTTTATCGGAGCGTTTATTCTCCTAACCACTCTACTTGCCTATTGGGTATATGTCGCAGCTCACAAATGTCCGAATTGCAAGAAATCGACTTTGCAGCAGCAAGGCAGCCAACTCGTAAGTCGCAAAGCGGGCATCTGTACATATGAAGATACGCTCACTTGCTCAAATTGCGGAACCTCCATAAAGCGCAGAAGACAAACCGGAGATAGCTCCTACACGGGTCGCGGCGGCAGAGGGCCATTTATTGGCGGAGGTTTCGGCGGTCGCGGCGGAGGCAGCATCGGTGGCGGCTGGGGCGGCGGCAGCTTCGGCGGAGGTGGCGCAGGCTCGCGATGGTAAGAAGGAGAATTCAAAATTGCGAGTAAGCGAGAGTATAGAGTGCTTGCACACTATGCCGAGCGGGAGCAATTAAAAGCCAACCTTGTGTCGGATTAAAATTCAAAATATAGGAATACGGAAATATAAAATCTAACTTAATAAAAAATAACGCTATGAAAAAGATTATTTTATTTGCTGTCGTCACTCTTTTTTCGATGACATCTTGCTCTACCTACAACAATATGGTAACAAAAGAGGAGGCTGTAAAGAGCGCATGGTCGAATGTTGAAACACAGTATCAGCGTCGTGCAGACCTTATCCCCAACCTCGTAGCAACCGTAAAGGGTTATGCCGAGCATGAGCAGACAACACTCGACGCCGTTGTAGAGGCTCGCGCGAAGGCTACATCGGTAAGTGTAGCATTAGACGATATCACACCCGAGAACATTGCAAAGTTCCAGGAGGCTCAATCGGCTGTATCATCGGCGTTAGGCCGCCTGATTGCCGTATCGGAGAACTACCCCGATTTGAAGGCTAATCAGAATTTCTTGGAGTTGCAAGCGCAGTTGGAGGGAACAGAAAACCGCATTACCGTAGCTCGCAAGGAGTTCAACGACGCCACACAGACATATAATGTCGCGGTGCGTAAATTCCCCGCAAATATTATCGCTGCGATTTTCGATTTCGACCAGAAACCCTATTACGAAGCTGACCAGAGCGCCGCAGAGGCTCCGAAAGTAGAGTTTTAAGTTCTGCTAAACACTATTTAGCTATACAGATTATGGGCAGGGTACGATTTGGTGTTGTCGGCACCAACTTTATCACCGATTGGGTTATAGCCGGAGCGAGGGAGGATTCCCGCTTCGAGCTCACAGCGGTATGTTCTCGCACAAAAGAGCGCGGCGAGGAGTTTGCCGCGAAGCATAATATACCCCACATCTTCACCTCGATAGAGGAGATGGCAGCAAGCGATAAAGTTGATGCTATATACATAGCAACGCCCAATTGCACCCATGCCCAATATAGCACAATCTGCATGCAACATGGCAAGCATGTGCTATGCGAAAAACCTTTGGCATCGAACGCTAAAGAGGCTCGAGAGATGGTTGCAGTGGCAAAGCGACATGGCGTAACATTAATGGAGGCAATGAAGAGTACACTCGCGCCGGCATTTCGCAGCGTGCAAGAAAACCTGCACCGGATAGGCACTCCGCGCCGCTACTTTGCAAGCTTCTGCCAATACTCTTCGCGTTACGATAAATTCAAAGAGGGCATCGTATTAAACACCTTTCGCCCGGAGCTTTCGAATGGGGCTTTAATGGACATAGGAGTCTACACGATTTACCCATTAGTAGTACTCTTTGGTCGCCCGCAAGCAATTGAGGCTCAAGGCATAATCCTTTCAAGCGGAGCAGATGGCCAAGGTGCCGCAAACCTCAAATACGAGGGTATGAATGCCACAATTCTATACTCTAAAATCGCAAATTCAATGCTCCCGAGTGAGATTGAAGGCGAGAATGGAAACATCGTAATCGACCGCATTCAGACACCGACCGAAGTCCTCTTCTATCCTCGTCAAGCGCCGGCATCGGGTCACGAAGTACGCTCGACGGGTGAAACGCTCCATATAGCCGACCATCACAACGAATACTACCACGAAATCAAGGAGTTTATCGACCTTATAGAGCAAGGGCTTCCCGAATCAAAAATCAACAGCCACGATACCTCAATTGCAACCCTCGAAATAATGGACGAGGTACGCCGCCAATTGGGCGTACACTACCCTGCCGACGAGGTGTGATTATCCGTGGCGCGTTCGCGATGCAGATGTTGCGCGACCACATCATCGAGCGAGAAGCCTCCGGCGCCCATGATATAAAACAACACAAACATCACCAAATATATCAGCGCCAGCTCTTTCATGGCGAACTCGTCGCCATTATGCACTACAAACAGCGCCATAGCCATTGCGAAAATCGGAGGAATTAACGCCAACCGATAAAACGCTCCGGCGATGATTGCCACGCCACAAAACGCCTCGGCAAAGATTGCCAATATCAACGAAAATTTTGTACCCAAAGCCAGCGGATCAGGGAACGATGTGGCAAGCATATCAAAATGTACAATTTTCGTTATACCATGCCACATTATCAATCCTCCAAACAGCAAACGCAACACCAACAAAAAAGAGGAAACCGAATAAGTATAAGGCTTATACGGGAATAGAAAAGAGAGTACTTTATTCATCTTAACAGTCACTTTTATTTGGTTTAATTTCCATCTCAATACATCGTTGCCACACTCCGGCATGCAAAGCTCTTCGACTCACTTCAATAGAGCCACTCGCTTGCTCCTCACCCCGCACCTAAAGTTACCAGTTCTCGTCACATTCATCGTACAAAGTATACAAATCGCATGCAAATTGCACACAAATTGCATACTTTCCCGAAAGAAATTTCACCACAACAACTACCCACAATAGCCAACAAAAAGCCTCAGCTAAAAAAAAGATAATTATTGCATTATTTTTTGAGGCAAAGTGATTGAATTTTAAGATTTTTTTACTATTTTTGCGTCAAATTGACTTGAAATACAAACAATACACATATTCAAATTTTAACCAATTATGAAAAAGCTATTTCTTGCTGTTGCCGCATTAGCTATGTTGGCAACATCATGTACCAAGGATGATGTCACAGGGCTCAAGGGTGACAAGTCTTTGGTATCGTTCGAGGTATCGGCTCCGACGATTGGGACTCGCGCTGATGCTTACGACATCTATGGCAAAGGCTTTGAGGTTGAGCGCCTGCACTACGCAGCGTACCTCAAGGATAGTGACAAGGTTCTGTTCACAAAGTGCATCAACAACGCATTCGAAGGCGAGGCTCTGTCAAATTCGAGCGTTGAACTCAAGCTTGTAAACGACCAGTGGTACGACATCATTTTCTGGGCTGACGATTTGAACTCGCCTTATGTATTCGACCCTGCAACAAAGAGCGTATCTATCGACGCCAGCAAGCTTAGCCAGCTTAAGTCGCAGGACGAAACTCTCGACGGATTCTTCGGACAGCTTACTTTCGAGGTTAAGGGTCCTAAGGTTGAGCGCGTAGAGCTTACTCGTCCCTTTGCACAGCTCAACATCGCTACTGCCGACATCGAGGCTGCAAAGACTGCCGGTGTAACTATCGACGATGCTGCAACCACTGCAGTAACCGTTTCAGGCGTTTACACTTCATTCAACCTTCTCACTAAGTTGCCTTTGGGTGAGCCTACAAGCGTAACTTTCGGCGCTGCTCCTAAGGCCGAGGGTCAGATTGTTCAGAATGTAGATAAGCCTTACGACATGCTTGCAATGAACTACTTGTTGGTAAATGACCGCAAGTTGGTTAATGTGACTTTCGATGTTCAGGCTGCTGCAGGTCAGAAGGTAAACCGTGTATTCCAGAATGTTCCCGTGGAGCGTAACTTCCGTACAAACATCTTGGGTAACCTCTTTACCGACAACATCGGCTTTGAGGTTGTTATCAATCCTATCTTCAAGGGCATTCACCCCAACAACGAGGCTGAGAAGTTCAATATGGCAGCACAGGCAGGTGGTACTTACACTTTGAGTGCAGACCTTGAGATTCCTCATTGCACATTTGTAAATGCAGCGATGACTATCAACCTTAATGGTCATAAGCTTGAGTATACAGGCACTGACAACGCTGTAATGTTCCGCGTAAACGAGAGCGGTGCTCTTACTATCAATGGCGAGGGTACTGTTAAGTCTACCGGTTATATCGGCTTGGCTTACGAGAAGGGTTCTATCACTATCAATGGTGGTGACTACGATGCCGCAGGTTGCACTGCATTCCAGGCTAATGGCGGTGAGATTTACATCAACGATGGTACTTTCACCGTAGGTAACACTCAGTGGGGCACTACCTACATGCTTAACCACTATGACAGCCTCAAGGAGGTAGGTCTTATCGAGGTTAAGGGTGGTAGCTTCTTGGGCTTCGACCCCGCAAACAACAAGGCTGAGAATCCTCAGATGAGCTTCGTGCCCGAGGGTTATGAGTCAATCAAGGAGGGTGAGTTCTACACCGTTGTCGAGGAGTTTGACGATATTCTTCTTTATACCGACTATGCAGAGGTATTTACCGCAAATGGCCTTCTTAAGTGGGGTTACATCGCAGAGAAGAATAAGGCATATGGTCTTAAGGTGATGCGCGATATCACAATGCCCGCATTCGAGATTGCCGAGGATGCTGCAAATGAGACTTATGTATTCACTACTACTCCTATTACAGTTGATGCTAATGGCGTTCCAAGCGGTAGCAACTGGATTCCCGTATGTAAGGATATTTCAGTGCTTGCTGACGCTTACAGCGGACATATCGATGGTAATGACAATACTATTAGCGGTTTGAGAATCCTCCACAATGCCGACTACACAGGTTTCATCGGCTTTATGCACGACGACGCATCTCTCAAGAACATCACTTTTGATGATGCAGTTGTTAGCGGTGCTTATACCACAGGCTTGGCAGTAGGTCGCGGTCAGAATGGTTCTATTATCGAGAATATTCATGTAACAGCCAGCCGAGTTGCCGGAACACAGGATGTCGGTGGCATTATTGGACGAATCTACACTCGCGGAAACAATGTACACCAAGAGGCCCTCTCAGTTGTAAAGAGCTGTACAACTGACGCCAACACAGTAGTTGTTGGTTCAAGCAATACAGTTGGAGGTATCTGCGGACATAACTATGGTGCAGCTATTGTAAATTGTGTAAATAGCGCAGATGTTACAGGCACATCATCTGTTGGTGGTATTGTAGGATACTCTCGCGACTATCATATCTCTGCTGACGCATATGTTATTGCGTGTGGTTCAACAGCAGATGCTACTATTACCGCTACTACAAACAATGGTCCTGTAGGCGGTATTTGCGGATATGACTTTATCGACCTTAACAGCCACCAGAACACTAAGGCATACATCTTGGGTTGCTACTCTCACTCTACTATTTCTGGAGATAAGAGCGGTTCTATTTTGGGCCAAAGCAACAATGGCAATATTACAGTTACCGGTTCTTATGGTGTAAACAATGGCGTAACAAAGGCTATCGGCTCAGGATCTGTAACAGGTGTTTATTACAGCTACGATGCAGTTGCTGAGGTTGCTCAGGCAGATGTCGATGCTATGGCTCAGGCTATCGCTGACTTCAATGCACTTAACATCGTAACTCTCCAGGGTGAGTCTGTTACATGTCCTTACACTTGGACTTGGACAAGCGGCAACTGGCCGACTATTCAGTAGGTTATATTCGGAGTTTTCCGATAAATAATTTCAGGCTGCGTTTCACTTTCGGGTGAAACGCAGTTTTTTGTTGTAAGCCATATCGCTACATGCAATAGCACACCACTCTCCATTCATACCTATATTATATATAAGCAGCCCAAAATTATCAATAATCGGAACAACGGAACAATATAACTTAACGCTGTACATCAAAAAAAGCATTGAGATTCTCACGCATTTGTTTTTTCGTCACTCTGAGGGAGCATTGGCGACCGTGAGAGTCTAAAAACAAATGCTCAGAATAACATTTAACAACATTAAACATATAATTCCGCGAATAATTTATCGCCAACGGATTTTTATTGCGGAAAAATATTATTATCTTTGCGTTGGAATTTTACGCGATGCTGCAAACCGTCGCATAAAAGGCAAAAAAGAATTGTTACAGTAACAAATAAACTCTTCTAAAATTATGATTTATTCACACGAAGTGCAGCAGATGTGCTGCGTTAAAAAGGGTGCCAATCACGCATCGGCTCCCATCCCACAGGAGGGAAAATGGGTTGTAGCAAAGGAGATTAAGGACATTTCAGGCTTGACACACGGCATTGGCTGGTGTGCTCCTCAGCAGGGTGCCTGCAAGCTTACTCTCAATGTTAAGGAGGGTATCATCCAGGAGGCTTTGGTTGAGACTATCGGCTGCTCTGGTATGACTCACTCGGCTGCTATGGCATCAGAGATTCTCCCCGGCAAGACTATCTTGGAGGCTTTGAACACCGACCTCGTATGCGACGCTATCAACACCGCAATGCGCGAGTTGTTCAAGCAGATTGTTTACGGTCGTACACAGTCAGCTTTCTCGGAGGGTGGCCTTACAATCGGTGCATCTTTGGAGGACTTGGGTAAGGGTCTTCGTTCACAGGTAGGTACTATGTTCGGTACTTTGGCTAAGGGTACCCGTTACCTTGAGATGGCTGAGGGTTACTGCACTCGCATGGCATTGGACGCTAACGACGAGGTTATCGGCTACGAGTTCGTACACCTCGGCAAGATGATGGAGTTCATTAAGAAGGGTATCGAGCCGGCTGAGGCTTTGGAGAAGTCAAAGGGCTCTTATGGTCGCTTCAAGGACGCCGTTAAGTATATTGACCCCCGTCAGGAGTAATCCACATTGTTAAATCGAAAAAATAGAGAATAAGATATGGCAAATTTATTTGAGAGCTACGAGCGCCGAATCGACCACATCAACGAGGTGCTCGCACAGTATGGAATCAATGGTATCGAGGATGCAAAGGCTATCTGCGATGCTAAGGGTATCGATCCTTACAAGATGTGTGAGGAGACACAGCCCATCTGTTTCGAGAATGCAAAGTGGGCTTATGTTGTAGGTGCTGCTATCGCTATTAAGAAGGGCTGCACATCAGCTGCTGACGCTGCCGAGGCTATCGGTGAGGGCTTGCAGGCATTCTGCATCGCAGGTTCTGTTGCTGACGACCGTAAGGTAGGTATCGGCCACGGTAACTTGGCTGCTCGTTTGCTTCGCGAGGAGACACAGTGCTTCGCATTCTTGGCTGGTCACGAGTCTTTCGCTGCAGCTGAGGGCGCTATCAAGATTGCCGAGATGGCAAACAAGGTTCGTAAGAATCCTTTGCGCGTTATCTTGAACGGCTTGGGTAAGGACGCTGCGAAGATTATCTCTCGTATCAACGGCTTTACATATGTTCAGACACAGTTCGACTACTACACCGGCGAGGTTGCAGTTGTTGAGGAGACTCCATATTCAGACGGCTTGCGTGCTAAGGTACGCTGCTATGGCGTAGACGATGTACGCGAGGGCGTTGCTGTTATGTGGAAGGAGGATGTAGATGTATCTATCACAGGTAACTCTACTAACCCCACACGCTTCCAGCACCCCGTAGCAGGTACTTACAAGAAGGAGCGCGTTTTGGCAGGTAAGAAGTACTTCTCAGTAGCATCAGGTGGTGGTACCGGTCGTACTTTGCACCCCGATAACATGGGCGCAGGTCCTGCATCTTACGGTATGACCGATACTTTGGGCCGTATGCACTCTGACGCACAGTTCGCAGGTTCTTCATCAGTTCCCGCGCATGTTGAGATGATGGGCTTCCTCGGTATGGGTAACAACCCTATGGTAGGTGCTACCGTAGCTGTTGCCGTTGCCGTTCAGCAGGCTATGACTGAGTAATTATTTACTTAATATTAATCCGAAGAGGGTGTCCAGCACATTGGGCACCCTCTTCTCTTTCAATAATTCGGGATAACAGGATTGGCTACTGCGCAGGCAAAAGCCTGCTCCGCTTAACGCCTCTCCTGAAAGAGCCCTTTGCAAGATTACAAAGTTAAGTATAAAGGCTCATTAGCAAAGCTATTTTTTTGTATTTACATACTTGCCCATGCAAGCACACACAAGTATATAAATACAAAAATCTCCGAACTTGCGTTCGAAGACTTTATACTTAACTTTGTCGGGATAACAGGATTCGAACCTGTGACCTCCAACTCCCGAAGCTGGCGCGCTAACCGGACTGCGCTACATCCCGATGCCATTTCCAAATAAGTCGGGATACCAGGATTCGAACCTGGGACCCCCTGCTCCCAAAGCAGGTGCGCTAACCGGACTGCGCTACATCCCGAAAAACATAATCGTCAGATAGAAATACCTTATCTTCGGATTTCGTGGTGCAAAGATATATAAAATAAATTCAAATTTCAAAATTCAAATTCAAAATTTATGTTTTTACTCAAAATTTCTTCCAATAAGTGCCAATATGGACTATTCTCGCGATAGTTATCCTCCAAGAACCGCAACAACGGCTCAAAAAAAACAATACCCCACCAAAAAAATGCGAAAAAATTTGGAGATATGGCTTCTTGTATTATATCTTTGTGATATCAAAATGATATTACTAATAAAAAAATTATTTAACCACAAAAAATCATACTACTATGGAGAATAAAAATTTTGAGTACAAAGGTTGGAAACTCAACGGCTTTGTAGCGCTTTTTCTTTTGCTTGTCATAATGGCAGGAGCTATCGCGATGATTGTTTTGAATATCATCGGTTTGGAGAATGAAACAATGACCAGCGGTTGGATGTTGGCAGGCGGAATAGTTTTGTTTATCTTCTCGTTATTCCTCATTGGCGGATTTATCCTTTTGGAGCCAAACGAGGCACGCGTGCTTACATTCTTTGGTAAGTATTGCGGTTCATTCTACGACACAGGTTTCTGGTGGGTGAATTTCCTTATGTCGGCAAAGAAGATTTCACTTCGCGCCCGCAACCTCAACGCCGAGCCTATCAAGGTGAACGACAAGACAGGTAACCCGATTATGATTGGTTTGGTGCTGGTGTGGCGTCTAAAGCGCGACGAGTTGTATCGCTCGGTATTCGACATTGATGTTAGCGCAAACGAGGTAGGAACCGTATCGCAGTCAGCCCGCATGAGCATGTTGGAGAACTTCGTAGCAGTGCAGAGCGATGCAGCATTGCGTCAGGTGGCAGGTTGCTATGCCTATGACAACAATTCGACAGGCGATGAGGAGATTACCCTGCGTAGCAGCAGCGACGAGATAAACGAGTTGTTGGAGAGCCGCCTCGCGGAGCGTTTGGCGATTGCCGGAATTGAGGTTGTCGAGGCTCGCATCAACTACTTGGCGTATGCTCCCGAAATTGCAGCCGTTATGTTGCGTCGCCAGCAGGCAGACGCCATTATCTCGGCTCGCGAGAAGATTGTCGAGGGTGCTGTGTCGATGGTCAAGATGGCTTTGGAGCGCCTTGACGACGAGGGTGTTGTTGAGTTGGACGACGAGCGCAAGGCCGCTATGGTGACCAATATGCTTGTTGTGTTGTGCGCTGATGAGTCGGCTCAACCCGTAGTGAATGCCGGAACAATGTACCATTAATCGAGAGTAATGGCTAAGAAGGCGGAAAATAAGAGTTTTGTTTTGCGTATAGACGCTGCCACAATGGAGGCCTTGGAGCATTGGGCAGAGGACGAATACCGCAGCATCAATGGGCAACTGCAATGGATAATTGCAGATGCCCTAAGACGCAGCGGCCGTCTGAAAAAGGTGAAGACAGAGAGTAAACCAAACGAACAAACCGACAATCAAGAGGAGTAATATATGGAAGATAATCACAAAAGAATATTCACCACTATATGGGCGATACTTCTGCTCTGTTCGGTGGTTTTGGGGCATATAACGCACTATTC
>JAZOBZ010000029.1:0-14793 GCA_045596245.1 Alistipes sp. | reverse complement strand
GTCGGAGCGATACCGACCGACAACAAATGAAAAACCCTCTGAAACGATGTTTCAAAGGGTTTTGCTTGATTTTGTCCTCAAAACTTTTGGACTTAGAGCGGAAAACGAGACTCGAACTCGCGACCCCAACCTTGGCAAGGTTGTGCTCTACCAACTGAGCTATTTCCGCAATAGTTTTGAACCTTAACAAAGCGGTTGTTCCGTTTTGCGAGTGCAAATATAAGGCATTTTTTTTTATCATGCAAACAATTTACGAAAAAAATTTATAATTATCTTTATGTCTAATTCGTATTTAGGTTGTATTTGCGTGATAACCAATGTTTTATAATGTGAACACATACAGCGCCTTTATTATTGAGAAAAATACTATCAACTTTATTTACCTTTACCCAACTATATATTTGGGCATACCAAACCCGATTTTTGAATAAAACCAATACAACCCTAATATCAACAGATTAATTCCTTGATACTTAGGATAAACAATAATGGTGGCGGATATCCCCTTGATTAAATTATTGATTAATTAATATAATTAACCTACACCAAGATTCTATATTAGGTCTATCAGAGTATATAATAGAGTTTGTAAATATGGAGTCTGTTTCTTATCTTTGTAGGAGAAGACTCTTTTTTTTGTCGCAATTATGAAGAAAAAACTATTATTGAAATATCTCGCCTTTGGCTCGGCAACATTTATTACAGTAGTACTTATGGCTGCTACCATAATCGAAAAATTCTATGGCAGCCCATTTGTTCAAGAGTATATATATGGTGCAAAAGCGATGGTCCTTCTTTGGCTGTTTTTGGCTATTTGTGCCGTATCCTATTTGGTGCATAGCGGAGTTCACAAACGCTTTGTAACCTTTATGTTGCACATATACTTTGTGGTAATTCTGTTCGGAGCCTACACCACCTGGAAATGGGGAGTGCAGGGTAGAGTTCATCTGCGACAGGGCGAAAGCACCGAATACTTCGTATCGGCAGATGGCGAGGAGCACCCATTTCCGTTTTTACTTAAATTAAGCGATTTCGAGTTGAAGTACTACGAAGGAACCTTTGCACCGATGGACTATGTCAGCCACATCGAAATTGCCGATGGCGAGGAGCAAATCAACGGTAAGGTGTCGATGAATAACATTCTTTCGCATCGCCACTATCGTCTTTATCAGGCGGGCTACGACAAAGACGGAAAGGGTACAACGCTTGCCGTATCGTATGACCCTTGGGGCATCGGCATTACCTATACCGGGTATCTTCTTCTATTGCTTTCAATCCTCGCTTTCTTCGTGCAGCCAAATAGCCGTTTCAGAGCGTTATTGCGCCACCCTGCGCTCAAACGAGGTGCAGTTGCAATGCTTCTGCTCTGTTCGATAAATATAAGTTCGGCAGCCGAGCGTATGCCTCACACACTTCCACACGAGGTTGCGGAGAAGTTTGGCGACCTGCATATCTACTATAACGACCGCATCTGCCCGTTGCAGACTTTTGCCAAAGATTTCACTACCAAGTTCTACGGAAAACCAACCTATCGTGGGTTGAGTGCCGAGCAGATAGTTACGGGTTGGTTTTTCTTCTATGACGATTGGAAGAACGAGCCGATGATTAAAATCAAGGGTGGCGAGGTAGTACGCCTGCTCGGTATTGAGGGCAAATATGCACGACTTACCGACTTTGCATCTGTCGATGGTTACAAACTCGAAGCGGCACTGCGTGGCGAGGGTGTTTCAAATCGCCGAAATGCCGAATCGGCAAACGAGAAGTTCAACATTGTGAGTATGCTCGTAATGGGAAATCTTCTCAAAATCTATCCATACCGTAATGCGGAGGGGGTTGTCACTTGGCACTCGTTCGCCGACCGACTCCCTGCCGAAATGCCAGACGACCAAAGACTATTTATTGGTCGCAGCATGGAACTTGTCGCCGAGAAGATAATACTCAAAAAGTATGACGAGGTGGTATCGTTGCTTGATAAAATAGGACTTTACCAAGCGAAAGTAGCAGGCGATGGATTACCTCCTTCGTGGCGTTTCAAGGCGGAGAAGTTATACAACTCTGCAAATTTCAACCGCCCATTGGCTATGGCGTGCATGATGCTCGGAATACTCCTCTTCCTTGTATTCTGTCTGAGTGGCTCGTTACGCAAGGGTGGCACAAAATGGCTCAACATACTCCTCGCCATAGGGTTGGGCGGAGTGTTGTTATATCTCACTCTGCAAATCGCTCTGCGATGGATTGTCAGCGACCACATACCACTCTCAAACGGCTTTGAAACGATGCAATTTATGGCGTGGTGCAGTGCGCTTATAGCACTTTGTGCAATGCGTAAATTCCGTATGGCGTTGCCATTTGGTTACCTGTTGTGCGGTTTTACGCTCTTGGTAGCGATGATGGGCGAAGCATCACCACGCATTACGCAACTAATGCCGGTGTTGCAGTCGCCACTGTTGAGCATACATGTTGTGGTGATTATGATAGCCTATTCGTTACTCGCCTTTGCGATGCTGAATGGAGTTACGGCTCTGATTCTGCGATACACCCGAAACGATTACAAGTCAGAGGTTGAGTATTTGCAGGTCGTCAGCAACATTATGCTATATCCGGCGGTATTTCTGCTCGCTATCGGTATTTTTATTGGGGCAGTGTGGGCAAATGTGTCGTGGGGCAGATATTGGGGCTGGGACCCGAAGGAGGTATGGGCTTTGATTACGATGTTGGTCTATTCGGCGGCACTGCATAGTGGCTCACTCTCGAAACTGCGCCGGCCAATGCTCTTCCATGTGTTTATGGTTGTAGCATTTCTGACGGTGCTGATAACATACTTTGGCGTCAATTTCCTCCTTGGGGGTATGCACTCCTACGCATAAAAACAGAATTATCTACTTTCGTGTTGTCTATATAATGGTGGCAGTGCCACATCTGCAATGTTCGCTTAAAACGAACCTATTTTACAACGCAAAAGTAGATAATTCGCTTCTTGGCTCTTATGGCCGTACTGTTACAGCCACTTCTTATAGCGGAAATAACCCATGGTAAGTCCCGATGCCAAGACCATCAAGCCCAGTGCAAAGATGTATCCCAACGGCAAATCCCAGCCATTTGGCAGGGTGTAAACCCACTCCAACTCGGGCATTACTCGGAAGTTCATACCATAGATACTTGCCACTAATGTCGCAGGCAGGAAGACCACCGCTGCCACCGAGAAAATCTTTACCACTTCGTTCTGCTCGATGTTGATAAGACCGAGTGCCGAGTCCTGAATATAGTCCAAACGCTGGAACGAGAAGTCGGTGTGTGAAATCAACGAATTGACATCTTTAATCATCAACTGCAAGCGTGGATAGATGTCGTTCGGGAATCGCTCACTACGCAATATGCCCGACAAAATACGCTGACGGTCGAAGATGTTCTCACGCAAAATCATGGTACGCTCCTGCAAGGTGTTGATGCGGTGGATTACCGCCTTGTCGATAGACTCCTCCTTGCTGATACCCTTCGAGAGTGACGAAACCTGACGACCTACCATCTCCACCAAATCGGCATCGAAGTCGATGCGTACTTCGAGTAGCGAAATGAGAATGTGATAGCCGGTCGAGAAACTGCGGTAGTTCATCTGCAAACGCTTTTCCGCCTCGCGGAAGGTACGCATATCGGCATTTCGCACCGAGACCAAAACACCCTCATTCGAGAGGATAAACGACACAGGCTCAACCTCGAAACTGTCGCCCGTAGGGACAAAGAAGTTCGAGTTCGATATAATGGCGTTCTCACTCTCGGAGTATTTGGAGGTGGATTCAATCTCCTCGACCTGCTGCTTGGTTTGCAGACTTATCTCCATAAAATTCTCGACAGCCTTCTGCTCCTTAATGGTCGGCTGCACCATGTCAATCCAGAGAATATCGTCAAAGCCGAGGTCATCGAAGAGTTCGGTGTCGGCATTTCGAATAATCTTGTTGTATTGCTTCAAGTAGATAGTAATCATCTCTTTTCCTTGTTTTTAAGTAAGGTTTAACTTCGATTTATGTTGCAGAGTGTGTTCGGTAGAAGTTTTATCAAGAGCCCGAACACAAAAGACTACCTTCAACCGGGATTGACCTTTGGCTCAATCTTTAAGCCGTAGTCCCAGAATTTTTTTAGAGCGTTATGTTTCTGTATGTCAAATAGAAAATCGATGTTTTCTGTGAGATAGCCGTAAGCGTACTCCTTGTCGGCATATTCGCTTTCGAGGATAGCCTCGTAGATATGCTCTACTCCAAATGTAAATGCAGCCTGCAACTCGTCACGCACTTCGTAAGCAACTCCTTTCCGAGCCACCCATACGGCAAATGTGAATGGCATCTTGGTTATTTTATGCCACTCCTCAGCGAGGTCGTAGGTGTACGCAAACTTTCCTTCATTATCGAAAACCTTGTCGCCAATAAGCAAGAAAGCATCATCTTTCTGTGCCTTGTCAAGAATGGAGTACTCCTCCATTGAAACCCATTCAGGCTCGATATGCCATGCCTCTTTTGCCAACAAGCCACAGAGCTGTACCGATGTCTTCGAGTGCGCATCAAGGAAGATACGCTTAACTTTCTCGATTGGAGTATTGCTCATTATGACCACTGTACGCACCTTGTTTACGGCTCCTATACAATAGTCGGTAATTATCTCTGCATCGGGCAATGAAGGCACCATTGCAACGGGCATAAGCGCAATATCGGCTTTACCTTCGATGAAGTTCTGATAGCATGTAGCAGGGGGTGCAAGCAACAGGTCGGCACCGATGTTAGCGTAGTGTCGAAGTCCATAGATGAACGGTATCGTATTGAGATACGATACGGCGGTTATTTTTGCGTTTACTGCCATCATCCATTGTTTGCAGACCTTTAATTTGACCTATTCGGCTCTTTTCCGAGCCTTTATCAGTGCAAAGATAAGCAAATTTTATACAGAGTGTTCACAAATATGGGATTTTTTTTATAAAATTTCAAATATAGGACATTTTAGAATTTGCGGAATGCTCTTACAAATAGTTCGTCTGCCTTATATCCGCTATTGGTATAAGGGGGCTCGGAATTCATGTGAGAGTAATAGGAGTATTTAGGGTCTTTGTCCTCGGTCGATGAGTGATATATCATGATATTACTCAAAGGTTTGCCACCAGCAGCTTCAAGATTCTCATTGTAAGCTTTGCGAAGCTTGCGGTTTGACGCGATACGGGAGCCTCCCATATACATTGTTCCTGCACTCCACAACTCATTGATAGAGGGCAGAAACCACCCCTCGCCCTTATCTCGACACCATTTGAAAGCAGGGAAGTCACTCCACGAGAGGTTGTTCTCTGCAATATATTTCTCGATAGCACGCATATTTGCCATGCCGTCAATTCTATTGTCGGCACCGGTACTTTTTGTCTTTTTGCGATTGATGGTACTCCATGCAAGACAGGCCTCATCTAACGACATTATAAGACCATGTTTGCCACCATCGTACAGTGCAGCCACCACACCTTTTACCCCGTCTTTATCGTATATATCGCCAATGGAGTAGGTCTCTTCATCGGTCTGCTTTTCGCGTGGCTCTACTGCGACAATAGGGAGAGGAGAGGGGACTGCGCCATGCCATATCTCTCGTTTGTAAGAGTCAGACTCGGAGCCCTTTTTAGATGCCTCCTGTCTGTTTTTGCTGCTTATCTCCTTTTTATCGCTTTTGCCGAATGTATCGCGGTCGCCCATCGGATATTCAATGTAATCGATATCCGAAATCGGTAAAGTATAGACGGGTAGTTCGGTTCCGTGTCGAACGAACTGCACCTTCTTTTTTGTGATTTTCAGAACTTTGACACGCATCTGTTCTCCATTGCGCTTGACCAGAAGGTCTTGTGCCATAGCGGCATTGGCCAACAGAAGTACTGCTATAAGTAACATAATTCGTCTCATCGCACACTCTATTTTTTTATAAATCCAACGCAAATGTAAGAAAAATTTGTATATTTGTGCGTGGATTTATATGCAAATTCCTAATTTTGAACACAAAATTTCAGATAGAATGAAAAGATTATTACTATTTTGTGCAGTATCAGTGGTATTAGCTGGTTGCACACATTTTGATGAAGTGTCATCAACCCATGAACCTGTGGGAACGACACATGTCATTTCGGCAGTAACCGATGATGCAGAGCTTTCGCGTGCAAGTTTTGAGCGTGCGGAGGGTGGTTACAAACACTCTTGGGAGGCAGACGATGCCATCTCTGTTTTCCCGGGCACAAAGAGTAATACATGCTTTACTCTTGTTGAGGGAGCAGAGAGCAATTCGGGTAAATTTAGCGGTTCGGTCAATTTAGGTGAAGGCGAATTCTTCGCTGTCTATCCGTATAGCGAAGATGTTGCGCTTTCGGAGGAGGCCCTTACGGTCGAATACCCGGCTGTGCAGAGTTGGCGAGCAGACAAGGCGAGTTACGACAAGAACTCCTATCTTATGGTTGCTAACGGCACGAAGGAGAGTCTGAACTTCAAAAATGCTACTGCCGTTGTTCGTCTGTCGCTGACGGGCTCGGCAACTATCACAAAGATTGAGTTGAAGAGTATCGGTCATGAGGCGATTGCCGGTACTGCGGAGGTCTCTTTCGAGAATGGAGAGCCTGTCGTAAGTCTTAGTGGCGCAGACGATACCATTACTCTCAATGCACCTGTAACCCTGACCGATGAGGCCAAGCACTTCTTCGTGTCGATACCGCCTGTTGCATTGGGTAAGGGCTTCTCGGTAACAATCTATGACAATGAGGGCAATGCAATGACGAAGAATCACACCTTCAATCGCACAATCAAGCGTAATACGGTTGTTGAGATGCCTGCCTTTGCCTATGTAGCAACGGATAAGGTTTCGGATATTCCGGTTGCCGATATGCTCGATGTTGTATTTATGGCAGATGGCACTGCAAAGGATATCTCTCCACGCGGAATGAAGGTGCAGACCTTTGCTGATAGCAAACTCCTCAATACATACTTCGACTATCTGCAAGGTGTACATGTCGCTTCGTTCGACCACGCAGAAAGATTTGTGAATAATATATCAGGTACGCACTCTACCGGATATTACAAGGTCGATTTTGCCAATGATGCCGACTTTAAGAACCGACTTGCCGATGGACACTCGTGGGAGACCTTGGTGATGATGGATGCAAATGCCCCAGCAGCCGACCATGATAGTAAGTGGTTTTGTGCCCGGCAGAGTGGAGGAGTTGGTTTTGCTGTAAGCACGGCGGACAGTGGACACGATCTCAACTTCTCGGTGAATTTAACAACCTCAGGTTCATCGGCTTGGGTTACTGCAAATAGTGGTGTTGTTCCGCAGCGAGGTCAATGGTACCATGTTGTGGGTGTTTGGGACAAGGAGCAGAAGTATGTGTCGATATATGTCGATGGTGTAAAAAAAGATACTGAGACAGTTGATGCGGCTGCTGTTTTCTTCCTTCATAAGAGTTCTGTGTATCACTGGGTATGCGTAGGTGGCGATGCTGCCAATGGCGTGGCAGGTCAAGGTTGGGACGGCGATGTTGCTATTGCCCGTATATACGACAAGCCTCTTACCGATGCAGAGGTTACGGCTCTCTACAAAAAGAGCTATCGCGACCGCACCACTTTGGAGTTGGTTAAGGAGGTTAGTTGTATGAACTCCGAAACCGTTAGCGATGGTTATAGCTATATGGTTAAGGGTACAGGTTTTCTCTCGGGCGATATTTTGCGCCTTCGTTCTCACTCCAAAACTTACGAGTGCGAAACTAAAATCTATCCTGATGGCGCTTCGGCTACTATTCCTTCCGACTTTGTAAGCGGAATCTATAATGTCGAACTCGTGCGTGGCTCTAACAAACAGACTCTTGCAGAGGTCAATTTAACAATGTCCACAGTGCCTCAGGCAGATATACTCGATGTCGTATTCAACGAGGACGGTACAGCCTACGATGCTTCGGGTATGCAGTCGGCGATTACCTATAAACCAGCTTCAACTTTGTGGACATATCCAAACTCGAATGGTGGATATATAGCGAGATTTACAAATCCTACCGGCGTTAAATTCTCTTCGGGATATTATGGAGTACCTTATGTGGCAGAGAACGCCTTTGGTGCAAAACAGGCCGATGGACATACACTCGAACTAATTGTATCGGTTGATAATGGAGATGCAAAACAGAGCCTTTTCTCTTCGCATCAAAGCGGAGGAACTGCATTTAGATTTGATGCTACGACTTCGGGTACAACTCTGGTAAATACTGTTGGTTTTACTGCTTATGTTGGTGGTGGTTACAGAGATACTCGAAATGAGGCATCAACAATAGAATTTGGCAAGTTCTATCACTTTGTAGGAGTGTGGAACAAATCCACTGGCGAGGTCGTATGTTATATGAATGGAGTAAAGGTAAATACTCTTACTGGTCATAAAGGTAATTTCAAGCACCCATCGGAGGCTGCGAGATTCTTTGTTATCGGCGGCGATCCAGCCACAGCCACTACGGTTGATGCTGCCTTGAATGGCGATATTGCAATCGCGCGTATTTACGATAAACCACTCTCTGCTACGGAGGCAACTTCGTTGTATTCAGAGGCGCAGAAGAGTTGGCCTCGTGTATCTTCAATCGGTCAAGTAACAGATGTTGAGTACTTCCCTATGGTTGAAGTTGCCGAGGGGTGGAAATACTCGATATATGGCAATGGCATAAAGGCCGGCGATACTATTTCGCTCAAATCTGCATCGTCAGATAAGGTTTACAACTGCTCGACAACATCTGTCGAAGGTCGCGCTACAATTGTAATTCCGACAGGGTTACTCTCGGATACCTACGATGTGGTTTTGCATAGAGGTGAAGATAAGTTGAAAATCGCCGTTACTTCATTTACGGTTAATCCTAATGCCGAGTTGCCTCATGAGACCAAGTCTATTGCCCATCGCGGATATTGGTATGTAGATGGAGTGAACAATGTTCCGCACAACTCTATTGCCGGATTGCGAAGAGCGCAAGAGTTGGAGGGTTGCTATGCTGCGGAGTTCGATGTATGGAGGACAGCAGATGGTATGTTGGTAATAAACCACGACTCTTCGATTGGAGGAGTAGCCATTAAAACGGCAAATTACAGCGAGATTGCAGATATGACACTCTCTAATGGCGAGAAGTTGCCAACTCTCGAATCATACCTTAACGAGTATCGCAAAAACCCCTCTATAAGGTTGATGATACATGTGAAGGATACTGCGTGCATAGATGATGTTATTGCAATGTTGTGCGACAAGAGTATTCTCGACAAGGCAGATTGGTTAATTAGCAAGTATGCAGATGCTAAGAGTGTTATAGAAAAGTGCAAGAGCGATGCACCGGATATGGTTCTCTTCCATCCAAATGATGATGTAGTGCAGACATACGCCCAACTTGCCGCTGACGGAATTACGCTTAACTATAACTCGAATACGGTTAATAAGGACTACTCGTGCATCAAGCGCGCACACGAGGCAGGGGTGAAGGTCTTGGTATGGAATGATGTAGATTCAAAGGCAAGTATGCTGAAATATATGGGACTTGGTGCAGATTACTTCAATACCAACCGCCCACAATTATTGATTGAGTTGAGAAATAAGAGTTTTATTGAGAAGTAGTTATGAAAAGATATATAGCACCTGAAATAGATATACACTCTGTATTGGCAGAGGTGGGCTTTTCGGCCTCATTGAGAACAGGAATGGACGATGATTCTACCATCGAAGGTGGAGAGTGGGATTAGTGTTGATAGCAAAGTAACTCGAATAATGGGTTTATTTGATATATTCAAGAAGAAAAAGAGCGAGGAGGTTGCCGAGGTTGCACCCGAGGTGGCGCAGCAGACCGAGCAGACCGAACAGGAGGAGTTAAATACGGGCTTGGAAAAGACCAAGGAGGGCTTTTTCTCGAAGTTGCATCGTGCTGTTGCCGGTCGCTCGACCGTTGATGCCGACCTGCTCGATGATTTGGAGGAGGCGCTCATAACCTCCGATGTGGGCGTGGATACCACCGTGAAGATTATCCGCAAAATCGAGGAGCGTGTGGCTCGCGACAAGTATGTAAATACAGACGAGTTGTACAATATCCTCTACGATGAAATCGCTTCGTTGATGGAGGCTGCCGAGGGCAAAGCCGACACCTTTGGACTCGATGTCAAGGAGGGTACGCCCTATGTGGTTATGGTCGTGGGCGTAAATGGCGCAGGCAAGACCACCACAATCGGAAAGTTGGCTGCGCAACTTGTGCGTGCCGGCAAGAAGGTCTATATCGGTGCGGCGGATACCTTCCGTGCTGCGGCTATCGACCAGCTCGGCGTATGGGCGGAGCGCGCAGGGGCTACGATGATTCGTCAGGATATGGGCTCGGACCCTGCATCGGTGGCATTTGACACACTGCGCTCGGCGGTGGCGAACAGTGCCGATGTGGTGCTGATTGACACAGCAGGTCGTCTGCACAATAAGATTGGCTTGATGAACGAATTGACCAAGATTCGCAATGTTATGGCGAAGGTTATCCCTGACGCTCCGCACGAGGTGATGCTTGTGCTTGACGGCTCAACGGGACAAAACGCCTTCGAGCAGGCTCGCCAATTTACTCAGGCTACGCAGGTTACATCGTTGGCAATCACAAAGTTAGACGGAACAGCAAAGGGTGGCGTTGTAGTTGGTATCAGCGATACTTTCAAAGTACCGGTGCGCTATATCGGCATAGGCGAGGGCATCGACCAGCTCCGCATCTTCGACCGTCATCAGTTTGTTAAGGCGTTGTTTGGCAGAAAATAGTCCGCAATGAAGATTGTAAATATCATAACGCTCGGTTGTGCCAAAAATCGTGTCGATTCGGAGCATATCGCTGCGCAGTTGGCGGAGGCGGGCTACGAAATTCGTTTCGATAGCGATAAGACCGATGCAAAGGTCGTGGTGGTGAATACTTGCGGCTTTATTGGCGATGCGAAGGAGGAGAGTATCGATACTATCCTCAACTGTGTGGAGGCAAAACGAGCAGGACTTATCGAAAAGTTGTTTGTTATCGGTTGTCTTTCGGAGCGTTATGCTGACGAGTTGCGCGAGGAGATACCAGAGGTTGATGACTACTTCGGTGCAAGAACTTTCGATGGCGTGGTGCGCGCCTTGACTGGCGACTACCGAGCAGATGTCGAAACACAGCGAGAACTCTCCACACCAAAGCACTACGCCTACCTTAAAATCGGCGAGGGTTGCAATTGGCGATGCGGCTACTGTGCCATTCCGCTAATTCGCGGCAAGCATCGCTCCGTGCCTATGGAGCAGGTTGTCGAGGAGGCTCAAAATCTTGCAGCAAAGGGCGTTAAAGAGGTTATGGTAGTAGCGCAGGATACCACCTACTATGGCGTTGATTTGTACGGCAAGCGATGCTTGGCGGAGCTGCTCGAAAAGTTGTGCAAGGTGGAGGGTATAGAGTGGATTCGCCTCCATTACGCCTATCCGACCGACTTCCCGCAGGATGTTATCGAGGTTATGGCGCGCGAGCCGAAGATTTGTAAATACTTGGATATTCCGTTGCAGCACCTCTCGGACAATCAGTTGGAGTTGATGCACCGCCGCCACACAAAGGCGGAAGCTCTCGAACTGATTGAGCGACTGCGTGCGGCAATTCCCGATATCGCCATTCGCACCACGATGTTGGTGGGCTATCCTAACGAGAGCGCAGCCGACTATGAGGAGTTATGCGAGGAGGTTAAGCGATTGCGTTTCGACCGCCTTGGCGTATTCCCATACTCGGAGGAGGAGGGGACTTTCTCGGCAACGAAGCTGAAAGATAATGTTCCTGAGCGAGTTAAAAACTATCGTGCCGAGCATCTGATGGCTATTCAGGCGGAGATTTCGCACTCGAAAAACGAGGAGCGAGTAGGTAAGGTGGAGCGTGTGATTATAGACGGCAGGTCGGGCGAATACTATATCGGTCGCTCGCAGTACGACTCGCCGGAGGTGGACGAAGAGATTTTGATTTCGAGCCACAAACGCCTGATGAAGGGCAAATTCTACGATGTAAAGATTACCGATGCCGATGATTTCGATCTGTATGCAGAGGTTACAAAGTAATAAACAATGGCAAAATATCAGTTAAAAGAGGTTGTGACACCTTGCGATGCAAAGCAGTGGTTGCACCTCGATCGCAAAATATATAAGGAGTGCCCATACTGGGTATGCCCGCTTGATGACGATATCGAGAAGGTCTTTAACCCCGAGCGTAACCACCTCTTCGAGGGTGGTGAGGCGATTCGTTGGATAGCCCTCGATGAGAAGGGCGAGGCGGTAGGTCGTATCGCAGCATTCTACAACCGTGAGCAGGCGAAAGTAACCGAGAATATGGGCTGTTGCGGATTCTTCGAGTCGATAGATAATCAGGAGGTTGCAAATCTGCTCTTCGATGCTGCGAGGGAGTGGCTTGCCGAACGAGGTTTGGAGGGTATGGACGGACCTGTGAACTTCGGCTCGCGCGATTCGTGGTGGGGTTTGTTGGTTGAGGGTTTCGAGTATCAACCCCTCTACGGAAATCCTTATCACATGCCATACTACAAGGCTCTGTTCGAGAACTACGGCTTTCAGAACTACTTTAACCAGAACTCCTATGTGTGGCGAGCAGAAGATGGCGTGTTGAGCGAAATTGCCCTCGAAAAGGCGCATCGTGTACTCGCCAACCCCGAATACCAAATCAAGGATATTACGGGTGCCAACCTCGAAGAGGCAGCCGAGAATCTGCGCACCATATATAATAAGGCGTGGTCGCTATTTACAGGCGTAAAGCAGATGACCAAGGAGGAGGCGCAGAAGTTGATGCGCACACTTCGCCCGATTATAGACCCCAATTTGATATATTTCGCCTACCACAACAACGAGCCGATAGGATTCTTTGTTATGGTGCCCGACCTAAACCGTGTAATTGGCAAGTTCAACGGCAAGTTCGGCTTGATGGAGAAGTTGCGCCTGATGTGGGATTTGAAGGTGCGTAAGTCGTGCGACCGAGTTTTTGGAGTCATCTTCGGCATTACACCCGAGTTTCAGGGTAAGGGTATCGAGAGCGCCATTATGACCTATATCCTCGAAAACTATATCCGAACGGGGCGTAGCCCTTACAAGTCGTTTGAGTTTGCGTGGATTGGCGACTTTAACCCTGTAATGAACAGAATGATAGAGCGTTATGTCTGTGCTACAAAGCACAAGATGCACACGACCTATCGTTTTCTATTCGACCGTACAAGAGAGTTCCACCGTTGCCCGCGACTTGGCTTGCGCCGAGCAGAAAAATAGAGAGACAAACAAGAAACTCTCCAACAAGTCTTAAAAAGGTAATGATGCCAAAAATGAAAATCACCCCTGCCAGAAGTACCTCTGACAGGGGTGATTTTTATGAAGATTGAACTTGTTAGATACACGCTCTCATATTATTAATCGTGAGGTTTAGAAGTGGATTACCTCAATCTTCTCGCCAATGCTGAGTGGAGCGTGCTTCTCAACCAATCCTTGTTTGCTAAATGACAATAGCATAGGCGTTGTACTTTCGGACTCAGCCGGTGCAAGTTCTGCAATGCCATTGAATGATGGCAAATTTTCCATGTTCAATGCGTAGTATTTACCACCTATATAGGCTGTCAACATCATCGCTACAAACTTCGGATAATCAGGTTCTCGCAATCCATAGCGCACGATAGCGTACTTGCCATTTTCGAGAACTCCCGCAATGGCAATACCATAGTTTCCATTATCAAGACCATAGTATTTGCCCTCTTCATTCACTCCGAGAAGATGCACATCTCCTACGCGACCATCGCTGAAAGTGTAGTTTTGTGCTACAACTTGTGCTGCGAAGATAATATCGTTGCGCTCTGTTGAGTATTCGCCGACCACCGAGAATGGAAGTCCCTGCAAGCCGATAAGGTTTATCGACCTATTAGCCACATTGCGGGCAATTACAAGATTAATATATCACAAGTGTGCAATAAATTCACTTGAATAATCATATAAATTATTATGAGTTAATAACTGAGATTTAAAAGTTCTGAATTTTAGTGTATAGCTGTGATATATTAATCAAAATTTTTTTACAATTTTTCATATCATATTTTGGAATTTTAAATACTTATTGTACCTTTGCATTATAGAAGACCACAAATAGTGGCATTTAGTGGTATTGGAGAGATAAAATCCCTCCCCCGAAATTGTTCGGGGGGGGGGATTTTGAGGTTCTAAATAGTTGTATTTCAGTGAGTTACGGTGTTTTAGCTAATAAATTACTTTAACTAAACGGAAAACGGAAAACTTTTAGTTTTTAGACGAGAGACGAAAGACGAGAGACGAGAGAAAAAAACTTTCAGCGCACCCCTAACGACACTAACGCCCCTAACGACACTAAAAAACTTGCGCCGTGATGAGATTAGGAGCTCAGGAAGCGGAAAACGGAAAACGGAAAACGGAAAACTTTTAGTTTTTAGACGAGAGACGAAAGACGAGAGACGAGAGAAAAAAACTTTCAGCGCACCCCTAACGACACTAAAAAACTTGCGCCGCGATAAGGGTAGGAGTTTGGGAAACAGATAAAAACACATTTTTTTAACAAAAATACTTTTTTAATAAACTTTAACTAACAATTTAAACACAAAACAAAATGAGAAAATTAGTTAGAATTTTCATGACGGTTGTGGCGGGAATGATGGTATTCTCTTGCGCAACAGACACAACTGATGACCTTACAGCAAGTGTTGGCAAAGGTCAAAAAACAGTAATCAGCGTCTCGTTGGAGGA
>JAZOBZ010000028.1:0-7393 GCA_045596245.1 Alistipes sp. | reverse complement strand
AAAGTACCTGCGATAGGCTTGCGGTCAACGGTCGAAATCTGAGCCTTAATTAACTCCTTTGCTGCCAAACTTTCCGGAAGAACAATACCAATCTTTAAGATGCCGGTAAGGTGGTTCATTGTAACATTCAAGCCCTCCTCGCTGTAACCGTACATAGTCGAAACGCCCTCATCGAAGGTAGTGTTCTTCTCCCCTAATAAGTTATTCTGCTCAGCAGCGAACTTTACCTGCCAATCGTTTGCTACTGCCGGATAGGTAACAAAGTAGTGGTCAGGCTCACCAAGACCATTTACAGCGAACGATGCAACAGCTGCATTACCGGTGTTGATAACAGCGGCCTCCGACACAACTCCGTTTGCCGAGATTTTGTCCTCTGCGCTCCAATACATTGGATACTTCTAGTTTGCTTCATTGTATTCGCCAAGCTGAGTACGCGACTTCTCCAAAGAAACGCTAATTACTGTTTTTTGACCTTTGCCGAGATTTACGCCAAGGTCATCAGTTGTGTCTGTTGCGCAAGAGAATGCCATCATTCCCGCCACAACTGTCATGAAAATTTTAACAAAATTTTTCATCCTTCTAATTTTTAGGTTAATTAATAATTTAGTTTATAATGTTTAAAAAAGTGTGTTTTTTATCTGTTTCCCAAACTCTTACCCTCGTCACGGCGCAAGCCAAATGGCGGTGCAGTCTGCGACTGTTTTATGGCGTCACGCCCTTGGCGTTCTATGGCGTTAGGCTTTCAGCCTTCTATGAGGAGCGCTTTCCGTTTTCCGTTTTCCGCTTTCCTAACTCCTCACTAATTAAAAGTTTTCCGTTTTAGTTAAAGTGATTTATTAGCTAAAACACCGTAACTCGCTGAAATACAACTATTTAGAACCTCAAAATCCCCCCCCCCGAAAAATTTCGAGGGAGGGATTTTATCTCTCCGATACCACTATTTGCGGTCTTATGTAATGCAAATATAAGAAATTTATTTTAATTTGATACCATAATTCCGAAAAATTATATCGTTATACGATTATTCTACTACTCTACAATAGCATGAAGGATACCTTCGACATCGTAGCCGCACAAGTGGCGTAACTCGGCAACCGTACCATGCTCAACAAACTTATCATCTATGCCGAGTGTAATCACAGGAGTTGTAATGTTATTATCGTTGAGCAATTTCACAACTGCCTCGCCTGCACCACCACGCACAACACCATCTTCGATGGTAACTATGCGCTTAAACCTGTGAGCAATATCCAATATAAGAGTTTCGTCAAGCGGTTTTGCAAAGCGCATATCATAGACCGCAACATCTACACCTATTATTTTAGCCTGCTTGGCGGCCTGCTCCGCATCGGCACAAAGAGCACCAAAAACAAATAACGCTACATCACTACCCTCACACACCTGACGAGCTCTACCCACCTCGATAGCCTCGAACGGCATATCTCGCCACGCTGTACCTCTACCGGTACCTCGTGGATAACGAATTGCAAACGGACAATCGCTCTGCAACGCCGTAAACATCATATTGCGTAACTCCCACTCATCAGAAGGGGTTGCCACAATCATATTCGGGATACAACCGAGATAGGCGATGTCGAATGCTCCGTGATGCGTTGATCCATCTTCACCCACCAATCCGCCTCTATCAAGACAAAACACAACAGGCAGATTTTGCAGTGCTACATCGTGTATGATATTATCGTATGCTCGTTGCATAAATGTCGAATAGATATTGCAGAATGGTCTTATACCCGCAGCCGCCAAGCCCGCCGAAAATGTTACAGCATGACCTTCGGCAATGCCGACATCAAAGCAACGCTCAGGCATCTTATCCATCATAATTGTCATCGAACAACCAGACGGCATAGCCGGTGTAATACCAACCACCCTTTTATCCATTTGTGCAAGGTCAAGAAGGGTGTAACCAAAGACATCTTGCATGCGCGAAGAGGTCGATGAGTTTTTTATACGCTCTCCCGTTTCGGGATTGAAACAACCCGGTGCATGCCATACCGACAAGTTATTTGTTGCCGGAGCATAGCCGTGCCCTTTCTCTGTGATAACATGTAGCAACTTCGGAGATTTTATAGATTTTAACGCCCTCAAAGTACGGACAAGTCTTTTCACATTATGACCATCAACGCGTCCAAAATAGCGAAAACCAAGACTCTCAAAGAGGTTACTATTTTGTAACAATCCATGTTTCACAGCATTACCGACCTTACGACAAAGATTTAACAGTCGTGGTGTTCGCGACAGCATTGACCACAGCCCCTGCTTGAAACGATTATATTTTGAAGATGTTGAAAGACGCAACAGATAGTGATTCAATGCACCCTGTGACTTATCGATAGACATATTATTGTCGTTCAAGATAACCAAAATATCGGTATTCTTGTTCGAACCTGCATTATTCAACCCCTCAAAAGCCAAGCCTCCCGCAATCGAACCATCACCAATCACAGCTATCGTCTTCTGCTCCTTACCTTGCAATCGTGCAGCCTGCGCCATACCGAGTGCTGCCGAGACCGAAACAGAGGAGTGGCCTGCCCCAAAAGCATCGTATTCACTCTCCACCATACGCGGAAAGCCGCTGATACCACCCAAACGGCGATTTGTTTTGAATGCCTCACGGCGTCCTGTAATAATTTTGTGAGCATACGCCTGATGTCCCACATCCCAAATAAGCTTATCGGCGGGGGTATCATAGACATAGTGCACAGCTACAGCAATCTCAACCGCCCCAAGTGAAGAGGCGAGGTGCCCCGGATTGACAGCACACTGCTCAACAATATATTGTCGTACCTCCGCACAATAGATAGAGAGCTCATCTATCGACAACTTACGCAAATCGGCAGGCGAATTGACGCTATACAGATATTTATATTCGAGTTTGGTCATACCAAGTAGTTCTTCATTATTAAAATTAGAATGGGTAACCTACGCCAAAGTTGAGCGAGGTATTACGCCATTTGAAATTGTGTATCCATCGTTTTCCCTCAGGATTATTCGGGTTATGCAACTGAATACCCCAATCGAGGCGTAAAATTGCAAATTTAATATCAAGGCGCAAACCGACACCCGTATTGAATGCCAACTGCTTATAGAAACTGTTGAAGTGGAATACAGAGCCCTCATGATAATTCACACCATCACGACCTATATACCATATATTACCCAAATCAAGGAATGTAGCACCGTGAAACATTCCCCAAATCGGAAAACGGAACTCGACATTTGCCTCTAATTTCATATCGCCCAACTGTGTAGGATAGACCACATTTGTAGGGGCAGGCGAAGAACCCGGACCGAGTGTTCGCGGAGCCCAACCTCGCATACTATTACTACCTCCGGCATAAAACAAACGGTCAAACGGAACAGCATTGGAGTTTCCGTAGGCATAAGCCACACCTGCATATAGGCGGGCAGCCAAAGCGGTAACCTTTCCGAACATCACCTTATGGCTCGCATTGATATCGGCACGCACATATTGCGAATATCTGATACCAAGAAACTCGTAATAATCCTGACCTGCCACAGGCTGTGACAAAAGATGTACAAGACCATTCAACAGGTTACCCGACAACTCACAGTTTGCTCGCACCGTTGTATAGTTGTTAGGGGCACTCTTATACTGCTTATTCAAGACATACGAACCCGATATAGCAACTATAAGCTGCGACTCGAAACTGTGTTTGAGGTATTGATTCTGCAACGAATTAAAGTACTTCTGGTCGATATATGATACATCTACCAAATTGATACTTATTGGTCGCACCACAAACGAAGAGTTTGTGCGATTACGCCACGAATACATCCACGAAACACTCGACAAACCTCGTTGATAGTAGGGACGGTCTTGGTAGTTGTACGAAATCTCGAATTTCGTCTTTGGGGCGAGGGTATTACTCTTTACCGCATAATTTGCAAGCAGAAAGCGTGGGAACGAAAGGCTTGCAGCCACACCGAACTCCATAGCATGACGCTTCTTTGATTTTGGAGCCTTCATATACTCATATCCGGCAGTACCCGTAACCTCCAACATCTCGGCGCCACGAAATATATTTCGATTTTGATAACCAAAGACTGCCTTCAACCCATAGAAACTCGATGTGGTCGATGCCTCCAACTCCGCCTTAATGCCCTGTTGTAGTGCCGGAGTACAATATATGTCGCAATCGAGATAACGCTCACGGGTGTAGTTTATTGGAGACGATGAATCTCTTCCGTCTGTACCTATCAATGTTATACGGTTATTCTTCAAAGTATCCGTTACCTCCGTAAAGTTTATTCGGGCACTCTTAAAATATCCCATTGCCATCAGGTTTGAGTAGGTGTGATTCACCTGCGAATAGTTGTAGAGATAGTTTGGATAGAGAGGAATTGCTCCACGCAACACCTCTGGGCGGACCTTCGGTTTTCTACCACTAAACAGCACATTCAGACCTCGATACTCAGTCGAATCGAACCGTTCAAAGTAGTTATCCTGACTCTTTGCCACAGCCGCATTATATCGAGGAATAATATCTATATTGCGCAGACGATAGACCACATTATTGTCGTACATCGCCTCACCACGAGCATTATAACCCGTCAGGTTCTGCTTGATAATAACCTTCACCCCCACTTTTCTGTCGCCACCGAGTGTATCGGCCAAAAACTCCACATTATTGACCGAGAAGTTGTAGTAGCCTCTATCTTTCAAGTACAACGCAATGCGTTCGCGCTCCGCCTCCAATACCGAGATATCGAAGATATCGCCCCTATGCAGTAGCGTATTCACCGTATCAGGCAGTACGATAGGCTCCAAGAAGCGGTCACGGAAGTCATACGAGATGTTGCTAATGTGGTAAGGTTTGCCTTGATGTAGCGAATACGATACCTTCGCTCGCTTACGGCGATAGGTTGTATCTACCGCAAAATCGACCTTCGATGAGTAGTATCCTCTCGAATCGAGATAGAGTTTCAAATTCGATGCCGAGCGCTTCGTATCACGCATATTGAGCAATACAGGTTCCTCGCCCATCTTGCGTTTGAGGTTGTTCCACCAGTTATCTTTTTCAGGATTTGCCATCAGATATATCCACGCATAGAAATCCGTACCGAGGAAGTGTTTATTAGGCTTCTGACGCAGATATTTTGTAACCTCGTCACTCTTTATGCGCTCATCACGAGGAGCGCTCTTATCCTCCACAATTTTCACACGCTGCAACAGATATGCATCAGATGGTATATGACGCGTAACATTGCAGGCCGAGAGCAACACTCCCACCAACAACGAACACAATATATATACCAACCTCCTCATATTTACCACTACGCTTTTGCTCCTAAAAATTCGTTGTATAACGCAATCTCCTCCTCGAACTCTCCCAATTTGGTATATGCAAATCTGCTACCTTCGACTTCCACCTCGCCGTACGATATATAGGAGGCATTTCCGATAAGCTGCGTATGCAGCCCACCCTCCTTATGGCAGATACAACGCACAGCACCGCCTCTATTCTCAACATCGACAACAGCCTCGTAGTCGCAACGACCATTCAGAGCCATTGCCGTAGCACTCGATGTCATCGCCGTACCACACGAAGCGGTGATGCCTGCACCACGCTCGTATGTCGCAACAAAGATGCGATTTTCGCCCAACACCTTCACGAGCGAGACATTTATACCCTTCGGAAATTCGCCGCGCAACTCCAACACGCGCTCACCAAGGCGTGTCAGCTGCTCGTAGTCTATCTCCTCGACCTCGGCTACAATATGCGGGTTTCCTACATTTATAGCTGTCCAGAGCAGCTTATCGTCAAGTCGCCCTATGCGCTGCGACACAAACTGCGCCGCACCCTCGGCAAAGCCGAAGTCCTCGCTCGCAAGCCTCACGCCCAAATCGACTCCATAGGTCGGCATAGTGGGGAAGATATCCTCCTCGCGTGTGATGCCGTAGCGATTTCCACCTGAGAACATCTCGAACCTACGCGCACCGACATACCCCTCCGCCAAGCGTGCCACACAACGGATTCCATTGCCACACATCTCCGCCTCCGAACCATCGGGGTTGAACATTCGCATACCGAACATACCTTCACGCTCAACCAACAACAGCACTCCGTCAGCGCCTACCGAGTGCTCTCTGTCGCATATAAAACGCGAGAATGCCGCAAGGTCTATGCCATCAAGATTGTACTTTACAGCATCTACCATTACAAATTCATTGCCTGAGCCGTGGCATTTTATATAGTCAAATTTCATTCTTCGAAGTGTATAATCGTTCAAAAATACAAATTATTCAATAATTTTCCATACTTTTGGGGTGGAAAATCGTAAAAAGCATAAAAAATGGTCGAAAAGTTTATAATGGCAGGCGATACAGCCCTGCATATCTGCGACTCGGAGGAGGGCGAAAAGGTTGTTGTGTTATTGCACGGATATCTCGAAAATATGCTTGTATGGGACAACTTTGTGTCGCTTCTCTACAAGGATGTACGCGTCATCACACTCGATATTCCGGGACATGGCTTGTCGGAGGTCAAAGGCGAAATACACACTATGGATTACCTCGCCGACACCATCGCTGCTGCACTCGATAAACTTGGCATCGACCGCGCTACCATTGTCGGGCACTCGATGGGCGGCTATGTAGCTCTCGCTTTTGCCGAGCGCCACGCTGAACGCACCGAGAAGCTTGTGCTATTACACTCCACGCCCTACGCCGACAGCGAGGAGAAACGAAAAAATCGTCAGCGCGAAATTGCACTTATCCGTTCGGGCAAAAAGGAGTTATTGGCTCACACAGCTCCCGAAGCGGGATTTGCAGCAGAGAATCGCAATCGCTTCCGTACCGAGATAGAGGATTTGCAGCAAACCATCTACCTCACCGAGGATGCAGGCATTATTGCCCTCTTGAATGGAATGATAGAGCGTAAGGCTCAAAGCGATATGCTTCACAACTTTGGCAAGCCTATACTCTTTATTCTTGGACGCAAAGATGGCTATATTGTGGCTGAGGTAGCCGAGAAGATGGTCGCCGAACACCCTGAGGCGGAGGTCGTATGGCTCGAAAATTCGGGGCATATGGGCTTTATCGAGGAGGCAAGCACCTGCTCCAAGGCACTATTAGAGTTTGTCAAGAGGTAGGCTCGGCGAGTGGAGCAAATTGACAAATTGACAATTGACGAATTGACGAATTGACAATTGACAATTGAAGGTATTTTTTATCGGAATTATATAGTTTAGTGTTGTAGAGAAATAGAATGTTATACCCCACCGCCCTAACGGGCATTGGACAACGGAAACGAACTCACACAATACGAGATAGCAGACCTCCTAAACCATTACTGGAAAAGGATAAACTATGACATCAAGGAAAATGCAAGTCTTCACGAAAGGATAGACT
>JAZOBZ010000027.1:0-9017 GCA_045596245.1 Alistipes sp. | reverse complement strand
GTTGCATACGCGTTACGCACCCGTGCGCCGGTCGCCGGCAAATTGTGCAAGCACAATCCCCGCTGCCCCTCGACTTGCATGTGTTAAGCCTGCCGCTAGCGTTCATCCTGAGCCAGGATCAAACTCTCCATTGTAAAAAATTATAATGTATTGTTAGAGTCCTGACTACTTCATTTTCCATTAAAGGAAATTGACAGATAAATACTACATTTTCTCTCTTAATATAACCAGTAAATCAAAGAACCGTTTTCAAATCTCTCGCTTGTCATATTTCAGACGCGAAAGTGGTGCAAAGGTAAAGCAAATTTTCCTAACCACCAAATTTTGAAAGAACTTTTTTGCAATTTTTTTGAAATTTTCTCATTTTTCTCGATTTTCGACCTTTTCAAAGCCTTTTTAACAGCCTACCGGCGTTATTTTCAAGAACTATTTGAGTTATTTCCCTCAATTGCGGTTGCAAAGGTAGCGACTTTTTCTTAATCTGCAAATCTTTTTGAAGATTTTTTTAATTTTTTTTAATAATTCTTTTATACCTATATTTATATATAGAGAGTGCTCACCATATTTATGGTAAGCACTCTCTATCATACGAGTCCAAGAACTATAAGCGAGCTTTAATCGCCTTGCTCTCCTCCTCGTAGCCAGGTTTGTCGAGCAATGCAAACATATTCTTCTTGTAAGCCTCTACGCCAGGCTGATTGAATGGATTAACCTCGATAAGGTAGCCACTAATACCACACGCCTTCTCGAAGAAGTAGAGCAATGCGCCGATTGCCTTCTCCTCGATAGCAGGGATTTGAATCAACAAGTTTGGTACTCCACCATCGACATGAGCAAGTTGCACTCCAAGTTCCGCCATTTTGTTGATTTCGTGCAGGCGTTTACCTGCCAAGAAGTTCAATCCATCAAGGTTTGTTTCATCGGCTTCAACCTTAACTTCGTGCATCGGTTTTTCAACCGAAATAATGGTCTCAAACATCGAGCGCTCACCCTCCTGAATATACTGTCCCATTGAGTGAAGGTCTGCGGTTAAAGTAACGCTTGCAGGGAATAGACCCTTACCATCTTTGCCCTCGCTTTCGCCATAGAGTTGTTTCCACCACTCGTTGATATTCTGCAACTTAGGCTCGTATGAACCGAGAATCTCAATCTTCTTGCCCGAAGTATAGAGTGCGCAGCGGGTTGCGGCATATTGTGCTGCGAGATTGTCCTCGAAAGCAACCCCCTCAGCAGTAGCCTGCTCCATAGCAACAGCACCCGCAACAAAGGCCTCAATATCTACTCCACCGACAGCGAGTGGAAGCAATCCGACAGGTGTCAATACCGAGAAGCGACCACCCACATCATCAGGAATTACGAATGTGGTATAGCCCTCGTCTGTTGCAAGAGTTTTGAGCGCACCACGAGCTTTATCCGTAATAGCTACGATACGGCTTTTAGCCTCCTCTTTACCATATCGTTTTTCAATCTCTTCCTTAACAATACGGAAGGCGATAGCCGGTTCTGTGGTGGTTCCCGATTTTGAAATTACGATTGTTGCGATAGAGTGATTTTTCACCGCCTCCATCATCTCGGCCATATAGTCCTCCGAGATATTCTGACCAGCGAACAACACGATAGGGTTTTTATGTTCTGAATGGAGTAATTCGAATGGATTGCTCATAGCATCAATAACAGCCTTTGCACCCAGATATGAACCTCCGATACCGATACAGATAACCACATCGGCCTTTGCTCGCAATGAGGCAGCACAAGCGTTAATTGCATCTATCTGCGTCTTATCTATTGATGATGGCAGATTTACCCAACCAAGAAAGTCACTTCCTGCACCCTTACCAGAATGCAACAACGAGTTTGCGGCCATAGCAGCCTGTTTCAACTCTTCCGAAAACACAATACCACTCTTTGCGGTATCCAACTTCACTAGCTTCATTATTTTTATGATTTTATAGGATTAAATGTAACAATTACATAAACTATTGTCAAAGGTAATAAAAATTTTAAAGAAAAAAAGTGAAAAGTTATATAACTTTTCCCTATCTTTGTCAAAAGTTATGCAAAGACAATAAATAGAGATAAAAAATATATAGACATTATGGGACTTTTTTCATTAACACAAGAGTTAGCTATTGACCTTGGAACAGCCAACACACTGATTGTTTACAACGATGAGGTGGTGGTTGATGAACCATCTGTTGTAGCGGTAAATGTCCAGACAGGACAGCTCAGCGCACTCGGTCGTGAGGCTCAACCTTACATCGGCCGTACAAACCCTAATTTGCAGACAATCCGCCCATTACGAGGCGGTGTTATCGCAGACTTCAATGCGACAGAGTTGATGCTTCGCGGCATGATTCGCAAGATTAAGACCAAAAACTCACTCTTTTCGCCTTCGCTCAAAATGGTCATTTGTATCCCTTCGGGCTCAACAAATGTTGAGATTCGTGCTGTACGCGACTCGGCTGAGCATGCAGGCGGTCGTGAGGTGGCTATGATATTTGAGCCTATGGCAGCAGCACTTGGTGCAGGTATTGATGTAGAGGCTCCTGACGGCAATATGATTATCGATATAGGCGGTGGTACTTCGGAAATTGCATGTATCTCATTAGGAGGTATCGTTGTTTCGGAGTCTATCGATATCGCAGGAGATGTCTTCACAAGCGATATCATGGAGTATGTTCGCCAACAGCATAGCGTACGAATTGGTGAGCGTACTGCCGAGGATATAAAGTGTAAGATTGGCGCAGCTATACCTGAGTTGGAAGATGAGCCGGAGGACTATGTGGTAACTGGTCCAAGCATGCTCACCGGACTTCCACAGACCATTACATTATCGTACAACGAGATTGCATACGCACTCGACAAGTCGCTCGTAAAGCTCGATGCCGCCTTGATGAAGGTGTTGCAGGAGATGCCGGCTGAGCTCTATACCGATGTTGTTCGCAACGGTATCTACCTCGCAGGTGGTGGAGCTTTGATTAAGGGACTTGACCGCCGTCTTTCAAAGAAGACCGGTATTCCGTTCCATATTGCCGAGGACCCATTGCGTGCAGTAGTTCGCGGAACTAATATCGCACTCAAAAACATCAATCGTTTCTCATTCCTTATGAGATAAAACAGTCTAACGGGGCGATTTCTGCGTTACGCTCACTTTTTAATTGCTCACATACGCCCAAGTATGCTCCGCATTAAAAAGTTTGCAAGTCTTGAAATCTCCTCCGTTATATAGTTTTATATCCACTTTGCTTGGTGTAAGGATATTTGTTCATAAGCGATTTGAAGTTTGGTGAAAACAGTTTGAAACCATTAGTAGCGGATTGGAATATGCGAAAATTTTAGTTTTCCGTTTTCCGTTTTCCGTTCATGCAGAAGTTGTTGCTCTTCATACGCAAAACAGGTGTGGCGATAGTCTTTATCATCTTGGAGATTATCGCCATTCGCTGTTACGCCTACTCTACGCCATATACACAGGCTCGCTTGCTCGTATGGTCGAATAAAGTGGTAGGTTATGTATATTCAACTTTTGCAGGGGTATCGAACTACTTTACACTACGCAAGGAGAATACTCGCTTGACAGAACATATTGCTCTGCTCGAAAATCGTATTCGAACACTTGAAGCCTCTGTACCGGAAGGTAAGGTAAGGGTTGAGAGTGTATTGCAACAATACGAATATCTACCTGCCAAGGTCATCTCCTCGACAACCAATCGCAGTCGTAACTTTATCACACTCAACAAGGGCTTCCGCGATGGTGTATCAATAGATATGGCAGTGATGACACCCGAAGGTTGTGCCGTAGGTGTTGTAGTCGATTGTTCCGAAAATTTTGCAATAGCAAAGACACTTTTAAATGTCGATTTCCGTGTTGGCGGTGTGCTTGCTGAGGACGGCAGCCACGGCTCGGTTGTATGGCGTGGTGGCGACACTCAGATTATAGACTTTGTCGAATTATCGAAATATGCCAAGGTTAAAGAGGGCGATTTGGTGCGTGCCGCAGGCTTCTCGCACTATTTTCCAAATGAAACTACTATAGGCAAAATTGAGGAGTTTTCGCTAACCGAAAATGGGACATCTTACAACTGCAAAATTCGCCTTGCCGCAGATATGGGGAGACTTTTTAATGTTGTACTGGTGCGCAATACGGGCGCAGGCGAGGCCCAGGCTCTCGAAGAGAAAACTTATTATTAGTGAGGAGTGAGAAGTGAGGAGTGAGAAGTGAGAAGTGAGGAGTGAGGAGATAGGAGAGAGGAGATAGTAGTTAAAAATAATTTTTAATTTTTAATTTTTAATTTTTAATTCTCAATTTAGCCAAAAACTATGAGGGCAAGAGTATATACAATGCTAACCTTAGTGGTGCTTTTCGTGCAGGTATTCGTGCTGAACAACCTCTCGATATCGCCGCTTGTAGCTCCTATGGTCTATATTGTGCTGATTCTAATGATGCCTATTGAGTCGTCACAATGGAAGATGCTCAGTGCGGGAGTTGCACTTGGTGCCCTTATGGATATAACCATGGGAACACCAGGACTAAATACTCTTGTTACTCTACCGATAGCCTTCTTCCGCCGTCCGTTGTTGTATGCGTTGACGGGATTATCACCTATGTCAAAGGAGGAGGGTATTCCATCAATCAAGCGACTTGGTATGCGATTTCATCGTTACTTCGCCATTATGATTGCACTCCACTCGCTGATATTCTACTTTGCAGAATGGCTCTCGTTTGATAATTTCGGTATCCTGATGCTGCGCATCTTGTGCAGTACCCTCTGCTCGTTGGTGCTCGACTATATTATCATCATGCTCTTTATGAAACGCCTGTCGGCATAGTACTGTTATGAGAAAGGGAGGAGTATCACCACGAGCATTGATGGCTCGTATTATCGTAATCTTTATATTCGCAATTCTTGCATTGCGCTTGGGCTATATCCAGCTTATCGATGACCAATACAAAGATTTGGCAGGCAAAAACTACCTCCGAAATGTTGTATTATATCCTCCGCGTGGCGAGATTTACGACCGAAATGGTGAGTTGCTGGCGCAAAACAGATTGTGCTACGATGTTTCGATTGTACGCAAGGATATGCCGAAGTCGGGGTTTGACACCACTCGTGTCAGTGACATTATAGGCATGAAGCGAGAGGCTCTGGTAAAGAAGATTAGGCAGTCACCATATCGCCGCGAAAACCGTCTGACGCGCTACCCTATCACCGTAGAGCAGAAACTCTTGCTTGATGAGATGAATATAGGAGGCTTCTACACCTCGCAGCGTACCGTGCGCCAATACCCCCGTAAAATCGGAGGCAACCTCCTGGGAAGTATTAACGAGGTTACAAAGGCTAAAATTGAGAGAGATAACTCCTACTCAGCAGGCGACTATATCGGCATGGAGGGTTTGGAACTCGCATACGAAGATGTCCTGCGTGGGGAGAAGGGTTTGGTCTTGCAGGATATCTATGCGCCACAAGCCGAGCGAAACACTATCTTAAAGGAGCCTATTGCCGGCAAGTCGATTGTCTGCACCATTGATGCAGAACTGCAACAGTTTGCTGAGGAGTTGATGCAGAACAAGGTGGGTGCAGTAGTTGCCATAGAGCCATCTACGGGTGAGATTTTGACGATGGTGTCATCACCTACCTTCAACCCCGATGAACTTGTGATAGGTCGTGAGCGTGGCAACAACTATGCCAAGGAGATACAAAATCCACAGATGCCGTTATGGAATCGAGCCGTAAAATCTCGTTATCCGCCGGGCTCTACATTCAAACTCGTAACAGGACTTATAGGCATGCAGGAGGGTGTTCTCAGACCTCACTATATGTATTCGTGCAATATGGGTTACCACCTTGGAGGAGAACATATCGGTTGTCATGAGCATCGCTCACCACTCGGGTTGCACTACGCCATTGCCACATCGTGTAACGCCTACTTCTGCTATGTTTTCCGAAACATTCTCGAAAATAAGCGCGAATACGAGATTGCGAAAGATGGTTTTGAAGCGTGGCGCGACTATGTATTGTCATTCGGTTTTGGTCGTAAGCTCGACTCCGATTTTTTAGGCGAAGGTGCAGGCTATGTTCCTACTCGTGAGTTCTACGACAAACGATATCACAAATCGTGGAATGCACTGACGCTCCTCTCGCTCTCGATTGGTCAGGGAGAGTTGGGTTGTACGCCGTTACAAATGGCAAACCTTGCAGCGATAGTGGCAAATAGAGGTTACTACTATATTCCGCATATCGTACGCGAGATTGAGGGACAGGACTCGCTCGACACTCGCTTCTACCAAAAGCAATACACCAAAGTCGATACCAAGCATTTTGCCCCTATTGTCGAGGGTATGTGGCGAGGAGTAAACAAAGACGGTACCTGTCAGGGCGCCTACCTTAAAGGTTTTGATGTATGTGGTAAGACGGGTACGGCACAGAACTCAAAGGGCGAGGACCACTCAACATTCATCTCGTTTGCACCGCGCAACAATCCGAAGATTGCCATTGCGGTATATGTGGAACATGGAGGTTTTGGTGCAGAGATGGCGGTGCCTATTGCCTCGCTTATCGAAGAGAAGTATTTGACCGATACGATAAAGCGACCGCATCTTGTGGAGTATGTAAAGGGGCGAAAGATAGCATATCCGATGTATAAAAAGAGAAAGTAACAATAGCGTATGGATTACAAACAAAGCAGGAAAGAGTCTTTATTTGGCAGTGTAGATAGAGTTGCACTGCTACTCTACCTATTGCTTGTAATGGTGGGCATTGTAGCGGTATTCTCGGCATCGTGGGTAGAGGATAGCGAAAATTTCTTCGCTTTTTCGCACAACTACATCAAGCAGGCTGTTTGGCTTGGCATATCACTCGTTGTGGGTATTGTAATAATGTTGCTCGACCGTAGTTTATGGCACAAGATAGCCTATTTCCTCTATGCCGCAGCGATATTGGCACTCGTGGCAACACTCCTCTTTGGTCGCACGGTAAATGGCGCAAAGGCTTGGTTTGAGTTCGGACCAATACGCCTTCAAACTATGGAGTTCGCCAAAATCGCCATTGCTTTGGCTACGGCTCGTCTTATGAGCGAATACGGATTTACAATCTCCTCGTTCAAAAGCCTTGTAAAGGTAGCGTTATTGTTGCTTGTACCACTTGCAATAACATACTTGCAAAACGACACAGGCTCAGGCTTGGTACTCTGCTCATTTATATTTATGCTCTACCGCGAGGGGTTGAACCGATGGCTCTGCATACCTATTATATTCATAGCAGCCCTTTTTCTGTTGTCATTCCTCTTCTCGCCTACAATACTCCTTGTGGCGCTGATACTTGTATTTGTACTGTCGGAGATATTCGCAAATCACAATTGGCGACACGGTATCATCTATCTCGCCTCACTATTTGGTGGTAGCACGCTACTCTTTCTTATTTTGAACGCCATACCTACAATTTCGGTAGGTTACTATGTAATACTTCTTACAACGACACTGCTCTCTATGGTTGGCATCTGCATCTACGCATATCGCACGCGCCTGCGTAATATATATATGATGGTAGAGCTCTTTGTGGTTTCGGTGATGATTAGCCCCACCTCAAATGCAATGTTCAATGTGATGAAGCCACACCAGCAAAACCGCATCAAGACCTTCCTCGGCATTACCGATGATGCCTCGCTCAACTACAATGTGCGTCAATCAAAGATTGCTATCGGTTCGGGAGGATTCTTCGGCAAAGGTTATCTGCAAGGCTCCCATATTCGCTATGGCTTAGTGCCTGAAAAACACACCGACTTCATCTTCTGCACCATAGGCGAGGAATTTGGTTTTGTTGGAGCTATAATCGTGCTGACGCTTATAATGGCATTTATCTTCCGCCTGATGCGTATGGGAGATAATCAGCGAGAGACCTTTGGTCGTGTATATTGCTATATTGTAGCATCTATACTGCTGTTCCATACATTGATAAATGTGGGTATGACCATCGGTGTTGTCCCTGTTATGGGCATTCCTCTGCCTCTTATCTCCTACGGAGGTTCATCATTGCTTGCCTTTTCGATAATGATTTTTATCGCCTTCGCCTTCGATGCACAGACCACACGAGAGTTGCCTACCTACTCTAAGTTGTAGCCTTTTTTCGGATAGCGAATGATACCTCATTACGAAATTTAGTAAAAATCCTATATTCTTTATCGGAATTATATAGTTTAGTGTTGTTGTTTTTACATACCCCCTCCGCTACGCTCGTCCCCCTAATTTAGGGGGACAATGGTTATCTATCACTTTAAGGCGTGTTTTGAGAGCTTTAAAATTACTCACTTGCCAGACCTTCGCCGCTTGGAATGGTTGAAAAAGAATAGGGAGTAGCAGAAGATTTTTGCTAAAAAAAGAAATAATTTGCAGAAAGTAATCTGAAATTTTGCAGATTGTAGAAAAGTTTGTATATTTGCAGACCGAAAAGGCGAAAATGGTCTGATGGCCGAGTGGCTAGGCAGAGGTCTGCAAAACCTCGTACAGCGGTTCGAATCCGCTTCAGACCTCAAAATCAAATGGATAACAAGTTGATATACAGCGAGTTATCCATTTTTCTTTTGTGTCATAGTATAGTAGTTGCTACATATTCGCTACATAGGCACATAAAAACCGCCTACCCGATGGGCAAGCGGTTAGTTATGAGTATTAAGGTAGAGCAAAGATAAGTATTTTTTTGCAATCGTGCAACTCTTGGCTCTAAATCTCGCAGAACTCCGATGCCGGCAAGGGGTGCGAGGGGTAATCGGCTCGGATAGTGTAAACGGGTATATGGGAGGATGAAAAATTTTTTGTTGTGATTTTATACTCGAGCTTGATAACAAAAAGAGAATGCTAATCAGCAACATCATCCAATAATATACCGACTACAAATTTGTTAATTTTTGTTTGCTACTGGTCTAACAGAATATCCCATATATCGGAATCCCATCCAGCCAATACTACTATTATCACTAACATCAAGAGTGTATATGTATGCTCTATCTGTTTTTGTCCCCGTTAG
>JAZOBZ010000026.1:0-20875 GCA_045596245.1 Alistipes sp. | reverse complement strand
CGCGTAAATCGTGCCGGTGTGGATATTATCCCGCATCAAGGTATGGAGTTACAACTCGGTGATAAAGTGATGGTTGTAGGCTCGGAGGAGGCGATTAACGAGGTCGCAAAATTACTTGGTAACTCGCTCAAAAAGCTTCACGAGCCACACATCTTTACGCTCTTTCTCGGAATTGCCTTGGGTGTTTTGGTCGGCTCAATTCCGCTGATTGACGCACCGCAACCGATAAAACTCGGTTTGGCAGCAGGGCCTATGCTGATGGCGATTATTATTGGTCGCTTCGGAACACATTGGCACTTAATTACTTACACTACTTTGAGTGCAAACCTTATGTTGCGCGAAGTTGGTTTGGCGATGTTCCTCGCCTCGGTAGGTTTGGCTTCGGGCGATGGCTTTGTCGAGGCGGTCGTAGATGGCGGTTATATCTGGCTGCTCTATGCGCTTATTATTGCAGTAGTGCCGTTGTTAATTGTCGGCATTTATGCTCGTTTGCGCTACAAGATGAACTTCTTGACGATTATGGGAATGTTGTCGGGTACGATGACCAACCCAATCGCATTGAACTACGCCAACTCGTTGGCTGGTAGCGATATGCCTGCGATTAGTTACGCCACAGTCTATCCGCTGGCGATGTTCCTGCGCGTGGTTATTGCACAGGCGATGATTTTGATGTTCTTGTAGGGTAGAGAGGCTGCCGAAGGATAGACCTCGACTATTTAACCTCGAAATCGAGCAGGGTTGTTCCATTCAGAGCAACCTCCACACGCTCGCCAATATGTGGCGCAAAAGGCTCGGTTGCTGCGAGATAAACAATATCGCCCGTTTTGAGAGTGAGCAACTCCGAAGCCTTTGCAAGGGCCTTGTCGAGCGATAATTTAACAGCCGATAAGTCGCTATTTACTACTGAATTACCAACTTTTATATCAAGCACTCCATTAGCCACTGCATCGGGGGCAATCGTTTCGGGCGAGAGGGCGATAGACTTGTCGAAACAGTACGCCTCATCACACGGTCTGCCGAGCGCACAATTTCGCTCAACAATATCTTGTGCAGTGAAGGCAACCGCCACACCCACAGCATCATAGCAGCGCGAAGCAAACTTCTCGTTCAGGCACTTTGCCAGGCGAGTAACACGCAAGTAATATCCCACCGTGCACTGCATATCCTGCGAGAACGAAGGCATATAGAAGTCATCATTATTGCGCAGCACCGAGGAGTCGGAGCGCACGGTCAGCCACAAATCTTCGCCACTTGCAAGGGCGTTATGTATAGAAACTATCTTCATTTATCTCAACGATTTAACTATATCGGCAGCGACTCTACGGCTCGAACCCTCGCCACCCATCATCTCCTGCAATTCGGCAAAGTCGGCAAGCATCTTCGCACGCTTCGAGCCACCCTCCAAGATGGAGCGCAACTCCTCGCTTACCGCCTCGACATCGATTTTATTTACCACAATCTCACGCACGCACTCCCTGCCGAGATTTATATTTACGAGCGAAATAAACGGTATTTTCAGCACGATAGGGCGCAACCACTCGTAAATCTTCGGCACATGGTAAAGCACAATTTCGGGAGTATTCATCAAAGCCGTTTCGAGCGTTGCCGTTCCCGAGGTAACGATTGCAGCCTCGGCATAAATCAGCGTGTCGTAGGTCTTGTTGCAGACCACCTTAACCTCCGAGCCTTGCAGAATCTTCTCGTAGAGTTCTTTTTCGAGCCACGGCACTGCAGCCACCACAAACTGATAGTCGGGGAAGTGGCGAGAAATGGCAATCATATCTGCCAAATTATCCTTAATCTCCGACCTGCGACTACCTGCCAGCAATGCCACGATAGGGCGTTCGTCAAGCCCGTTTTCGCTCAAAAACACCTCTCGTGACGGCATTGTCGCCTTATATTGCGCTATCGAGTCGCACAGCGGATTACCGCAAAATACCGGCTCTATACCCTTTGAACGGAAGTACTCTGTTTCAAACGGGAAGATAGTATAAAGCCTATCGACATACTTGCGAATCGACTTCACTCGCCACTCCTTCCACGCCCACACCTTTGGGGCGATATAGTAATAGACTTTCGTGCCACGCGCCTTTGCCCACTTGGCGATGCGCATATTGAAGCTCGGGTAGTCTATAAGTATCACAACATCGGGGTTAAACACCTCGATATCGCGCTTACACTCATCAATCTGACCGAGTACGGTGCGAAGGTTACGCACAACCTGCGCAATGCCGAAAAACGACGTTTCGCGGTAGTGTTTCGCAAGGTTTTCCTTGCCACCTACCTCCGCCATCTTGTCGCCACCCCAAAAGCGGAACTGCGCCTCGGAATCCTCCGCCACAATTCCCTTCATCAGGTTGCTACCATGCAAATCTCCCGAAGGCTCACCAACGATTATATAATATTTCATATTATATAAATTGACAATTGATAATTGAAAATTGACAATTAAATGTACTTTTTGCTATTAGCCATTAGCGCAGCAAAATGGCATGCGCTCACTTTGTTCGCTGAATGACAACGAATGGCATGCGCTCGTTACACTCGCTGAATGGCAAAGCGCCACTTATTAAGCACTCCTTTGGAGTGCGTTGCCATTAAATGCCATTAAGGGCTGTAAGCCCGAATGCCATTCAATGCCACCTGATTGGCGCAACTTTCTGCAAAATTAAAAATTTTTGCCGACAATACCGCAACTCTCGAAAATAATTTATATATTTGCACTTGCAATCGCAAGGTTGCGAACATATTTCGATGAAAGTGTATTAGCTTTTATCCTTTGTGTGAAATCTGGAAAATTTCAAAGCGACAAGGGAAAGCAAAACACTCATTACTTTGTATTGGTACATCTTTTGAGGTATTCTATGCCTCATTTCCAATGCTTGGTGTGAGGTATTGTTTATTGTCGCTTAGGTATTCCAGAACCTCACACAAGATAAACTAATCAACCTCACACTTTCTTTTTTATAATAACGCCTTTTCGGGGTTGGTAGGCAAGCAAAAACTTATTTTATTATGTTTTACTCAAATTTACTTAAAGGAGTTGCCATTGTTGCAATGGCTGTTGTTTTGACATCATGTGGCGGTGTAAAAACACAAGAAATTATTCTCAAAGACTGTGTAAAAATCGAGAAACAGAGAGTCGAGTTCAAAATTACAGAAGAGGTTGATGATGGCCAGAAAGAAGCCTATCTTGATGCTAACTTAAAGGTCGAAGCCCTAAAGGATCTCAACTGGGGCTGGGGTAAAAGGGTCAAAATGCTCTTATTAGACAAAGATGGTGTAGAACTTATATATTTAGTGAGTGACGATGAGCCAGAAAAGAAGGGAACAAAGAAGATGGTCGCTTTTGGTCAAACTCTTGGAACTTCTGATAAGAACAAAAAGGAGTTGGAGGATATCGTTTCAAATACAAAGAGTGTAGCATTTGAATTAGAAGGCATCGAATGAACTAATGCTGTGGATGATACTCTTAATGACATGCATCAAATTATTGAAAAAAGCGCATCGGAAATAGAAAAAGCCACAAAAGAGAGCGCTAATGCAATATACGAAGCAATGCAAAAGAGTGTAGAAAGTATAAATATCTATTGAATGAGAATTGGGCTATTGGAGCCCAATTCTCTATTTAATCAAGTCTATATATGAGGAAGGGGTTTCTATTAGGCTTATTGATTTCTATTATTTGTCAACCTATTTACGCTCAATACATTCAGGAGTGGACAAGTGAATTTGCAGTGATATATGGCGATTATCGTGATGAGACATTTACCATTAGAGTGTTTGTAGATATGGAACCAAATGACTACGCCAATGCGGAGTTCGTATTGGGTTGTCGTGCTAGTGGAGAGTTGCTACCTGCAATGATTTTCCTACACGGAGAACGAGAGTTGCAGAGTTTTTACGACGAACTCAAAGCCATTAGAAACAAATACAGCGAATGGTTGTCTATTGCCAAAGCAAATGGTGTACGCAATATGGTAAAAGATATCCCCATACAGATTAGTAGCAGGGAATTGCATTACTATAACGGACAGATGACAGAACTTAAATCGGTTAATACGCCATTAAAAGCGCTATTCCGAGCAGAGTTTTCAAGTCTTTCGTTATTACCAACCAATACCATCAGAATCGGTTTTAACTCTTTTGAGCCAGAGGCAATACCGATATTTCATGTACGCTCTGTCGCAGATTTAGACAAAATTCTAAATGCGGTAAATATCGTCAAAATAAAAGCGAAAATTAACGCAAAACAACAGAAAAACAATCTGTTCAACTAATGCAAAACCCCGAGCAAACTAATCTGCTCGGGGTTTTATTAAAAAGCCAATGGCTAATAGCCACCTAACTTCAAAATCGTCAATGATTAGATTATTTTTGTGCGAGGCGAGGGAACGGAAGCGGAGCATACTTGGGCGTATGTGAGCATTTCGTTATCCGAAGCATCGTGCAAAAAGAACTAATCAGAACGATTTTATTCAAGTAGGTCTGGGCGCAAAGCCTTTGTTCTTTCGTAGGCTTGGGTTTCTTGCCACTTGGCTATCTCGGCAAAGTTGCCCGATAACAGCACTTCGGGTACTTTCCAGCCGTTGAACTCCGCAGGGCGGGTATAGACAGGCGGAGCGAGCAAATCATCTTGGAAGCAGTCGGTGAGTGCCGAAGCCTCATCGCCAATAGCACCCGGTAAGAGGCGCACCACCGAGTCGGTGATTATCGCTGCTGCCAACTCGCCACCCGTCAAAACATAGTCGCCAACCGAAATCTCGCGAGTAATAAGGTGCTCACGAATACGGTAGTCGATGCCCTTGTAGTGACCGCAGAGGATAATAATATTTTCGAGTGTCGAGAGTCGGTTTGCTTCGTGCTGGTCGTAGCGAATGCCATCGGGCGAGGTGAATATAATCTCGTCATAGTGGCGCTCGCTCTTCAACTTCTCGATGCAGCGGAACACCGGTTCAATCTTCATCACCATACCTGCCTCGCCACCGAAAGGGTAGTCATCGACCTTATGGTGTTTATCCTCCGAGTAGTCGCGGATATTGTGGATATGTATCTCGGCATAGCCGCCCTCCTGCGCACGCTTCAATATCGACTCATTCAGAGGCGACACCAAGAGTTCAGGCACAACTGTTAAGATATCTATACGCATAGTTTTTCAATTGACAATTGATAGTTGATAATTGACCTTCGGTCTTCACTGCTCCGCCTCGGCAAAGTCTGCAAGCAGCCTCTGCACTCGGCTTAATCGCAGCGGTGACAATTAAAGGTATTATTTTATTATTGGCTTTTAGCCATTAGCTTTTCAACATATTCGTCATTCCGAAGGAGCATAGCGACTGTGGGAATCTTCCTTATTGTTATTAAATGAATAGCGGGAGATTGCCACGGCTTGTATCAAGCCTCGCAATGACGAATTAAATTAATTCTTAATTAGAGAAATTCACCTCTCCGTTTAGCGCTTCGACCACAAATGGGTTGTAGAGCGATTCGTGACCGATATTGCTCTTGTCGCCGTGTCCGGGGTAGATTGTAACCTCGTCGCCCAACGGCAAAATCTTGCCCAAAATCGACTTTATAATCGTAGGGTAGTCGCCACCCGGAAGGTCAGTGCGACCAATGCTCTCGCGGAACAAAGTGTCGCCCGTAAAGAGCGTCTTCGACTCCTCATGCAGGAGCGACACGCAGCCAGGCGTATGCCCCGGAGTAGGGATAACACGCAATACGGTATTGCCGAAGCGTACCTCAGGCGTTGTTGCGAGGTCAATATCTATCGCTTCGGGCAATGCACCCAACTCCATACCGAACATCGCACCGCTTGCACGACCGTTTTTGAGGAGTGGCAGATCGGCAGATGAAGCAGCAAACTTTACCCCGTAAGTCTCGCGGAGAAACTCAACACCAAGGATATGGTCAAAGTGGCAGTGAGTATTTACCGCCAATACTGGCTTTAACCCCTGTTCCTCGATAAACTCCGCCAACATCTTATCCTCACGCGCCGAGAGATTTCCCGCATCAATCACGATACACTCCTTCGTATCGTCCCACACGATATATGTATTCTCCTGAATCGGATTAAAAACAAACGACTTAATCTCCATAGTATTCCTTATTTTTCGCAAAAATAAGTAAAAGAACGGAAAACGAAAAGCAGAAAACGGAAAACTTTCACCCTCCGCAGAAAAAAACTCTGTGGAGAGTTGTTGTTTTTTTGAGGGAGAGGCTTAATGGAGATAAGAGTTGAAAAAATGTTAATAAAAACAGAGCATTTTATATATCCTATTATAATAGGAATTTGTACTTTTACAACCGAAAATGTTTACTTGTGTAAGATTACAACAATAACCAAAATATAAAATGAAAAAAGTAGATGTAATTCTCGGTCTCCAATGGGGTGACGAGGGAAAAGGTAAGGTTGTCGATGTATTGACTCCAAACTATCAGGCTGTTGCTCGTTTTCAGGGCGGTCCAAACGCAGGTCACTCATTGAAATTCGAGGGCAAAAGTTTCGTTTTGCACACCGTACCTTCGGGAATTTTCCGTGATGGTTCAATCAACATTATCGGTAATGGTGTAGTAATTGACCCTGTGATTCTCGCAGAGGAGATTGCCGATATCGAGAAGATGGGCGTAGATGTAACCGAGCGTATGGTTATCTCGAAGCGTGCACACCTTATCCTCCCAACCCACCGTATGCTCGATGCTGCGAGTGAGGCTGCGAAGGGCAAGACCAAAATCGGCTCGACATTGAAGGGTATCGGTCCTACTTATATGGATAAGACAGGTCGTAACGGCTTGCGCGTAGGCGATATTTTGATGCCTGACTTCGAGGAGCGTTACAACCGTTTGAAGGCAAAGCATGAGGAGATGCTCCGCCAGTACGCTTACTCTTATGATATTACAGCCTACGAGCAGGAGTGGTTCAAGGGTATCGAGGTTATCCGCAAGTTCAACCTTGTAGATAGCGAGCAGATGGTAAATGAGGCACTCAAAAACGACACCGCTGTTTTGGCGGAGGGCGCACAAGGCTCGTTGCTCGATATCGACTTCGGAACATACCCTTATGTAACATCTTCGAATACACTCTGCTCGGGCGTATGTAGTGGTTTGGGCGTTGCTCCAACACGCATCGGCAATGTATATGGTATCTTCAAGGCATACTGTACTCGCGTAGGTAGCGGTCCGTTCCCAACAGAGTTGTTCGACACTACGGGCGAGACCTTGCGCCAGATTGGTAACGAGTTCGGTGCTACAACAGGTCGTCCTCGCCGTTGCGGTTGGTTGGACTTGGTAGCGTTGAAATATACAGTGATGATGAACGGTGTAACCGAGCTTATCATGATGAAGAGCGATGTCTTGAACGAGTTTGCTACTATCAAAGTCGCTGTTGGTTACGAGTTGGACGGCAAGCAGTTGGACTACTTCCCATACGAGTGCACAGACGATATCGTACCTATCTACAAGGAGTTCAAGGGTTGGAACTGCGACATCTGCAATGTCCGCAACTACGAGGATTTCCCTGTTGAGTTTAAGGAGTATGTGGAGTTTATCGAGAAGGAGACAGGTGTGCCTGTAAAGATTATCTCGGTAGGACCAGACCGCGCCGAAACTATTGTACGATAAGTAGCTAAAACCTTAAAACATTTCGACAAAATGAAGATTGGAACTCCGCTTACGAAAGTGGCAAAAAAGGCTCTTCTTTGTGGCTCGGGAGAGTTGGGCAAGGAGGTTGCGCTCGAACTGCAACGATTTGGCGTTGAAGTGATTGCACTTGACCGCTACGAGAATGCTCCTGCTATGCAGGTGGCACATCGCAGTTATGTTCTCTCGATGCTTGACGGAGAGCGTTTGCGCAAAATTATCGAGACGGAGAAGCCGGATATTATTATTCCTGAGGTGGAGGCTATCGCAACTCCTGTGCTTGTAGAACTCGAAAAAGAGGGCTACCGCGTAGCACCTACGGCAAATGCAGTATGGCTCACGATGAATCGTGAGGGTATTCGCCGTTTGGCTGCCGAGGAGTGTGGTTTGAAAACTGCAAATTATCGTTTTGCCGATACTCGCGAGGAGTTTGAACAGGCTGTGGCAGAGATTGGTATTCCTTGTGTTGTAAAGCCGATTATGAGTTCGTCAGGACATGGTCAATCGACCATCAAATGCGAGGCTGATATCGATAAGGCATGGAAAATTGCGCAGGAGGGTGGTCGTGCCGGAGCAGGTCGTGTAATTGTGGAGAGTTTTGTCAATTTCGACTACGAAATCACACTTCTGACAGTGCGTCATATTGGCGGTACTACGCTGTTGGAGCCTATCGGGCATCATCAGGTTGATGGCGACTATCGTGAGTCGTGGCAACCTCAGCCAATGAGCGAAAAGGCGAGAGAGAAAGCACATGAGGTAGCGCGCACAATTACCGATGCCTTAGGTGGTTACGGAATCTTTGGTGTTGAGATGTTCATCAAGGGTGACGAGGTTATTTTTAGTGAAGTTTCGCCTCGTCCGCACGATACCGGAATGGTAACAATGGCATCGCAGGATTTGTCAGAATTTGCACTCCACGCTCGCGCAGTTCTCGGTTTGCCAATTCCGTCTGTTCGCTTTATCGCACCGAGCGCTTCAAAGGCGATTGTTGTGGAGGGCAACACCGACAAGGTTGAGTTCGAGAATATCGAAAAAGTCCTCGAAGAGGAGGGCGTTCAGATTAGACTCTTCGGTAAGCCTGAGGTTGTTGGACATCGCCGTTTCGGTGTAATTTTGGCTACGGGAGTCTCAATTGAAGATGCTTTGGCAAAGGCTGAAAGGGCATACGCAAAACTCGGAGTAAATATATTGCCGAGAGAATAACAACCATAAAAAACTAATTGATACATTATGATATTGTTGCTCGATTGGCAGGATTATCATAATGTATCATTTTTCGTGTACAAACTACATATACAAAATATTAAACCGAAATGAATCGAGAGAGTAAAATTTCAAACTACAAGCACCCGGATGTGGAGTTTGTGATTGTCGAGACCGAACAAGGATTTCTCATCTCGGGAGAAATCGAGAATATCGGCAAGGACGAAGAGACTGAATTTTAACCCTAAAAACGAGAAGAGAACTATGAAAAAGCTCTATTTTATTTTAGTATCAACGCTCGTTGCCGCAATGTTGGCAGTGGGTTGCACTGAGGACCTTACAACTACCGATGAGGTAGGTTTGGATTCAGTCGTGAACAAGGAGTTCATGAATGTTACGGCCGCCTTGGAATATGAGGCTCAGGCCAATGGTGAGCAGTCGCGCACAACGCTTATTGACGATAATAGCGGTAAGGTGCAGTGGAGCGAAGGCGATGCTATCGGTGCTGTATCGGCAGATGGTACTATCACCGAGTGTGTTGTAGTATCGATTAACGACTCGTCTGCTATATTTTCGGTGCCTACCGACACCAAGTATGCCATCTATCCTTACGATGCTTCGCAGTCGTTCGATGTCGAAACCGAGAAGTTAAGTCATTCGCTCGTTTCGACCGTAACTCTCGATGGTTCAAAGCGAGTTTTTGATAACAACCAAAATGTTATGGTTGCACATCTGTCGGGCGAGAGTCTTCCATTCAAGCATCTCTGCGGATATATCGAGATTAAATTAACTGGCTCACAGGTGGTTAAGCATATCGCCTTGCGTAACAATGCAAAGAATTGGGACGCTCTTTCGGGTTTGGGAACAATCGATATCTCGAATCCTGACGAGCCGAAGATTACCACCGGAACAAACCAATCGACAACCTTCAACTATATCTATGCCGGTTGTTCAGATGTTCAGTTGAGTGGCGAGGCTACATCGTTCTACTTTGTTGTTCCGCCACGCACATACGAGAATCTCACTATCTGTGTGCAGACAGAGAAGGGTTCGTACTCCATCGCTTCAAAGAATGCCATCACCGTCAATCGCGCAAAGATTAGACCATTGGCAGCTATCAATATCGATGCTTTGGCTCCTGCCACCACTACCGATTTGAGTGCTACTGAGGTGGCAAACTGCTATGTTGTACCGCAGAGCAGCGAAGCAGGCTACTACTCATTCCCTGCACGCAAGATTAACGGCACAGCAACCCTCGAAGGCGCAGCATACGCACACCTTGTATGGAGCGAGAAGAGGGAACTTGTTACCAATGTTTGCTACGATGCTTCGACAGGTAAAGTCTCGTTCAAGTATAGTGGCGGCAACCTCGAAGGTAACGCATTGGTGGCTGTTATGGATGCAAACCACAATGTCCTCTGGTCGTGGCATATTTGGTGTACCGATGGTCCGAATACTATTGCTGTAAGTCAGTATGATGATGGAACAGTATGTGGTATTCTCGACCGAAACATAGGAGCAACCTACGCTCCTGCAACTAAGGCTGAAGCTACTGCAATATCGGCAGACGATGCGACTGCCGCAATAGGTTTGCACTATCAGTATGGTCGTCCTACACCATTCCCACGCCAAACAAACATTAAGAATACAGCTGAGGAGAATCCTGCATTTGGAGCAGATTCGAAGTACGAGGTAATGTACGGATTTAATGCTAAGGCACAAGGCTTTGTCTTGTCGAATACAGCCTACGAGCAGAGTGTGGCATTGACCTATCCTAACACCTTCTTTGTTGTATATTATGATGAAACGGGTGCCACTATCAGCAATACTTCTACTAACTACTACACTTGGCACGCTTCGCCATACAATCCATACAGTCAGGGTATGAATTTGTGGTACTCGAAAGAGGTAGATGTAATAGAACAAAAGTCCGATAACGACCCATGTCCACCGGGATATGTTGTTGAGGAGGGACTCTCAGCGAGAGACTATATCGGAAAATTAAAATATACACGAGTGCAGTATGGCTCAGCCAGCACGAATACCTACGGTCATTACTACGAGTGTCCTATCAGTGAGGCTTTGGTCTATCTACCGGCATCGGGATTTCGTTCAGATTTGGGCAAACTTCGTTCTACGGGCAACAACTACAATCTCTGGTTGGTGCCCACAAATGCAGATATGGGTAAGCTTACAGTATTCCGCTACTTTGGAAACGCTTCTGAATGGGATTACGAAAGATATAACAGACTTGGCTATGGATTTAATGTGCGCTGTCGCGTAAAGGATCGCTCAGCCTTTGTTAGTTCGCAACCTGTTTCGATATTCGAGGGTGAGGGTACAGCTGCTTCGCCATTCTTGATTAAGAGTGCTACTGATATTGTACGACTTGCAGGTTTGTGTAACGGTACATTGACATCATCCGACACAACAGTAGATTTCAAGAGTGCGCACTATGCCGTTACCAACGATATCGATATGTCGAAAATGCCAGTTAGACCAATATCTCCATTCTCGGGCACATTCGATGGTGGTGACTATACTATTTCAAACCTTGTCGTAACTCCAAAGGATACAGCTCCAACAGGTCTGTTCGGCAATATCGAGAATGCGACAATCAAGAATGTTAATATCACAGCAGGTCAAATCAATGTAACTGCAACTGCTCAAAAATACACAGGTGGTATTGCAGGTTATGCCAAGACCTCGACAATTGATAACTGCTCTTTTGCAGGCACAATCAAGTCGGCAGCAAAGACCACAATTGCAGGCGATAGCATGCCAGGCACAATTATAACAGCAAAAAATAGTGCAGCTGTTGGAGGTATTGTAGGTTTTGCTAAGAATACAACTATCTCTAATACTGAGTTCAAAGGTTCGGTAGAGGCATCAGAAGGTCAGTTTGTCGGAGGTATTACAGCCGTTTCAGAGGGCGGAGAAATTAAGAAGTGTACGATTGAAAAGGGAGCTCGAATCTACTGTGCAATGAACCATTGTGGAGGTATAACAGCCCTTGCGGCGATTGATGTTAATATCTCAGAATGTGTGGTAGAGGGTCAAGTTATCTGCAAATATTTCTTTGTCGGAGGTATTGCAGGTCGTGCGCAGAGTGCAATCATTGACAAGTGTCTTGTGTCGAGTTATGCCTATGTTCAAGGCGGATACAATAACGAAACAGCCAATAAGGAGAATGCTTGGGTAGGTATCGGTGGTATTATCGGAATTGCTGAAACCGAAGCAGGCCTGGGTACCAAGATTGAGGTCAAGAATTGCGCTTGTTATGCTGATGTAAGAGGTAATGTCTATGTCGGTGGACTTGCAGGTGCGGTAAAGGCACGCGGAGGAGATGCAATCGCAGTATCGTTCTCTAACTCGTTATTTATTGGTCATCTTACCGTAAATTACGAGAATGCAAAAGAATATAGTTGCGTTGGAGGTCTTGTCGGTTGTTTGAATCAAGAAGGTACCACGAAGGTTACACTTACCGATTGTGCTGCATTGGTACGAGGTATTGTTGGATATTCCGGCTCTACACAGGGTGGATATGGAGGCACAGTAGGCTTTGCAAAATATGCCTCTTTCGAACGATGCTACACCAACCTCGATAGCGCAAATATCGTTATGGAAAATGGTGTCGCTGTGGCAGATACTTCGATTCCAATATGGGGACACTTTTTCGGTATAGGCAATAGTACTGTATCATATAAAAACAGTTACTATTTGACGGGGCAGATAGGTAAGCCTAATAATAAATATCCTACTTATACCGATGTTGAAGCTTTCTCGCTTACGGATATGACAAACGGCACGCTGCTCGGCAAATTGACCTCTGCGGGCGGTAGTTGGAAAAAGGGTGCAGGTAACTATCCGGTTCCTACAACCGCACCGGACAATACAACAACCGTATCGTTTGAAAATAAGACCCGTGTCAGCGTTATTGGCGACTCGATTAGTACTTTCAGTGGTTGGATTCCATCGGGCAATGCAGCATACTACCCAAAGGGAACTGTAACCTCAGCAATACATACTTATTGGTACAAGCTTATATATAAGTATATGAGTAGTGCTGTATTTGAAAAGAATATCGCATGGAGTGGCTCATGTGTTGCTCGTTCAACCAGTGTTAGCACAGGTGCTGCTGCGGCACAAAACTGCTTTGTAGAGCGATTTATCAATCAGGGCTTGGGTGATCCTGATGTGATTATCTTCCACGGCGGTACAAACGATGTGCGCAACAAGGCAAAGACGATTGCCCTCTATCCGGGATACCCCGTATATTTAGCATCGGGATATGACGCAGCAAAGACTCCTACCGATGCAGAGATGAAGGTTGTATTCGACAAAGCCGATGCTGTTCCTACTTACGAAGAGTCGCAGAAACTTACCGACACCTCGTTTGTTGAGGCTTGTGTAAAGTTGCTTACGATGATGCATCACAGATATCCATCGGCTAAGGTGGTGATGATTATCGGCGACTGGATTCCTGAGGGTTCACGCCAAGCGATGTTGAAGATGGCGGCACACTACGAGAGCAAGTACGGATACAAATGTGTAGATTTGCAGAACATATCTCCATACGAGAGTTTTACTGTTATTCCAAAGTATGATGGTAGTTGCCACCCTGAGGAGTCGGGCATGGAGGTTATGGCTAACTACATATATAAGCAAGTAGGCTCGTATATCGATTAACAATAAATAGTATAAAGTGATAAATCGGCTTATAATGGTGATGATTGCACCTATTTGAAAAAATATGAAAATAGTTGCTATATCACAGCGAAATTTTTAGCAAATTCACTTTGTAAATTGCGAGAAAAAGATTATTTTTGCACTCAAATAAACGGAGTAGTAATGAAGCGATTGGCTCTACTTGACATAAAGTGCTGTCCAACAAAGGGCTACGCGGACGCGCAAGCCGCCCCGCAGCCGTTGTTGTCAAATTATCGCTACGACTATTCTATTACTGTTTTGACGCATTAACTGTTATCGGGCGACCTGTTTGGTCGCCTGTTTTGTAAAAATTAGTATGGCAAAGTTGCTTATAAAGGGTGGAACCGTAGTTGCCGAGGGGATAAGTCGAAAGGCAGATGTACTTGTTGCTGACGGAAAAATCGAAGCAATAGGGGAGTCGCTTATGGCTGACGAAACAACCGAAGTATTTGATGCAGAGGGTTGTGTCGTAACATACGGCTTGGCAGATGTGCATGTTCATCTGCGCGAACCCGGCTACTCCGCAAAGGAGACCATAGCCACAGGAACTCGCGCTGCGGCACACGGCGGAGTAACAACGGTCTGCTCGATGCCGAACCTTCAACCTGCACCCGATGCACCCGAAACTATCGCTGTCGAGCAGCAGATGATTGATGAGCAGGCTGTAATTGAGGTACGACCTTTCGCAACTATCTCCAAAGGTCGCGCAAGACGCGAGTTGGCGGAGATTGAGGCTCTGCGTCCGTTGTCGGTTGGCTATTCCGATGATGGTAACGGAATACAGACCGAGAAGATGATGCGCGAGGCGATGCAGCGAATTGCAGCAGTAGATGGTATTATTGCAGCACATTGCGAAGATGATTCGCTTCTACACGCAGGCTATATTCACGATGGCGATTATGCTCGTCAGCACGGACACAAAGGCATCTGCTCGGAGAGTGAGTGGGGACCTATCAAGCGAGATGTAAAACTCGCCGAGGAGGAGGGTTGCCGCTATCATGTCTGCCATATTTCAACCAAGGAGAGCGTTGAGATTATCCGCGCAGCAAAGGCTCATTGTAACCATATCTCGTGCGAAACTGCGCCACACTACCTCGTTTTGTGCGATGCAGACCTCAAAGAGGAGGGACGATTCAAGATGAACCCACCGTTGCGTGCTGCGGAGGATAGAGCCGCACTTATTGAGGGTATTCAAGATGGCACAATTGAGGTTATTGCCACCGACCATGCACCACATACTGCTGAGGAGAAATCTCGTGGTTTGAAGGAGAGTGCGATGGGTATTGTTGGCATCGAAACCTCATTTGCAATATGCTACACACACCTTGTACGCAAAGGGGTGATTACAATTGAAAAACTTATTGCACTGATGTCTGAAAATCCTCGCCGCATTTTCCGCTTGGGCGGAGCAATGCGTGTGGGCGAAAGAGCCGACATCGCGGTATTCGACACGCGCGAGCCTTACAAGATTGACACTAACGAATTTTTGTCGATGGGCAAGGCTACGCCATTTGAAGGCGAGGAGGTTTACGGACGATGCGTACTGACACTCTTTGGTGGCGAGAAGGTTTGGAGTGAAAACAAATAACAACAAAATATAGAACAGATGAAACAACCCGACAAAAAATTAGTTTTGGAGAACGGTAAGGAGTTCTTGGGTTACGGTTTCGGTGCAGACACAAATGCAGTGTGCGAAATCGTATTCAATACCTCGATGGCCGGCTATCAGGAGATTTTATCGAATCCTGCCTGTACTAATCAGATTGTTGTGATGACCTATCCGACAATCGGCAACTATGGTATTACAGACGAGGATTTCGAGGCAAGAAACCTCACACTTGGAGGTTTGGTAGTGCGTGAGGAGTGCAAGACACCGAGCAACTTCCGCTATACAAAAACCATCTCGGAGTTGATGGAGGAGTACTCCATTCCGGGCATCAGCGGGGTAGATACCCGAATGCTTACCCGCATTATTCGCGATTCAAAGAGTTGCCGCGCAGCAATCGTTCCGGCAGATATGTCGAAGGAGGAGGCGTTGGCACTTATCGCTTCGACACCCGAGGACCACAACGCTGTGGAGCGAGTAAGTTGCAAGAAGCGTTGGTATTCGCGCACACCTAATCATCGTTTCGATGTTGTGCTGGTTGATTGTGGCGCGAAGCTGAACTTGGTGCGCATGCTCAACAAGCAGGGTTGCAATGTGGTTATCGTACCATTCAACACCTCGGCAGAGGAGATTTTGGCATTCAACCCTCACGGTATTCTCGTGTCGAATGGTCCGGGTGCGCCGGCAGATGTTCCTGCGGTTGTAGAGTTGATTAAGAAGTTGAAGGGTAAGTTGCCAATCTTCGGAGTAGGACTCGGTCATCAGCTTATCGCCTTGGCTTACGGTGCAGAGGTATCGCAGATTGAGGGCGTACATCGTGGCGGAGGTCACCCTGTACGCAACTTGGAGAGTGGAAAGATTGAGATTACGGCACAAGGCTCGCTCTACTTTATAGATGAGAAGTCATTGAGCGCAACCCCACTTGAAGTCACCCATCGCAGCGTAATTAACGACACCGTTGAAGGTGTCGAGTGCAAGGAGGATAAGACCTTCTCGGTACAATACAATCCGGAGTCGGCTCCGGGAGCGCAAGACAGCGCATATCTTTTCGATAAATTCATTAAATTGATGGAGGAGAATCACAATGCCTAAGAGAACAGATATAAAGAAGGTTATGGTTATCGGCTCTGGTCCAATCGTTATTGGTCAGGCAGCCGAGTTCGACTATGCAGGCACACAGGCTTGTCTTGCACTTAAAGAGGAGGGTTACGAGGTTATCCTCGTGAACTCAAACCCGGCAACTATTATGACCGACACATTCATTGCCGATAAGGTCTATATGGAGCCTTTGAAGTTGGAGTATGTCGCAAAGATTATTCGCTACGAGCGCCCTGACGCCATCGTTCCGGGCTTGGGAGGTCAGACAGGTCTGAACCTCGCCGTACAACTCGCAAAGAAGGGTGTTTTGGAGGAGTGCGGTGTTGAGATTCTCGGAACATCGTTCGAGAGTATCGAGCAGGCAGAGGATAGAGAGTTATTCAAAGAGTTGTGTATCTCGCTCGGAGAGCCTGTATTGCCTTCGGAGGTTGTGAATACCATCGAGGAGGCTGTCGAGGTTGCCAAGGAGATTGGTTATCCGTTGGTACTTCGCCCTGCATTTACGCTCGGAGGTACTGGTGGTGGCTTCGTTGATAACGAGGCTGAGTTGCGCGAGTTGATGCGTAACGCCTTGGCTCTCTCGCCGGTACATCAGGTGTTGGTAGAGAAGAGTATCAAGGGCTACAAGGAGATTGAGTACGAGGTAATGCGTGACAAGAATGACACCGCAATTACCATCTGTAATATGGAGAATGTGGACCCTGTGGGTGTGCATACGGGCGACTCAATCGTTGTTGCTCCTTGCCAGACTTTGACCGACAAGGAGGCGCAGATGCTCCGCACAAGTGCATTGAAGATTATTCGTGCTTTGAAGATTGAGGGTGGTTGTAATGTGCAGTTTGCATTGGACCCACTCTCGTTCAAATACTATATTATTGAGGTTAATCCACGAGTTTCACGCTCTTCGGCTTTGGCATCGAAGGCGAGTGGTTTCCCAATCGCCCGCGTAACGGCGAAGGTGGCAATAGGCATGACTCTCGATGAGATTATGCTTTCGAATGGTCCTGCTTGCTCGGAGCCGGCATTGGACTACATCGTAACAAAGATTGCTCGTTTCCCATTCGACAAGTTCAGCGAGGCATCGAACGAACTCGGTACGCAGATGAAGGCTACGGGCGAGGTTATGAGTATCGGTCGTACCATCGAGGAGAGCTTGTTGAAAGCGGTTCGCTCGCTTGAAACCGGTGTTTGCCACATCTACCACAAAAAGTTTGACGATATGGCAACTGCTGATATGTTGCAATATATCACTCGTGCTACCGATGACCGTATCTACGCTATTGCAGAGTTGTTGCGCCGAGGTGTAGATAGAGTTTTGATTTACGACCGCACCAAGATTGATATGTTCTTCTTGAAGAAGATGGACAATATCGTCAATTTCGAGCGCGTAGTTAAGGCGAATAAGGGCGACCGCGAGGTATTGCTCGAAGCAAAGCGTATCGGCTTTGGCGATAAGTTTATCGGACAGTTGTGGGGTATGACCGAGTCGGAGGTGTTCGAGTTGCGTCAGGAGTTGGATATTAAGCCGGTATATAAGACTATCGACACCTGCGCAGGCGAGTATTCGGGTTATGTACCATACTTCTATTCTACCTACGAGCAGGAGAATGAGTCGGTGGTTAGCAACCGCAAGAAGATTGTCGTACTCGGTTCGGGTCCTATCCGAATTGGTCAGGGCGTGGAGTTCGACTATTCGACTGTACACTCGATTTGGGCTATCCGCGAGGCTGGATATGAGGCTATTATCATCAACAACAACCCTGAGACCGTTTCGACCGACTTTACCATCTCGGATAAGTTGTATTTCGAGCCGCTTACTGTGGAGAATGTGATGAACATTATCCGCATGGAGCAACCTGACGGCGTTATCGTAACGCTTGGTGGTCAGACCGCTATCAACCTTGCAAAGCCGTTGTCGAAGATGGGCGTAAAGGTTGTAGGTACAGGCATTGAGGCTATCGACAACGCAGAGGATAGAAAGTTGTTCGAGGCTATTATGCGCAAGGTTGGTATTCCGCAGCCAAAGGCAAAGGCGGTAACCGATATCGAAGAGGGTGTTGCTGCGGCAAAGGAGATTGGTTACCCTGTATTGGTGCGCCCAAGCTTTGTGTTGGGTGGTCGTGCAATGCAGATTGTCGGCAACGAGCAGGCTCTGCGCCACTACTTGCACAATGCGGTAGAGGTTTCGGAGGATTCGCCGGTATTGGTCGATAAGTACATTATGGGTAAGGAGGCAGAGGTTGATGCCATCTGCGATGCCGAGGGCAATGTCTTTATCCCTGGTATTATGGAGCATGTCGAGCATACGGGAGTTCACTCGGGCGACTCGATTAGCGTCTATCCATCGTTCTCGTTGAGTGCAGCTGTTAAGGAGAAGATGATTGACTACACCGTACGCCTTGGTCGCGCAATCGGCATTGTAGGTCTTTACAATATACAATTTATTGTTGATTCGGAGGAGAAGGTCTATGTGATTGAGGTAAATCCTCGTTCTTCGCGTACAGTTCCATTCCTCTCTAAATCGACAAATGTACCAATGGCAAAAATTGCTACACGCGTAATGCTCGGTGAGACTTTGCCACAGCAAGGAATTACAGAGGTATATGGCGAGGAGCGCAAGCGTCACTTTGTGAAGGCTCCTGCGTTCTCGTTTGCAAAGATTAAGGGTGTGGACTCGTACCTCTCGCCGGAGATGAAATCTACGGGCGAGGCTATCGGCTACGATGATTCGCTTACTCGTGCATTGTATAAGTCGTTGCAGGCTTCGGGTATGACAATCGTGAACTACGGTACTATCTTCGCAACCATTGCTGACAAGGACAAGGAGGCTGCTTTGCCATTGATTCGCCGCTTCTACAACCTCGGTTTCAATATCGAGGCTACGGCAGGTACAGCATCGTTCCTTCGTGAGCATGGTATTCGCACACGATTGTTGCGCAAAATCAGCGATGGTAGCGATGATATTGTAAAGAGTCTTGCGAAGGGACATGTAAGTTATGTAATCAACACTATTGATGTAAATCAGCATAATACACGCCTTGACGGCTACGATATTCGTAACGCTGCGGTAGAGAACAATGTGTCGATTATTACGGCACTCGAAACAGTTAGTGCGTTGCTCGATGTATTGGAGGAGATTACTCTCGGAGTTTCGACTATCGATGCCGAGTATAGAGCAAAATAGAGTATAAAAGATGCAGAGAGTTATATTAACCGTAACAAAGAACGAGGCTCTGACACCTCTCATCTACAAGATGCAACTTGCAGGTGATGTGTCGGGCGTTACTCGTGCCGGACAGTTTGTCGAGATTGCGCTCGATGGCTTGTATCTGCGCCGACCAATCTCGGTCTGCAACTACGATGACGGGGAACTCACTATTATATATAAGGTAGTGGGTAAAGGTACCGATTTGATGTCGCAGATGGCAGAGGGTACGCAGTTAGATGTACTTACAGGCTTGGGTAACGGCTTTGATACGGAGCACGAGTGCAAAAAGCCACTGCTCGTAGGCGGTGGAGTAGGCGTTCCGCCATTGTATCGTTTGACACGCGATTTGATTGCACAAGGCAAGGAGGTAACCGTAGTGCTCGGATTTAATACCGAGTCGGAGATATTCTATGCCGAGGAGTTCGAGGCGTTGGGTGCAAAGGTTATTCTTGCTACGGCTGATGGCTCGGTGGGCGTAAAGGGCTTCGTTACAGATGCTATTCGAGAAAGCGGGGTAGAGGCAGACTACTTCTATTCGTGCGGTCCATTGCCGATGTTGAAGGCGTTGTGTAACTCGCTCGAAATCAGCGGTGAAGTGTCACTCGAAGAGCGTATGGGTTGCGGTTTCGGAATCTGCATGGGTTGTTCGATTCATACAACAAAAGGGGCAAAACGCGTCTGCAAAGATGGTCCCGTATTTAAGAAGGAGGAGGTCGTATGGTAAGAGATTTATCAGTTGAGTTGTGCGGCGTTGCACTCGACAACCCCGTAATTCCTGCCAGCGGAACATTCGGTTTCGGCAAGGAGATGGCAGAGATTTACGATATTAACATTCTCGGTTCTATCTCGTTTAAGGGTACTACTCGCGATGCTCGTTTCGGAAATCCGACACCTCGTATTGCCGAGTGCCCAAGCGGACTTATCAACTCGGTAGGTCTGCAAAATCCGGGTGTAGATGCAGTTATTGCACACGAACTGCCCGAACTCCGCAAAATTTTCCGCAAACCGATAATCGCAAATATCAGCGGTTTCTCGATTGAGGAGTATGTGGAGTGCTGCTCGAAGTTGGATAAGGAGGAGCAGGTGGCAATTTTGGAAGTCAATACCCCCTGCCCGAATGTGCATAACGGAGGTATGGCGTTCGGTACATCGCCAGAGTCTGCGGCTGCGGTAACTCGCGCAGTTAAGGCGGTTACTACAAAGCCCGTATTTATTAAGTTGTCGCCAAATGTAACCGATATTGTTGCTATCGCAAAGGCGTGTGAAGAGGCTGGTGCTGATGGTATTACGCTGATTAACACAATGCTCGGTATGCGCATTGACATAGCTCGCCGTAAACCTGTAATCGCCAACAAGATGGGAGGTTTTTCGGGTGCAGCGATATTCCCGATAGCAGTACGAATGGTCTATCA
>JAZOBZ010000025.1:0-34558 GCA_045596245.1 Alistipes sp. | reverse complement strand
AGATGATTGAGGAGGCACTGGAAAAGTTGGCAACGATTTAATTTAGTGAGTAGTGAGTAGAGAGTAGTGAGTAGTTAAAAACTTGCAGCGCTCCGTTACTAGCCGTTACCAGCCGTTACCAGCCGTTACCAGCCGTTAATTTGGTTGCGCCGTGATAAGGGTGGGAGTTCGGAAAACAGAAGAAACAATAACACAAAATAATAGTATAAACTTAAAGTAACAGAAATTATGAAATTTACAGTATCAAGTTCGGCGTTGTTGTCGTTATTGGCGACAACGGGCAAGGTAATCAACAGCAAGAACACACTTCCTATCCTCGACTACTTCTTGATGGAGTTGCAGGGTAATGTATTGAAGGTTACAACTTCTGACCTCGAAACTACTCTCATAGGCACTATACAAGTTGACAATGTCGAGAAGGAGGGCACAGTTGCTGCACCTGCAAAGTTGATGCTCGATGTGTTGAAGGAGTGTTCGGAGATGCCACTCACCCTCGAAGTAAACGAAAACAATTGGGAGATTAACATCGCTTGGAACAGCGGTAGTTCTTCGGTACCGGGAGCAAACCCTGTAAGCTATCCGCAGACTCACGAGTTATCGGCAGAGAAGAGTGAAGTATCACTCGATGTTGATGTTTTGGTAAATGGTATCAACAAGACCATCTTCGCTACGGCAGACGATGAGTTGCGCCCTGTGATGAATGGTGTATATTTCAACCTCGATGAGAGTGAATTGACCTGCGTGGCTACCGATGCTCACAAGTTGGTTAAGCACACCGTAGAGTGTGCTTGTGGCGTGAAGGCGGCATTTATCTTGCCAAAGAAGCCTGCGAACTTGTTGAAGAATATCCTCCTGAAAGAGGAGGGCGAGGTCAAGATGACCTTCGACCAGAAGAATGTTGTTTTCGAGTTATCGTCAAGCACCTTGGTTTGCCGTCTTATTGAGGGTGCATACCCTAACTACAATGTGGTTATTCCGCAGGCTAACCCTAACAAGTTGCTCGTGGACCGTGTCGGTTTGTTGAATGCTATCAAGCGTGTGGCAGTCTGCTCGAACCCTACAACAAATCTTATTCGCTTGGATATTGCAAACAATAAGGTTGTGCTTGCAGCGCAGGATGTAAACTTCTCAATCTCTGCAAACGAGACTTTGTCGTGCAGTTATGAGGGTGCACCAATCACTATCGGCTTCAAATCGACATTCCTCGTAGAGATTCTCTCAAATATCGAGACTCCTACAATCCTTGTTGAGTTGGCAGACTCCACCCGTGCAGGAGTCTATAAGCCTGTTTACGATGATGTTCAGAGCAGCACAACTTTGATGTTGTTGATGCCGATGATGATTAACGCATAATTTTCAAATTGATAATTGATAATTGAAAATTGACAATTAGTGGTAAAACGATAAATCGTTTTTATTATTAAATATAAATTCATTTAATTGTCCATTATCAACTGTCAATTGTCAATTAAATTTAGATATGAAGCTAAATTTGAAACGCCCGATGGTCTTCTTCGATTTGGAGACCACGGGCACCAATATCGCAACAGACCGCATAGTCGAGATATCGGTTGTGAAGGTTATGCCCGATGGCGAGCAGATTGTTCGCACTCGCCGTATAAATCCCGAGATGCCAATTCCGGCAGAGGCTACGGCTGTGCATCACATCACCGATGAAGATGTGAAGGATTGTCCGATCTTCCGCCAAGTGGCGAAGTCGTTGCGCGAGTTTATGGTCGGCTGCGACTTCTGCGGCTTCAACTCCAACCGCTTCGATTTGCCATTGTTGGCAGAGGAGTTTATGCGCGCAGGCGTGGATGTCGATTTCTTCAAGAAGGCGAAGTATGTCGATGTGCAAAACATCTTCCACAAGAAGGAGGAGCGCACCTTGGTTGCTGCTTATCGCTTTTACTGTGGTAAGGAGTTGGAAGCGGCTCATAGCGCCGATGCCGATACAATGGCGACCTACGAGGTGTTGTGTTCGCAGTTGGACCGTTACAACGATTTGGAAAACAGCGTAGAGTTCCTCTCGGAGTTCTCCACTCGTGCCAAGACGGCAGACTTCGCTGGTCGTATCAACTATGACGACAAGGGGGCAGAGGTCTTTGCCTTCGGAAAGTATAAAGGACACTCTGTTGAGGAGGTATTCCGCAAGGAGCCAAGTTACTACGACTGGATTATGAATGGCGACTTCCCTCAATACACCAAGAAGATTTTTACAGAGATTAAACTACGCCTGAAATAGTAGTTTAAGCAATTGAAAATTGATAGTAGAACTTTTCAAATGAAGTTACACAAACTGCTTCTAACCCTGCTCCTTTTCGGTACAGTATTCGCTGTATCGGCAGAAGAGATTGTCGTTATCGAAGGTGTTAAGTATGCCATTCACGATGTCGTGAAGGGCGAGACACTCTATTCGTTGGCAAGGAGATATGGCGTAACTGTTGATGTAATTAAAGGGTATAACGATAGCCTCTCCGATGGATTAAAAGCGGGGCAACGCATCAAAATACCTATCCGAACAGTCGTTGAGAGTACTCCGAAGCATAAACTACACAAGGTTATACGCGGCGAGACGCTCTACTCTTTGGCAAAACAGCACAATCTGACAGTTGAGGAGTTACAAGCTGCAAACCCTCATATCACAAGGGGGTTAAAGGCGGGACAGCTTATCGAGATACCTGTTAAAGTGGAGGTAGTTGAACGACCTGCACTGCAACAGACTCCGCAACCAACAACCTCTGAAACACAAATGGAGGCTACTGCGCCGCAGGCAGAACAACCCAAAACAGAATCCAATATCGAACTATCAACTGTTGAGCCAATCTCATTCCGCACCTTGAAGCAAGGCGATAGAGCCAAAGTTGCGTTACTCTTGCCATTTGGCTCAGAGGAGCGACCTGCACAAAACTACCTTGACTTCTATCGCGGATTCTTGATAGGCTTGGATAGTGTAAGAATGGCGGGACACTCCGTAAATCTCGACCTCTACAATACTGCTCACGACTATAATCGTGTTACTGAGATTATCGCTTCGGGAGCGCTTAACAATGCCGATTTGGTTGTTGGTCCAGTTTATGAAGATGAGCTAATACCTGTGGCTATGGCATTGCAGAGCAAAGGTACGCCAATCGTATCGCCATTGGCAAACTTAACTCAAACGACAAGCAACGCAGTATTCCAAATGTCACCATCGCCAGCTTCAAAGTTGGAGAAAGTGCGAGGATTGTTCGATGGTTCGAAACGAGTTGTGATAATCTCTACCGACAATATCGACAAGGGTTTTGAGAAGGAGGTACGCTCGATGTTGCGAGATACTTCGTATGTGGTGGAGCACAAATACATCTATGAGCACCCATCCGTAATCGAGAAGCGCGAAAAGGAGCGTGAGAAGATGCGTGAGGCGGGTTTGGAGGTAGATGATACCCCTTCGCCAAGCGACATGTCGCCACTGTTGCGTGGCGAGGAGCCTACGGTAATTGTTATTACTGCCGACAACGAAATTGAGGTTGATAGGATTCTGGCAGCCATAGCCTCGGCGAATATCGCTCTTACAGCACGCTCACAAAGAGTTGTGCCGTATATAGTGTTTGGCAATAATCGATGGAATCGCTATCGCAATATCGACCGAGCAATACTATTTTCGAACAATGTAACAATGTTATCGACCTATCATGCTCATCGCAGTGAGGATATAATACGCAACTTTGATAAGCGTTTTGTTGAGGAGTTTGGCGCACTGCCATCACTCTACGCCTACCGCGGTTACGATGCAGCAGTAGTATTTGTCAAGTCATTATACAACACTATTGAGACCGGATTGGAGGGCGTACATACAACACCTCTCCTTACGCCTTACTCCTTTGAGGTGGATACCACAAGTGGGGTGCGAATTAACAAACAATGGACAAAGGTGAATTACAATAGCAACTTCACCATAACAACCGAGTAGAAAGAGTTTTATTTATGTCAAATATCCAAACACCAATACCCGAAAAGACTATCGAGCGACTCAGCGAGTATCGCCGAACACTTATTGCTTGCCACAGACGAGGTATTACACATGTCTTTTCGCATATCTTGGCAGGTATGCACGGCATAACAGCTGTGCAAGTGCGCCGCGACCTGATGTTAATCGGTTTTTCGAGCGACACAAAAAAAGGGTACGATGTAAAAGTCTTGATAGACTTTATCGACTCGATTCTGTACAGCGAAAATACGATGAAGGTAGCGGTTATGGGTATGGGACACCTCGGTCAGGCCATCACCAAGTACTTCAACTCCAAACAGCTAAATATCCGCATTACCGCAGCTTTCGATATTGATGAGGCGAAGGTTGGACATACCATTATGGATATTCCATGTTACCATATCAACAATTTCGAAGATGTGGTCGAAAATAATGATATCAGCATCGTTATCATATCGTTGCCGTCATCATTGGCAGCGCAATACACCGTGCCTATTATCAATGCAGGTATAAAAGGAGTGCTGAACTTCACCTCAGTACCGATGAATTTTCCACAAGGTATCGTAGTGGAGAACTACGACATCACAACAATTCTCGAAAAGGTTGCCTACTTCGTAAAGGCTGCCGAAGAGAGTAATAATCAATAATTATGAAGGTTATTTGGGGTTTCGACAACCCTCCCCTATTTCGCAATGCAGTAGCAACTGTCGGCTCATACGATGGAGTGCATCGCGGGCATCGCATACTGCTTGATGAAGTTGTGCGCCGAGCCAAAGAGTGCGGTGGCGAGAGTGTCGTACTAACCTTCGAACCACATCCTCGCATCACTCTCGGCAATGACGAAGGGCTACTTCTACTCTCCACATTCGAGGAGAAGTGCAGATTGTTGGAGCAGCTGGGTGTCGATTATATTGTAGTGATTCCGTTCGACAAGGCTTTTAGTCAGCTCTCACGCGAAGAGTTCATAGACACTTATCTTGTTGGTAAGCTGCATATAAAGTGCCTTATTGTGGGTTACAACCACCATTTTGGGCACAATAAAGAGGGTAACCACTCGTTTCTGGTACAACACGGAGCATTGCAGGTAGTCGAAATAGCGCAGTATCTGGCAGATGGCAATAAAGTCAGTTCAACAGTTATTCGCAAGGCTCTCAGCAAGGGAGATATCGCACTTGCACGACAAATGCTCGGACACCCATATATAATAGTGGGTATGGCTGACGAAAAGGGTGTGGTTACAACCAACCATTTAAAGCTCCTGCCTACAAACGGAGAGTACGATTGCCGTATCGAGGGTGAAAGGTGTCGTTGCAAAATTATCGATGGCACAATAGAACAGAGTTGTAAATTTTCACAAAAGATAGAGATAGAGTTATGATTTTCTACGATGAAAAGATAAGAGTAAGATATAAGGATACCGACCAAATGGGTATTGTTCACCACTCAAACTATATTATCTACTACGAGGCAGCTCGTGTGGCAGCGCTGCGTGCATGGGGAATGCCCTACGATGAGATGGAGAAGAAAGGTATCATCTCACCCATCTTGGAGGTCGGTTCAAAATATATACAGCCTGCATATTTCGATGAAGAAATAACAGTACGCGTAATTATCGAAGAGATGCCGATGGTGCGTTTGAAGGTACGCTATGAGTTATATAATGAGTCGGGAACGCTAATCAACACAGGACACACTTGGCTCGGTTTCCTCAATGGCGAAACCAAACGACCATGCCGCGCCCCTCAATATCTGATTGAAGGATTGAAACAGGTGGGATTGACAGAATAAGGATAGGGACGGGTGGAATTTAATTTCGTCTGTTTACTTATTGTCTATATCGGCAATTTTCATTGCACCCATCACACTTCGATTTAGGGCAAAAAATACGCCTTATACACCAGACAGCGGCGACAATAAATGCCACCCCAACAACCACCATAGTCAATATCTCGTCCCACTCCATTGATTTACTACATAAATAGTTGTGCAATATGATATACTCCGAAAGCGCACAACCACGCTACTGCTATACTATATACCACAGAGGCAGCGGCCCACTTCCAACCACTCTCCGAGCCAATGGCGGCTATGGTAGCCACACAAGGAAGATATAAGAGTGTAAATACCAACAATGCCAATGCCGAAGGAGTGGTAAAATCTCCACTCTCTAACAATCTGTTACGCAGTTGTGTAGGGTTTTGCTCTGCGCTATTCTCGTTGTTATCTTCGCTATAAAGCACTCCGAGTGTGCTTACCATAATCTCCTTTGCAGCCACACCCGACAGAAGCGAAACACTCGACTTCCAGTTCAGTCCAAGTGGCTCGAATATAGGCTCGCAGAGATGTCCTATGCGACCAATATAGGAGTTTTCGTAGTGTTCAGCACGGCTCTCACCCTCCTGTTGGCGTGGGAAGTACCCAAGGAACCAGACGATAATCGAAGCGACAAGTATCATACCTCCCATCTTGCGTAGGTATTGGGCGCATCGTGCCCACATATGCGACATTGTAGCCTTGAATGTAGGTATGCGGTATGGCGGCAACTCCATTACAAATGGGGTTTCGTCAACTTTAAACATAAACTTACGCATCAACAGAGCAGTTATCATCGCCACCGCAATACCCAACAAATACAAACCAAGCATAACACTTGTAGAGTACGAGGAGAAGAATGTCCCTATTAGTACTATATATATTGGCAGACGGGCACTACACGACATAAACGGAATAATAAATGTGGTAATGAGTCGGCTACTGCGACTCTCAATTATTCGGGTGGACATCACGGCAGGAACATTGCAACCGAAACCCATCACAAGCGGAATAAACGATTTACCATGAAGTCCTACTTTGTGCATCAGCTTATCCATAATAAACGCAGCTCGCGCCAAGTATCCCGAATCCTCCATAAACGATATGAAGAGGTAGAGAATCATAATATTGGGCAGAAAGACTATCACGCTGCCAACACCACCAATTATGCCATCGCAAATCATATCCTTCAATATGCCGTCAGGCAACCAACGCTCAAACAACCCTCCAATAAATGCTACGCCCTGCTCAATCCACTCCTGCGGATAGGCTCCAAGACGGAAGGTGCAGTAGAACATTAGCCACATCATAAATATAAAGATTGGATATGATAGTATGCGATGTGTTACTATGGCATCTATGGTGTTAGTGATATTACCGAGTTTATCCTGTCCCTCCTCGTATGTTTCACGCAGAGCACCCATAATAAAACCATACTTCTGGTTTGCCATTGTGGTTTGTATATCCTCATCGGCTCCAAGGTCATATTTTAAGTGTTGGCGTTCTTTGTTGCAGATGCTTAACCACTCACTATATCGCTTGCTCTGTTTTTTGAGCATTAACTGAATATCGGCATCGCCTTCGAGCATCTTCATTGCAAAATAGCGTGGTGGAAAGCACTTTGGCAATTGATCGCGATGCTCCTTCATATCCTTATTGAGAGCCATAACACTCTCCTCGACAATACCTTGGTTTATATGGATATGGCGTACACGCTCATCACGGTTTTCATAAACAGCGATAACAGTATCGAGCAACTCTTCTACACCCTTTCCACTATGTCCCTCAACCGGAATCATCGGTACGCCCATCATCTTGCCGAGCAACTCATGGTCGAGTCTGGCATTGTTGCGCTGCAATTCATCGTACATACTCAGAGCAACAACCATACGCTGACTCATATCGATAAGCTCAGTTGTTAGGTAGAGGTTGCGTTCGAGATTTGATGCGCAAACCACATTCAATACAATATCAGGCATCTCCATAGCCAAGTGACGGCGCACATACAACTCCTCGGGCGAATATGCCGATAGTGCGTATGTTCCGGGGAGGTCGGTGATGTGGAGTTCGTAACCCTTATAATTGCAACGGGAGCTTTTAGCATCAACCGTAACACCGCTATAATTACCGACATGCTCGTGTTTACCTGTTATGTGGTTGTAGAGCGATGTCTTACCGCTATTCGGGTTGCCCACAAGGGCTATGTTGATATGTTTTTTGCGGCGGTTAATCTCCGCCTCAATGCGATCGCCATTGGAGGAGTCTACCTCCTCGTACTGCATAGCCGCCGCCTCCCGATCTGTTACAACAACAATCATCTCGGCATCGGCACGGCGTAACGATATATTGTAGCCAAGTAGATGATATTCGATAGGGTCTTTAAGTGGGGCATTCAGAATAACATCGACCTTCGCACCTCGCACAAAGCCGAGTTCTACAATACGGCGGCGGAAACCACCATGACCAAGTACCTTGACCACTGTTGCTGATTCGCCCGTTTTTAACTTTGAAAGCCTCATCTTGAACCCAAAACTCTATCTTCGTGGCAAAGATAAGAAAAAATGTAGAATGTAAAAAGGGGCCTATCCAACTTTTCAATTGTTAGATAGGCCCCCTATTTTAAAATTGCTATTTTACATCTTCATAGCCATCTGCCTTAGCATTCCACATGGTTAGTAGGGTTATTACACCGAGCATAGCCATAACCAAGATAGTTACATAGGCTGCATTCCAACCATAGTGTTGAGCTACGAAGCCAAAGCCCACGCCAGAAATTAAGGTACTCGCATATCCGAAGATACCAAGAATACCATTTGCAGTGGCTGAGGCTCGATTGGTTGCCTGATTTGCCGCAGCAATGCCGAGCAACGCCTGTGGGCCATAGATAAAGAAGCCGATAAAAGTAAACGGTACAATCATCACATACCAAGGTGTGCCCGCAGGTAGCAGCCAAAATACCGCGATTGAAACCGCTGCACCAAGCATACAGAATACACAGGTACGATGTGCCCTATTTTTGAAGAGATGGTCGGTAAGCCAACCAAAGAACACCATACCGATATTACCACCAATAAACTCGAAGATGATACAGAGCGTGGTCGCCATAGCCAACGACAACCCCTTCGACTCAGTGAGGAGGGTTGGTCCCCAATCGAGTGCTGCAAAGCGAACGATATAGACGAAGAAGTTTGTCAATGCCAATGTCCAAATCAAACGATTTCCAAAAACCTTGCGGCGAATAAATGCTTTGTATTCAGCACTCTCCTCAGGAGTACGCACCTCCGCTTTCTTCTTACCCATAATCTCAGGGTAACCCACATCAGATGGCGAATCCTTCAAGAAGAAGAACAGCCAGATTGCTCCCGCACCTGCGAAGATTGCAGGAATAATGAAGCACCAGCGCCAAGCGTAGTAGTGAGCTGCGAAGTTCAACACCTTAGGGTCTGTGATATCGAGGTTTAGGTTTGCTGCGATATTGGCTACAACCTCTGCATTCGCGCTCATATCGACACCCATGTGTGGCATAATATACCAACCACATAAGCCAAACACCAAGCCTGCACCAATCGAGTGCGACATATTCCACACCGACATCTTGGTTGCTAACTCCTTCGGAGGTATCCACTGTGTAAGCGTCTTGGTGCAAGGAGGTACACCCATACCCTGCAAGTAACCGTTAATCACCCATACGATACCCATAAAGTAGAGCAATACACTCGAAAATGCCACCGTAGTACCCATATTGTTTGCCAAAGCGACAATCCATCCTGCGATAGTGTCGCTGAATCCAAAGAGGATATTTGCCAAGGCACACAACATAAGTCCCACCGAGAGGACAATACGAGCACTATTTCTGTCCGAGATAACTCCATTCACAAAGCGCGACAATCCGTAGATGATGCCATGCAATGTGAGGAATAGACCGAGCGACACCTTCGAGATACCGAACTCTGCGGTCAATCCCGGCATAGCAACAGAGAAATTCTTACGCACGAAGTAGAACAATGCGTAACCAATCATCGTAACGATAATTGTTCGTATCTGCCAATATTGGAACGATTTTTTACTCTTTTCTGCCATTTTTCAGTTCAATTAGTAGTTATTACGCCACGAATTATTTAACCTCCCAAACACCGCCCTTACCGAAGAGATGCTCAGTAAGCTCAGCCATATATCCGCAACGATATACAATATCGATATTTGCGAAACGGCTACGCATATATGGGATATAAGAGAATGTCTTGCGGAAACGCTCGCGTGTTACGCCGATATGCTCAGGCTCGTATGGAGCACCCACCAAACGGAGATTATTGCGCACCTCCTCGAATGGGATAATCTGTGCCTTAATCTGCTCTTTGAGTGTAGGCCAAGCTGCTTTGATAGCCTCCAACTGCTTACGCAAGCCCTCCTTATCGGTGTACTTGTCGCGTGTCTCCTTCAAGCCACGAGCAAGGTGTCCAGGCTTACCGGCAAAGACCTCTCTAATCTCAGCCTCCTGCTCCTCCCACGACTTCCACTCGGCTACACACTTATCAACATCGAGGTTTGCAATATCCTTCTCCAAAAGGAACTCCAACGATGCAGTCGATGCCAAAGTACCGATACCTACCTTAAAGCCGTGCGATACATGCTTGCCCTCGAAACACAAATCCTCCATATCCCAGCAGTGCGAGAACTGATGCTCTGTACCCGAAGCAGGACGGCTCGACTGAATAGCCTGCATTGCAAAACCACTCATTAACAAGCCCTCCGATAGAGCCTCCGTCTTCTCGATATCTCCTGCAAATACCGCAGCCGGGTCTGCCAACGATTCGCGCAAACCATTCTGCACCAAGTCCCAAGCGAACTTATCAATAGACTCGTTACCTGTTACATCTGCCAACATCCAGTCAGCACCGGCAGGAATCTTTGCGATAAGGTCGGCATAGCCCGAAGCAGCCAACTCCTTTGGAGCAGCAGCGGCAATCACTGGGTCCATCACAAAGCCGTAAGGTGCAGGGCAATCGAAGGTCTGCTTATTTCCATCTTTTGTAATAGATGCACCGTAGGCGGTATATCCGTCCATCGAAGCTGCCGTACCTACGCACATATATTTGCGGCTAAGCGTATGTGATACATACTTTGTAAGGTCGTTCATTACGCCCGAGCCCACTGCTATTGCGATAGCATCAATACCCTTCAAATGAGCCTGCAACTTCTCCACATGCTGCCACTCGGCATACAACTCCTCGTCTGTGAAGATGAAAGGCTTCTCTTGCGGAACTCCCGCATTTTCGAGCGATGCGAATACTGCCTTACCTGCAACCTCCCAAGTGTTCTTATCTGCAACAATAATTGCAGTTTTACCAGGGAATAACTTTGTGAACATCTCGGCAGTACGCGATACCACACCACTGCCAATAATCAAATCTTTTGTGTCTGTTGTGCGTTGAAGTGCACACTCTACCTTTGTCATAACTATTACTACTTCATTTATGTTAATGTTTCTTCTGTCCGTAATAAGCATTTGCACCATGTTTGCGCTCGTAGTGCTTCTCTACGAGGTCGGCATTCATCTCAACCTTAGGATTGAGTGCTACTGTAATGGAAGCCATGCGGGCTACCTCCTCCAATACAACAGCATTATAAACCGCATCGTCTGCGCTCTTACCCCAAGTAAATGGACCATGATGTTTGACCAGCACAGCAGGAGTGTGCATAGGATTCTTTCCCTCGAATGTCTCGGCAATAACATCACCCGTAGCAGCCTCATAACGCTCGGATATCTGCTCCTTGCTCATCTCCTCAGTGCAAGGAATATCGCAGTAGAATGTATCGGCATGTGTAGTTCCAATGTTAGGAATAGCCATTCCTGCCTGCGCCCATGCTGTGGCGTATGTCGAGTGAGTATGCACCACTCCGCCTACCTCTGGAAAGTGGCGATATATAGCGAGATGTGTGGGAGTGTCTGACGATGGTCTAAGGTTACCCTCAACAATATTGCCGTCCAAGTCCACAACAACCATATCCTCCGCCTTCATATCGTCATATCCGACACCGCTTGGCTTAATTACTACCAAACCTGTTTTGCGGTCAATCGCTGATACATTACCCCAAGTCAGAATAACCAACTTGTTGCGTACTAAATCGAGGTTAGCTTTCAAAACCTCTGCTTTAAGTTCCTCTAACATAATATATATCTATTTTTTTGATTTATTGTTATCTCTTGCTGACCATTTAGACTAAATCAAACCTCATCTTATCAGGAAAATCGGTCGAGATGTATGTTACATTTTGCCTCACCCCCCCCAAAAAAAATCCACAACCTCCTTATGCCCTACCATACACAATGCAGTAGCAATCTCTTTCTTATTGCAGTTGTCGATAATTTCAGGTCTATTTCACAAATACATTATGATAGTTCGTTCAGTTTTTTTTAACATTACACTATTTTTTAGGCGTAAAACCTTGTGCCTGCAAAGCGATATCGTTGCCATCAGGTGTAACAAGATATGCCCCTGTACTCTCGGCAGTGATATGTCCGATAATATCGATACAGCCGAGGGAGATTATCTGCTCGCGCTTGTCGAGTGGTACGGTAAAGAGCAGTTCATAATCCTCACCACCATTCAACGCCGCCACCACAGGGTCCATATTCATCTCCTCAGCCAATGCGGTAGTCTGTTTTGCCAACGGCATACGCTCCAAATAGATACGGGCTCCACACTTTGAGGCTTTACAAATTTGCAACACCTCCGAAGCCAAACCATCGGTAATATCAATCATCGAGGTTGGTACAATACCCTCCTTACGCAACGACTCAACCATATCATATCTCGCGCGAGGTTTCAGATATCGTTGCAAGAGATACTCATACCCCTCAAATTTTGGTTGTGGCTTATCCACACCCTGCAACACTCTACGCTCACGCTCCAATAGGCGCAAGCCCATATACGAAGCTCCAAGATTGCCAGTAAGACAGATTAAATCGTGCTCCTTTGCACCACTACGGTAGGTTATCTCGCTCTTCTTGGCACGACCGATAGCTGTGATATTTACAACAAAGCCCGTCATTGATGCCGAGGTATCGCCACCGACCAAATCAACTCCTGCCTCCTTGCAAGCAAACTCCACACCCTCATAGAAGTCATCGAGAAATTCAACCGAGATTTTTGATGATATACCAAGCGAAAGGGTTATCTGCTCAGGTACGGCATTCATCGCCACAACATCGCTGATACCCTTCGTAACAACCTTATAGCCGAGGTGTTTCGGTGGGAAGTAGGTCAAATCGAAGTCTATACCCTCCAACATCGAGTCGGTAGATACGACAATAGCCTTGTCTTTTGACGCTTCGATAACGGCAGCATCATCACCAACGCCACAGATTGTCGATTTGTTATTTTTTGAAAACCTTGCCGTCAGGCGGTCAATCAAACCAAACTCCCCTAACTCAGCAATCTCTGTTCTGCCTTTTACCATAATGTTAGCCATTAGCCATTGGCTAATTTTTAATTTTTAATTTTTAATTAAAGGTAGCTCTCAACTACCTTTGCAATGCGCTCGGCAACCTCCTCGATTGTACCCAACGAAGGAACGCTCTCAAACTTACCCTGCGCACGATAGAAGTCGGCAACAACGGCGGTCTGAGCATTATAGACATCGATACGGTTGCGGATAATCTCTTCGGACTGGTCATCAGCGCGGCCCGAATCCTTACCACGAAGCAGGATACGCTTGACGAGCTCCTCCTCCGGAACCTCCATATTTATCATAACAGCAACCTTCTGCCCATGCTTAGCGAGAATTTCATCGAACGCCTCAGCCTGTGCAGTAGTGCGAGGAAAGCCATCGAATATAACACCCTTACCCTCCTTGTGGGTTGCAACATAGTCGGCAACCATACCAATAACAAGAGAGTCCGGGGCCAACTCACCACGCTCGATACACTCCTGCATTTGCAAGCCAAGTTCTGTTTTTGCTGCAATTTGTTCACGAATAATGTTACCTGTTGAGATATGACGGAGAGAGAAACGCTCCTCTAAAAGTTCCGATTGCGTACCTTTACCACAACCCGGAGCTCCAAATAGTACGATATTAAGCATTTGTATAAAAAATTTATTGCATCGCAAAGGTAATAATTTTAATGGAAAACGAAAAACTTTTTATTATCTTTGTACAAATTACATAATACAGACTGTTCGAATTATGCACATATACGAAGTTACCCAATTATCGATAGAACTATTAGACTCTTTTTCCAAATTATTGCCACAACTATCGCCAACGGTCAAGATACCAACGAACGACTATATCAAGACTCTTTTTGACAACGAAAATACGCACCTGCTTGTAGCGGAGGCAGAGGGCGAAATTATAGGCATGCTGACACTCGCCGTAGTAGATATTCCGACAGGTCGCAAGGCGTGGATTGAGGATGTTGTTGTAGATGGTAATTCGAGAGGAATTGGAGTAGGTATTGCTCTTATCGACAGAGCAAAAGAGTTATCGGCATCACTCGGTGCAAAACGAATATACCTCACCTCTAACCCATCTCGCAAGGCTGCACATAGATTGTACAAAAAGTGCGGTTTTGAACAATACGACACAACGCTATTCAAGATTGACATATCTTCAAAATTATAGGTTGTGTTTATTGAATTTTGATAAAAATTATCTATATTTGTAGAGAAAACTTTGTACAATATCTATCGACACGATTTTTGCACAAGTAAAAGATTTAGAGAGAATAGTAACAAATAATCATTGATTTTATGAAGAATATCAAGTTTCGTTTGATTGTGATGAACTTTCTGCAATATGCAGTATGGGGTTCATGGCTTATTTCGTTGGGTGCATACTTGGGTGGAACGCTCAAATTCTCAGGTAGTGAAATTGGTAGTTTCTTTGCTACTATGGGTATCGCCTCGCTCTTTATGCCTGCAATTATGGGAGTAATTGCTGACCGCTGGATACCGGCACAGCGACTTTTGGGTATTTCGCACCTTTTGGCTGCAACTTTTATGATAGCAGCATCTATGCAGGAGACCTACCACACACTATATCCGTTAGTGCTGTGTAGCGTAATGTTCTATATGCCGACTATTGCATTGAGCAATACGGTTGCGTATAATGCACTCAACAAGGCAAACCTCGACACAGTGAAGGCTTTTCCGCCAATTCGTGTTTGGGGTACCGTAGGCTTTATTTGTGCAATGTGGGTTGTAGATTTGTTGGGCTTAGGGCTCTCGTCTGCGCAGATGCTGTTGTCGGCAGGCCTGGGCGTAGTGTTGGGACTCTACTGCTTCACTCTCCCTTCGTGCGATGTTAATCGTAATGTCGAATCTAAGTCGTGGGTTGACACTCTTGGCTTGCGTGCATTTGCCCTCTTCAAGGAGTATAAGATGGCGGTATTTTTTCTCTTCTCTATGATGTTGGGTATGTCATTACAGATTACCAACGCTTTTGCCGATGGATATATCAAGAGTTTTGGTGATGTGGCTGTGCATGGCGATAAGTATCTCGGTACTTTCGGTGTTGAGCACTCGACCATTCTTATATCATTGTCGCAAATCTCGGAGACACTTTGTATTCTCCTAATTCCATTCTGCTTGAAGAGGTTCGGCATTAAGAATGTGATGCTTATCTCGATGTTTGCGTGGGTATTGCGCTTTGGCTTGTTAGGTGCAGGTAATCCTGGTGCAGGTGTATGGATGTTTATTCTCTCGATGATTGTATATGGCGTAGCATTCGATTTCTTTAATATCTCGGGTTCGCTCTATGTGGAGAAGGAGACTGCGCCAGAAATTCGTGCAAGTGCGCAGGGTGTATTTATGATTATGACCAACGGCTTTGGTGCCTTTATTGGTTCTTATGTAGCTGGCTGGGTTGTCGATAAATGGGGTTGGCCGTTGTCGTGGTATATTTTCGCAGGATATGCGTTGGTAGTAGCGATATTGTTCGCATTCATATTTAAATATAAGCACAATCCTCAACAGAGTTAGAGTGCTTATACTGTAAAACGAATAGTGGGTAGTCATAAAGACCACCCACTCTTTGTTTTGGCTTCCGTCAGACTACAAACTGATAGCCTCGGAAGGACAAACTCCTGCACATGCGCCACACTCGATGCACTTGTCTGCATCAATTACATAGATGTCACCGGCAGAAATAGCCTCAACCGGACACTCATCAATGCAAGTACCACATGCGATACATGAATCTGAAATTTTGTAAGCCATAATAAATAGATTATTTGTGTTAATTAACACTGCGAAGGTAAACTTTTATTCTCAATTTTCCAAAAGAATTGTATCTTTGTAGTGCCATTTATCGTAAAAAATACAAAAATGGAGCCATTAACAACATCTTTAAGACTTACTTTTTTGGGTACAGGCACATCGCAAGGTGTTCCCGTAATTGGCTGTGATTGTGCTGTATGTTGCTCGGCAGATGCGAGAGATAGGCGTTTGCGCACTTCGGCAATGGTAGAGGTAGGCGATAAACGATTTATCATAGATGCAGGCCCTGACTTTCGTGAACAGATGTTGCGTGAAGGGGTGAGCCACATTACAGCCATTCTGCTGACGCATAAACACAAAGACCATATTGGTGGCTTAGACGATGTTCGTGCCTTAAACTTTGTCGATTATCCACACGAGATTCACACAGTGCATATCTACGGTACGCACGATACTTGCTCTTGTGTGCGTAAGGATTACGACTATGCCTTTGCCGAGAACCCTTATCGTGGAGTTCCTCAAATTGAATTGCACGAATTTGGGACAGAGCCATTTGAGATTGATGGCGTTGAGATTATCCCGATAAGGGGAGAACACTCCCGATTTGAAGTTACTGGATTTCGATTTGGAAGGTTGGCTTATCTCACCGATTTCAAAGAGATTAAGGAGGCGGAACTGCAAAAATTACAAGGGGTGGAAGTATTGGTTATCAACACTTTACGATTTGAGCCTCACGACTCTCATCTCTCAGTGGGGGAGGCATTGGCAATTGTGGAGCGAATTGCTCCGAAGCAGGCATATTTTACCCACATGTCGCACGATATAGGTCTGCATGGTGTAGCTAATTTGCGACTGCCCGAGGGTGTTGAGTTTGCTTACGATGGGCTAAAAATTAGAGTATAAAAAGATATGAAAAACGCATTAAACGGAAAGGTTGTAGTAATTACGGGTGCATCGTCAGGTATCGGCGAGGCGATGGCACGCTTGTACTCAAAAATGGGAGCAAAAGTAGTGCTTGGAGCTCGCAACGAGGAGAAGCTCGCACTATTGGCGCAGATTATCGAGTCGGAGGGTGGCAAAGCGGCATATATTGCCACCGATGTAACGAAGGAGGAGGATTGCAAGCAACTGATTGATAAAGCGGTCGAGGTATTTGGCGGTATAGATGTATTGATTTGCAATGCCGGTATCTCGATGCGAGCGATATTTGACGATGTAGATACAAAGGTTTTACATCGCTTGATGGATGTCAATTTTTGGGGTACAGCCTACTGTGCAAAGTATGCCCTGCCATATCTGCAAGCAGCGAAGGGCTCTTTGGTAGGTATATCTTCGGTAGCAGGATTGCACGGATTACCGGGCAGAACAGGTTACTCGGCATCGAAGTTTGCGATGACGGGACTGCTCGAAACTATCCGTATCGAAAACATCAAGAAGAGATTGCATGTAATGGTCGCTTGTCCGGGATTTACCGCTTCGAATGTCCGTTTCTCGGCTTTGACAGCAGATGGCTCGGCTCAGGGCGAAACACCGCGTGAGGAGAGCAAAATGATGACTGCCGAGGAGGTGGCACGCATCGTAGCTAATGGTATTGCCAAGCGTCAGCGTTTGTGTCTTATGGAGGCAGAGGGGCGTGCTACGCACTTTGTCAAAAAGTTTGCACCGGGTCTGCTCGATAAAATCTTCTATTGGGTTATGTCACGCGAACCCAACTCACCATTCAAATAACGACAAATTATCTTACTAATCTACCCCACTATAAGTTCTGCAAAGTATAGTCTATCATCTTCTGACGCACCAAGGTAGTTGCCGAAGGGCGCATCGAGTGGTTTTGGTCGGGATAGACCATCATATCGTACCGCTTGCCCGCATCGTTCAAGCGGCGACACATCTCCATTGAGTTTTGGAAATGGACATTATCGTCTGCCGTACCGTGAATAATCAGCAACTTGGTGCGCTCCGCCAATTTCTCGGCGTGCGAGAGTGGCGAATTATCATCGTAACCCTTCGGGTTATCTTGTGGCAAGCCATTGTAAATCTCGGTATAAATCGTATCATAGTATCGCCACGAAGTAACAGGGGCAACGGCGATAGCCATACGGAACAATCCTTCTCCGTGCAGAGCGCAGTTCAGAGCCATAAAGCCACCATACGACCAGCCATAGATACCTATTCGCTCGGCATCGACAAACTCCTGCTTGGCAAGGAAGCGAGCAAACGATATTTGGTCCTCCACCTCTTTGCGACCGAGATCGGCGTAGGTGCATTTCTTAAACTTTTCGCCCCTGAAACCTGTTCCTCGACCATCGCAACAAGCCACAATATAACCATCGTGCGATAATGCATCTTCCCAATCGAGCGACCAGCGGTTACGCACCGACTGCGAGCCCGGTCCCGAATACTGCGTCAGCAATACAGGGTACTTTTTCGCCTTATCAAATCCAAACGGCAGTTGGATATAGTAGTTGAGCGTATCGCCACGCTCGGTGACGAACTGCTTAAATTCGCGCTTTGCCCACCTGCCACGCTCGGCAACCTTTGCTCGGCTATCCACAAGAGTATCAATCACTTCGCCCGAAGCACGATGTACCGTAACAACATTCGGCATATCGGTAGTTGTGGCGGTGCGGATATAGTAGCGCATACCCCGCGAAGATTGCACCGAGTAGAAGCCCTCTTCCGCAGTATGTAACTTTTTACCCTTGCCATTCAAACTAACCGAATATAAATCACGACACAACGGAGAACGCTCGGTCGAGAGGTAATAGATACGATTTTTAGCCACTCCGACCACCGAAGTAACCTCCCATTTGCCCGAAGTAATGGCGTTCAGGCGACCTTTTTTGATGCTATGTAGGTAGAGATGATTAAATCCTGCCGAAGTCTCCTCGCTCACTATAAATCTATCGCTATCAATAAACTGTATTGTTGCAGCCGAAGGTCTTTCGACATAGGTCGCGCTCTTCTCCTCGTAGATTGGTCGCACTACCCCACTCTCCTCGCGCAGCAACACCTCGAAGTGATTTTGCAGGCGATTAACACGATAGAACGACAGTTCGCCCACAGGAGTCCACTGCAAATTGAATATATATTGGTCGGTCTGCTCGCCCGTAGGTATCTGCTCTGTTTTGCCCGTTACCACATCGTAGAGGTGGAGCGTTACAACAGAGTTCTTATCGCCCGCCTTCGGATATTTGAACGAGTACGCCCGATTATACAACTTATCATCGTAGCGCATCATCTCGAAGGTAGGCACCTCGCTCTCATCGAAGCGCAAGTAGGCAATCTTCGCTCCATCGGGCGACACAGCATACCCTTTCGTGAAGCCATACTCCTCCTCGTAAACCCAATCGCTTGTGCCGTTGATGATTTTGTTCCACTCGCCATCGGTAGTTATCGCCTTTGAGGTGGAGGTTGCAATATCATAGAGATAGAGATTATTCTCTTTGGAATAGACAAGGCTCTTGTTATCGGGAGAAAATGCCACATCACGCACCTGCTCCAAGACCTTTTGAGCCTTACCGCCCACCCTCGCAAGGTAGTAGTCGGCCGTAAACGAACGGCGATAAATAGGCTTTATGCTCTTTGCATCGGAGAGCAAAATCTGCTTTTCATCTGCCGAAAAAGTGTACGAGCCGATACGGAAATCGTCCTCGAATACAACAAGGCTATCGGCACGGTCGGCATAGGAGCAACGCACAATCTGCTTGCCCTTGATAATGGTAAAATGCTCGCCATCAGCCATTGAGCGCACGCCATATATCGCACCATTTGCGGCACGACACTTGGCGATATCCTCATATTTAACGGTCGAGCCGTATGCAACGACAGTGGCGCACACAATCGCCACTGCCAAGAGAATTGTTTTTTTCATAGAAACATTCATTCTTTATATCTACTACCGTAGGTTGACTAAAAAGTAGGGATTTTTAGGCTTGCGAACTCCGAGAAACCGCAGTTTACTTGGCGTAAATGAGGATTTCGAGGAGAAGCGTAACGACAAAATCACACTTTTTTGTCGACCTACTAAATATCATCGACATTAAAGTCGTAATCGAGCCTCTTACCCGTTATGAACTTCGAGTTATCCATCTTGGTATTGAACTGCTCGACAGTAACGCGCTTATTCTGCTCGTATGGCGGAGTAAGCAGGTCGAAATTCAGGGCATAGTGTATAGCCGTTTCGAGTATCGAAATCAAATTCTCGCGAGAGATAGGCTCCTTGCCGAAACTCATTGCACGAACAAGGTTTTGACGCTTACCCTCAACGAAGAACATCTTTTCACGATTGATAAAGATGCGACCAATCAGGTAGCCCTCATCTGCCGAACGATTAAACTTGAACGAGTCGGAGAGGAAGTCGTAGATATCGATAATTCCGCAGTAGGAGTTAGCCTTATCGCTCTGCACATACTCATTTTGCCAGATTATATGGTTCGAGTCGAACTCGAATACATCGGTGTGCATACGCACGATAAGGAGGTCGGAAGCGATTTGGAGTTGCGCCTCGAACTTGCCTCTATCACGATATTCAATGCGGACACGGCGGTCGAGTTTGCCGTCAAGAGCATCGTCAATCTCCGATGCCATCTCCAAAAGAGCATCTTTCAACTCGCCAAATACCGAGAAGGTATTGTCGAACACGCGCTGTTTAAGCGATGATTTGTCGATAATCGCCGACAAAATTTTTTCACGAAGTTGAGCCATAGTATTTATATTTTAATTATTTTATATCTGCTTTTAGCTGTTGGCTATTAGCCATTAGCTTCTTAGTTATTAAGTTATAAAGAATATCGTCATTCCGAAGGAGCGTAGCGACTGTGGGAATCTTCCGCTGTTAATTTAATAAAATATAAGGGAGATTGCCACAACTTGTTCCAAGTCTCGCAATGACATATTCATTTATACTTCAAACTCCTCTATATGTATCTGTAATTCTACTAAACTATTCTTATAGGCAACTCTCACAAATGAGCCACATCTATCCTCTATTTTATCTTCGGCAAGATGAGAATATTGGCATACAAAATCCTTAATAATACCATTCTGCGTTAATTGAGCATCGATAATAGAGCCAAACTTATCACAACCTATCTCCAATGCACCATCTGAATCAACTATGCCATAGTGTAATACAAATATCTTCATCTCTCTACCAACCACAACTATTTATTTTAGTTAGTCCCTCATACATGTCTGCAACACGATTATAGTCAAGGAATTTTACTCGTTTCTCTATTGAATCAAACATTGAAACATGTAATTTGTCCTCAAATTCGATTTTACGCTTCTTATCTGCAACAATGTAAAAACCCGCATACAAATCTTGTAATTCATAGAATTTTGATAACGAATTCTTGATGTCCGTTGTATGCTCTACCTCATAAAATTCAGAAGGCATATTCCTCTCATTAAACCATATCACATCAATAGTTTTCGCCTTGCGCAACAAATTCTCGTATGTAAAATGCGGAATAGTGGTAGCATCCACAATATCACCTAAAGGTTTACCCAAAAAACAACGATTTTTATCTTGTGGCGGAATGTATGTTGTTTTGTTCTTATATTTACCTATCTCTATGAGCAAACCTTGATAATAGCCATGCGTAAATTGTTCTTCGCTCTTTTTGTTTCCCTCTTTCAGTTCCAATTTCTTCATGACTTGTTCACGCATCTCTTCTAATGCCCACAAGCCAGGTTGAACACGAAATATACTTTTACTCTCCTGTACAATTCTTCTTATCGAGGCATCTGGAGTTTTTGTCTTCCACGCAGAAACATCAACTATTTCATTCAATCTGCGCAAAGTTGAATAACCACCCTCTTTTCGCAAACTATCTATAACTTGGAATTCCTGAGTACAACTTCTCATAAACAATATGCTTTTCTTCTATTAACTATTAGCCATTGTTTTTATAACGGCTAGTAAGGGCTAATAAAGGCCATTAACGGATAGTAGTGTTTTTAATTTTCCGCTTTCAACTCCTATCTTCTATCTCCTCACTCCTATCTAATTAAAAGTACTCCGTTCTATGCTTACTTCAATCTGATTATCTCGCCCTTGCGGACATCTTCGTTAGGGCGCAGGCGGTTGAGTTTTGCAAGCGACTTCTGGCGTATGCCATACGACTGCGACAGCGAATAGAGATTTTCGTCACGCACAACCTTGTGCTGCATCACATTACCAAGCCACTGCGTCTTTTTTCGCTCGATATAGACGATATCCCCCTTAGCGAGTTTGGCATCTTTTGCCACATCGTTAAACTTGCGCAGCATCTTCGGCGAAATATCGAAGACCTCGCCCACCGACTCGAAGGTATCACCCTCCTTAGCCACAACATAGAAGGTGTGGTTGGTACGATAGACGCCGTAACCCTTGTGTGAATTGACCGTTACACGAAAAGCATTCGGATTTATCTGTTCGTCAGAGGTTGCGATATTGCTCTCAAACCACGCCTCGGTATTTGCCGTAGCATTTTTGGCAGCAGAGTAGATTTTATTACCATTCTCCTTATCGAGCAGATACAACTTCATCGACTCGATAATCTTCACCAATCGCTCGGCATAGTCGGGTGCCGTAGCATATCCCGCAGCCTTCAAGCCTCGCGCCCAACTACGGTAGTCGTCAGAAGGGTATGCAAACAGCGAGTCGTAGCGTGGCGATTGGTCGAGGAAATCGGCGTGGTCCTGATACGAAGCCTCCACCGAAGGGTAAGCACGGAAGCACTCCCCCTTGGCATCGTCATCGTGATATACCCTATCGCCAGTCCAATGTTTCTTACACTTTATGCCGAAGTGGTTGTTCGAGGAGGTCGAAAGACGACTATTTCCGCTATCCGACTCCAAGATACCCTGTGCCATCGTGATACTTGCAGGTATGCCGTAACGCTCCATGTGGGCAATCGCTATCGCCTTATACTTCTCCACATACTCCTCTCGTGTCTGACGCACGCCCGCAATTGCCGATACCGCAACAAACAACAGAGATAACAGAATTATACTTTTCTTCATTTCAATACTCTTTTTCCCCACAAATATAGTAAAAAACTATCGCCCCGACAAAAAAATCGGGGCGACATCTATACATTTTTATACTATTCTACTTTTCAGGCTCCACCAGTGCGAGGTATAACTCATCGAGCTGTGCCTGGTCAATTGGCGATGGACCATCGAGCATCACATCGCGACCGGCATTGTTCTTCGGGAAGGCGATGAAGTCACGAATAGAGTCTGCGCCACCAAACAACGAGCAAAGACGGTCGAAGCCGAATGCCAAACCTCCGTGTGGCGGTGCGCCATAGCGGAAGGCGTTGATAAGGAAGCCGAACTGCGCCTCTGCCTGCTCAGGAGTGAAGCCTAAGCACTTGAAGATAAGCGACTGCAACTTAGGGTCGTGGATACGAATCGAACCACCACCAATCTCTGTACCATTGCAGACAAAGTCGTAAGCGTTAGCACGCACTGCACCCGGGTCGCTCTCCAACTTGTCGATATCCTCCGGTTTTGGCGAGGTGAATGGGTGGTGCTTTGCATAGAAACGCTCGGTCTCCTCGTCCCACTCGAACATAGGGAAATCCACTACCCACAGCGGAGCAAACTTCTTCGGGTCACGCAAGCCCAACTGCTCGGCAACCTCCAAACGAAGTGCGCACAACTGAGTCAAAGCCTTATACTTCTTACCGCAGAGAATCAAGCACAAGTCGCCTGCCTTTGCACCCAAACGCTCGGCGATAGCCTGCAACTCCTCTGCCGAGAAGAACTTGTCAATCGAAGATTTGATACCACTCTCCTCAACACGAATCCAAATCAAGCCCTTTGCTCCTACCTGCGGACGCTTAACATAGTCTGTCAATGCGTCAATCTGCTTGCGGGTATAGGAAGCACAACCTGTTGCAGCGAAACCTACAACATACTCTGCATCGTCAAACACCGAGAAGTTGTGGCCATGAGCCAAGTCGGTAATATCCGAAAACTCCATTCCGAAGCGCAAATCTGGTTTATCCGAACCATACTTCTCCATCGCCTCGCTCCAAGGCATACGGCGGAATGGCTCCGCAAAGTCGATATCCAAGACACTCTTGAACATGTGTTTTGCCCAACGCTCAAAGATTTCGAGTACATCCTCCTGCTCGATAAATGCCATCTCACAGTCAATCTGCGTAAATTCAGGCTGACGGTCAGCACGCAAATCCTCATCGCGGAAGCAGCGTACAATCTGGAAGTAGCGGTCGTAACCTGCAACCATCAGCAACTGTTTCAAAGTCTGCGGCGACTGTGGCAATGCGTAGAACTCGTTAGGGTTCATACGCGAAGGCACAACGAAGTCACGCGCTCCCTCAGGAGTAGATTTGATGAGGTATGGTGTTTCAATCTCCAAGAAACCCTCCGAGTCGAGGAACTTACGAATCTCCTGCGCCATCTTGTGACGAAGAATCATATTACGCTGCAATGGTGGACGGCGAAGGTCGAGATAACGATACTTCATGCGAAGGTCATCGCCACCGTCAGAGTTCTCCTCAATGGTAAACGGAGGCAGTGCAGCCTCGTTCAGGATATTGATATTCTCGGCTACAACCTCGATATCTCCTGTTGGCATCTTCGCATTCTTCGACTCACGCTCGATAACCTTACCCTTAACCTGAATAACAAATTCACGACCGAGTTTCGCAGCAGCAGCCTTTGTAGCCTCGTCAGAGTGCTCCTCTACAACAATCTGTGTGATGCCGTAACGGTCACGCAAGTCAATAAAGGTCATTGCACCAAGGTTACGCACCTTCTGCACCCAACCTGCCAATGTTACTGTCTGTCCGACATTTGTGGCACGCAATTCGCCACAAGTATTACTTCTGTACATAGTTTTATATTATGTTTTATAGTTTTCTTGTGCTTTTAGCCATTGGCCATTAGCCATTAGCTTATTTAATTGACAAATTGACAATTAGTTTTCCGTTCTCCGTTTTCCGTTTTTTCTCTATCTTTGTCGCCAAATAACCCACAAAGTTACGAAAAATATGGAAGAATTGCGCGAAAAAGATGAAAAATATATGCGATTGGCGATAGAAGAGGCAAAATTTGCCCTCGAAGCCGATGAAGTACCCATCGGAGCTATCATCGTTGCAGGTGGTCGTATCGTAGGTCGAGGGCACAATTTGGTAGAGACTTTGACCGATGTTACAGCTCATGCCGAACTGCAAGCTATCACCGCTGCTGCCTCGACAATCGGAGGAAAATACCTCAACGACTGCACTCTATATGTTACGGTCGAGCCATGCCCTATGTGTGCAGGAGCCTTGGCGTGGAGTCAAATAGGGCGCATCGTATATGGTGCATCGGACAGCAAAAGAGGTTTTTCGACCATTTCAAACAATATGTTGCACCCTCGCACCGTTGTAACATCAGGAGTTCTCGCCGAAGAGTGTGAGCGACTTATGACCGATTTTTTTGCAAAATTGAGATAGGTTTCATAACTTTGCAGATTGTAAAGACAAAATTCACAAAAAAAATAGAGATATTATGAAAAAGTTATTTGTAACAATGTTTGCGCTCCTCGCCGTAGGTATGGTTTCGGCACAGAGCGAGGTTATCGCAAAGTTTAACGAAGGTGCAAAGGCTGTTCAGTCTAAGAACTATGCTTCGGCAATTACCCTATTTGAGCAGGTTATCGACAAAGGTATGGACTCGGAGGACAATACCGTTCTCAACTGCGTGGCAACTGCAAAGAAGTATCTTCCGGTATGTTATCAGGGTGTAGGTCTTTCGGCAGCATCGCAGAAGAACTACGCAAAGGCTATCGAGTATTTGAAGAAGGCTGCCGACACTGCGGAGTTGTATGGTAACTCGCAGGCAAAGCAGAAGGCTAACATGATTCTTGCAAAGGTTTACCAAGTACAGGGCGGCGAGGCTTTCAACGCAAAGGACTACGCTACTGCGGCTTCGGTATTCGAGAAGGGTTACAAGGCAAATCCCCGTAATGCCGATATGGCTCTCAACCTTGCAACCTCATACTGTGAGTTAGGCAAGTACGATGAGGGTATGGCTATCTACGACAAAATCTGCCAGATGCCGGCTGACAAGTATGCTGATGCTATTGCAAAGGCGCAGGCTAACAAGACTCTCTACACCAACAACAAAGTTGCTTCGTTGCAGCAGGCCGGCGATTTCGATGGTGTAATCGCAATGGCAGACAAGTTGCAGGCAACAACTCCTGCACTCGCAGAGAAGATTCGTTTGGAGGCTTACAACGGCAAGAAGGATTATGCAAAGGTTGTAGCACTCGGTGCTGCTGCCGCTGCTGCACAGACAAATGATGAGGAGCGCAGCTCGGTATATTTCCTTGTAGGTGCGGCTTACAATGCACAGTACAACGCAGGTGGCAACAAGGACGCTGCTCTTCGCGAGAAGGCTGTTGCAACCTTGAAGAAGGTTACCGCAGGCGACAAGGTTGAGGCTGCGAAGGCTGCTTTGGCGGAGCTTACAAAGTAATCAGCCATATACAAAACAGAAACGGCAGGGGCACAGACCTCTGCCGTTTTTTTTTGGGGGGGGGCTTAGCTATTAGCTAAATTAAAAATTAAAAATTAAAAATTAAAAATTGAGTATTAAATTTCTAATTCCTCACTACTCACTAAAAACCCAGCCTCTCGCACCACCACCAAAATCTCCTCTCGCAACGCCTTTGGAGTTACATTCTCACGAATTACGGTAAGGTATGAGTGGCGTATCTCACGCTCCACAACTTCACACGGCAACTGCTCGAAATAGATATCGTTCCAATGCTTCTTGTTGAAGTGCCATGCAGGGGTTATTGCCGATAGATATTCATCGCGCAAGGCGATAGCACGGTCGGGGTTACACTTTACCGCTATACGCTCGGCATACTCCAACACGCAACACAAAAACATCTTACCGCCGACCTTATAGACAACGGCATCATCGCCAAAGGGCTGGCACTCCTCCACGAGTGGCAACGACAAAACATACTCCCTCAAATCGATTATATCCATAGTGCAAAGATAGCTATTTTAGACGAAAGACAAGAGGGAACATCACCTTATCGATAATGCTCCCTCTTTTCCTGCAAAAATATATTTAGAGCTCTAATTTCTTTTTGATAGATTTAGGTATGGCACTCTTATTTACCATTATCTCCATAGTCTTGTACTCTACATACGGACGAGAGAAGTAGTAGTAGCCATCGTATGGAGGGCGAACATCCCACGAGTTTTTAACCTTATAGAAAGGATTTCCCTCTTGGTCGGTTGCAGTGCCGATAATAACCATTCCATGGTCATCGGTATTCTCGTAGTTATCGAAAGCCTCCTGACGCATCTCTTGTGTAATCTTCTTCTCCTTAACAGGCTTGTCGAATGAGTATAACTCCTTTGCACGCTCCTGCTCCGAGAGTCTGCCCCAACGCTCTGCCTCGGTGCCACTCATACTCTCAATGTTATCCTCCGGAATAATTCCGATAGCCTTTGTACGATGGAAACCCCTCTCCGATACATCGGCAGCCCAACCAAGCGAGTAGTTGTTTGCAAGTGCATTATCCACAATCTGCATCAACTCGTCAAGTGGTACATTGTAAGCCTTCTCCCACATCCAGTTGTCAGGTACCTCGACAATATACTGCTCGTAGAATGGGTGGTGAGTGTAAGATGTAACGAAGACAAAGTCCGACATCTTCACCGGCAACGACTCGGCAAACGAGTGAGGAGTGTACTCCTTACCCTTCCAAGTAAACTTCTCAGGCATCTTGCCAAAGTAAGTATCAAGAATTGCATTCAAACCATCTTTCCAAGCGGTTGTGAGTTTGCGGTTCTTATTTTGAACAACAGCCTCGACATACGCCTTCAAGATAGCGTCAATCTCACCAAATACAGGCTTATCGGTGCCATAGTTCAACCCCTCATAGACCTCCTGCGGAACAATACCGTACTTCTCGATACCCTTTGTAACATCGTGGAATGCACCGCCGACAGCCATATTGAGGTGTCCGTGCAGACGGACATACTTCACTGCCTTCTCGAAGTAGATATTACGAACAATCCACATCTCCGATAGGTCCATCTCCTCGCCTCCGGCACGCATAATCTCGTTCTCGATAAACGACAGTGCCGAATAGCACCAACAAGTACCGCTACGGAACTGATTTTTTACCGAAGTGGTCTTAACCAACTTGCCATCAGTAAATTGATAACCCTTTTTAGGTGTCTCTTTCTTTTCTTGTGCCGATGCCGAAACAACCAACGCAACGCACACAAATAGTGCTGTAATAAATCTCTTCATCTCTCTATTTCTTTGTGTTATTTACTATATTCAAACACTCCTCGTACGAGAGCAACTCGGCACTCTTACCGCGAGGTATGCGATAGTTCTTACCCTTATAAGCTATATATGCACCGTAGCGACCATTCTTAACCAACATCTCGGCATCTTCCGCAAAGGTCTTAATCGGAGTAGCTGCCGCAGTAGCGCTCTTCTTCTGCGACTCAATCAGCTCCACAGCACGCTCATAGGTGATTGTATATGGGTCATCGCTCTTTGCAAGCGATGCAAAATTGTTCCCATAGCGAACATAGGCTCCGAACTTACCTATACCGACAACCATATCAATATCGCCATACTTACCCACTGTGCGAGGCAAAGCAAACAGTTCCAAAGCCTCTTCAAGAGTTATAGCCTCAATAAGTTGTCCCTTTTTCAGCGATGCAAAGCGAGGTTTCTCGCCGTCATCACCCTCAATCTCCACCATTGGTCCAAAACGACCTATACGAGCCTTCACCGCATGTCCGGTTTGTGGTTCTACACCAAGTATTCGCACCTGAGAGTTCTTTCCTACTTGCGTGGTAATTGCCTTGTTCACAAGATTATGGAACGAACCATAGAAGTCGCCAATCATAGTATTCCAGCACTGCTCACCAGCAGCAACACGGTCAAACTCTTTCTCCACCTTAGCTGTAAAATTGTAGTCCATAACTATCCCGAAATTTTGTTCCAGATAGTCATTTACAATCATACCTATATCTGTCGGTGCAAGACGATTCTTCTCGGCACCATAGTTCTCACTCGCAACCTTTTCGGTGATATTCGAGCCTTTGAGTGTAAGGAGAGTATATGGGCGTTTCTGTGCCGGCTTATTACTCTTCTCGACATATCCACGAGTGATGATGGTCGAAATGGTAGGTGCGTAGGTTGAAGGACGACCAATACCCAACTCTTCCAGGCGCTTGACAAGCAATGGCTCACTATATCGCATAGGAGGCACAGAATGACGCTCAGTAGCAGTTATCGTGTGCGCCGTAAGTTGTGTGCCATCTGCCAAAGCGGGCAAAAGAGCTGCCTCTCCCTGCTCAGTAGGCTCCTCATCGCGCGACTCAGAGTAAAGGTGCAAGAATCCATCAAAGGTTACGACCTCTCCCGTAGCAACAAACTTCTCTGTCGTTCCCGACATATTAATCGTAATTGTCGTGCGATTTATATCGGCTGCAACCATCTGCGATGCAATAGTACGCTTCCAAATCAGCTCATAAAGTCGCTTTTCGGCTGTTGTACCCTCAATCGTGCGATTATTGATGTATGTAGGACGGATTGCCTCGTGAGCCTCTTGTGCACCCTTGCTGTTTGTGGTATAGTTTCGGCGCGAAGAGTACTTCTCGCCAAACATATCACAAATCTCCTTCTTACAAGAGTTCAATGCCAAATCCGAAAGATTGACCGAATCGGTACGCATATAGGTAATCAATCCTCGCTCATACAGCTTCTGCGCAATAGACATGGTCTGCGACACCGACATCGAGAACTTACGACCGGCCTCCTGTTGCAAGGTGGAGGTGGTGAATGGTGGTGCAGGATAACGCTTCGATGGTTTCATCTCGCTACCCTCAACGGTGAAAGTAGCCGTCTTGCATCGCTCCAACATCGCCAAAGCCTCCTCTTTCGTTGCAAAACGCTCGGAATACTCAGCTTTAAAGAGGGTTTTATTCTCATCTCCAACAGGATGGAACTGCGCCACAACGCGATATGATGAGGTCTCTTTGAAGTTGATAATCTCACGCTCGCGCTCCACTATAAGTCGCACTGCAACGCTCTGTACACGCCCTGCTGACAATGCCGGGCGCACCTTCTTCCACAAAATGGGCGACAGCTCAAAGCCAACGATACGGTCCAATACACGGCGAGCCTGCTGTGCATTTACAAGATTCATATCCACCGTACGGGGATTCTCGATTGCATTTAAAATAGCATTCTTAGTAATCTCGTGAAAAACAATTCGCTTGGTATTCTTCACCGATAACCCCAAGACCTCTGTCAAGTGCCAAGCAATAGCCTCTCCCTCGCGGTCCTCATCACTTGCCAGCCACACTGTCTTTGCGGCGGCAGCAGCATTCGATAGTTCAGTGACAAGTTTCGATTTTTCCTTTGGTATTTCGTATGTAGGAGCAAAACCATTTGCTATATCAATGCTGAGTTCCTTCTTCGGTAGATCGCGAATATGGCCAAAACTCGATTTTACGACAAACTCCTTGCCCAAAAACTTCTCGATAGTCTTTGCCTTCGCAGGGGACTCTACAATTACTAAATTCTCTTGCATCTCTATCTATTTATATCTCTTTCAACACGCCACAGTACATACGCATACACTACGCATGACCACTATGCATGTAAACTATTTTATCAATGTATAGGTCAAATCAATCTGTATAGGAGCCTCATTGTTGCCTCGCTTATCCTCCATACCTTGCAGTGCAACCTCCGAGAAATCGTATGGCGATACCGCCTCTGCTCCTATATATATCGTTCTACTTATGTAGTCGCGATCGCTCTTGTCGAAGGCGTATGTACCGTCCTCCTGACGAACACTCCTCGCATAATTAAAGAGTCGTTGCAGATGCGCTGTGATATTCATCACATAGCATGCTCGACTGCGATCTAAGTAGCCATCATACGGCATTGTCTTATCGTAACTACTCTCATAGACATAGTCGTAGTCTATGATTGGAGATAGTGTATTGTAGTTCTGATATGAGCCCAAGCGGGTAAATGCCTTGCTCAACTTCGGCGTGAGCTGCGCTGCATTTGCCTGAGTAAGTTCCCAATCGTAATACGCACCCTCGATATATATCGTGAGTAATGATTGGTTTATGCCCATCTTGGAGTACTCTTCGCTCTCAACTGTTTCGAGAGCAAGCAACTCATCGAGAAGGTCATCAGTGAAATATATCTCGGCAACAGGGCCTCCCATACCCTCAACATAACATGTAGAGACGAGCGTGCGCTCCTCACGGGATTTATCGGCTTCCATAACGACATCATTGAGCAGAGGAATCTTTGTTACCCCCTTTGTATAGTCGCGGAAAACCTTATTAACCGAAGTATTATGTTTAGACTTGTTGTCCTTGAAGTAGTAGAACATACCCACCGTATCCTTAATCATCGAAGGATCTTTCGGGTTACGGCTTCTACCCTGCAACATAATACCCGATGCCGTGAAATCGAGAGCATAAATAGCACCCTCCTCATCTGACGGTGTATTATAAAGGTCGGGTTTAATGTATAGACCATAGAACTTGTTCGCCCACTTCTCATCATCGGTATATATCTCGATACCCTCACGACCATATCCGTCCCAATCGGAGTTGGCATCTGCATAGTTATCGGGGATAAGCATCAATCGGCGAGCAAAGTCCCAAGAATATGGTGTATTCTCCATCGGCAACATAACCGTTGCAGGACCCTCGCCAAGTTCGCTATTCGGAAATGTAAACTCGAAGATAGGTTTCGACTCATCATAAACGCCCTCCAAATCGCAATTTATATATGCAACCGAATCCTTACCCCTTCGTTCATCGTATTTCAACACATTTCCGACCAATGGCTTCAAGAGTTCGTAAACCTTATAGCGGATAGGAACAAGCGTATCACCACCATAACCTGACACTGTAAGCACCATCTTCATCGTATCAAAGATAGGCATGTATCCAAAGCCATTCTTCTCATCTATGGCATTCATATATAGCATTGACGAGGCAAAACTCGCCATACGAAGACCATAGATATCACTACGGCGTACGCCCATATAACCCGTAGCCATATTTGAAGACAGAAGCGAGTCGGTACGATAGAGGCGGGTTTCGAGGAAATTTTTGCCATCAAGCGAAGCATCAACCTCCTCATTCTTGCCCGTAGTTGTATCCAAACGAATAATGGTATTACCTCTTATTTTTAGATGGCGCATCACCATAACCTGCTCCTCAGGCATTATATTCGAGCCCAAAGTATTATCCGCAGTCATAGTGCACCCCCCTACAACGAGAGAGATGGCGACAACGAACAGAAAAGATATGATAGAGCACAATCTGTTAGAAAAGTCCCTCATAGAAGCGATCGTAATTATCATAAAAATCAGCGTCTTCCGGTGATTGGTAGTCAAGCACACGCTTACCCTTCTCACGAGCATAGTCAAGAAGTGCCTTATCCGCACTCTCCGAACCCGCTACAACACCATCGACATTATCAATAACGAAACGCATCAGATTTTCGTATGAAGGAGTACCCAAATTTGCAGCTATCTTTCCGGGAACACCCTCATTCTTGAACTTCTCAGCAAGTGTTGCGTCAAGCGGAGTGGCGAACTTATCCTCATAGAGCGAAACCACAATTTTCGCATCGCAGAGCATCGGATCGTCTTTATACATATAGCGCAAATATATTGGGGCAATTGCCGAGAACCAGCCGTGACAATGTACGACACTCGGCTTCCACTGCAACTTTTTAACCGTTTCGAGTACTCCGCATGCGTAGAACATCATGCGGGCATCGTTATCCTCGAACTCCTTACCCTCCTCGCTCGTGAGCACCGCCTTGCGAGAGAAGAAATCATCGTTATCGATAAAATATATCTGGATACGCGCCGATGGGATAGAGGATACCTTAATTATCAACTGATGGTCGTTATCGTTGATTATAAGGTTCATACCCGACAATCGAATAACCTCATGCAACTGGTTACGGCGTTCATTTACGCAGCCATAGCGAGGCATAAATGTGCGTATCTCGTTACCATGCTCCTGCATAGCCTGCGAAAGTTGTCTACACAAACGAGACTCCTCGTTCTCTGGGAGATAAGGCATTATCTGCTGACAAATATACAATATTTTGTTGTTCGCCATCGCTTTGTTTTTTTAAGTTTCGATTTACAAAGATACTAATTATTTTCTACAATATCAACATTGCATCACCGTAAGTACCAAAGCGATACCCCTCATCAACAGCCACTTTATAAGCATTCATAACGGTATTGTAGCCACCAAATGCGGCAACCATCATCAACTGTGTAGAGCCCGGCATGTGAAGATTTGACACCATTGCATCTGCAACCGTAAAGTCGTATGGCGCAAAGATAAATTTATTGGTCCAACCCTCCTGTGCCGTTACCATTCCGTGTGTCGAAACGACTGTTTCGAGCGTACGCATCACGGTGGTTCCAATAGATACAACCTTATGATTATCTCTCTTGGCTCCATTTATAATCTCGGCATTCTCAGGAGTAACAATAAACTGTTCCGAATCAACCTTATGCTTCGATAAATCCTCAACATCTACGGTGCGGAAATTTCCCAATCCTGCATGCAGCGTAACAAACGCCTTCTCGATGCCGAATATCTCCATTCGTTTCAATAAATGCTTCGAAAAGTGCATTCCTGCTGTCGGTGCCACAACGGCGCCCTCATTTACTGCATATATGGTTTGGTAGTTCTCGGCATCCTCAGGTTCAACCTTCTCACGCACCCACGATGGAAGTGGCGTTTCGCCCAAGCGATAGAGCACCTCTTTAAACTCCTCGTATGGTCCATCATAGAGGAAACGGAGTGTTCTGCCTCGCGAAGTTGTATTATCTATAACCTCTGCACCGAGTATATCGTCCTCGCCAAAATAGAGCTTGTTACCAATTCGGATTTTGCGTGCCGGATCGACCAACACATCCCATAACTTCAACTCGCGATTCAACTCGCGCAATAAAAAAACCTCGATTTCAGCGCCGGTCTTCTCCTTGTTTCCATAGAGTCGAGCCGGAAATACCTTCGTATCATTCATTACGAAGACATCACCCTCATCGAAGTACTCAATAATATCCTTGAAGAGTTTGTGTTCAATCTCGCCCGTATCTCGATGCACCACCATCAGACGAGCCTCATCACGATTTCGCTCCGGATACTTGGCTATCAACTCCGGATTAAAATCGAAACCATAATTTGAAAGTTTCATATATTACAGATATTGTTATCTTTTATCGGTTGTCGCAAAAAAATACGCAACAATCACAAATATTACGAAAAATTTACAGATTTGTTTCGTCTAATGGCATTTTTTCCAGAAACTCCTCCAACGAGACACAATCCTCTTCCGAAAAACTACCATTTCGAGTACGGCGCAAGGAGGTCAAATATGCACCACTATCCAACGCTTCGCCAATCTCTTGTGCCAACGAACGGATATAGGTTCCCTTGCTACAAGTCGGGCCAAGCGGTCTTAGGAAGACAAATGTCTTAGCCAACTC
>JAZOBZ010000024.1:0-4430 GCA_045596245.1 Alistipes sp. | reverse complement strand
GGTTGCCGATGTTGATATGTCGGGCGAGGAGTGGACTTCAATCGAGAACTTCTCAGGTTCTTTCTACGGCAACGGCTACGCTATTAAGGGTTTGAAGGCTCCTTTGTTCGGCACTACCACTGCAAGTGTTATCAAGGGTGTGCACTTGGAGGATGTGGATATTGATTATACTGATTCAAATAAACCTAATTTTGGCGCATTGGTTGGAAAAATAGATAACACTGATGCAGAGATTAGCCACTGTTCTGTTACAGGCGATATTGAGATAAATATGACAGATGCCGCTGCCGACTTGTATATCGCAGGTGTTATAGGATATTCAACATCCCAAAAGGAGTTCTCTTATCTTACCAATGAGGCGAATGTTATAGTTAAAGGATCTTTTGAAGTTTCCGTATATTTGAGTGGATGTATTGGATATCACAATACAAGTAGTGTTTCAAATATAATAAACTTAGGAACAATAAATTATGCAGGAGAAAGTTGCACTAAAACCCTTTCTATTAGTGGTGTCGTAGGTAATTGTAAAACTTTTAAAAATGTATATAATGGTTGCGATAACCCTGAGAATCCACGAGGCACTATTATTTGCTCAGGAAGTTCTAGCGGTAATTTCAGAATGGGAGGAATTATTTCAACTCCAACTGCAATTAGTCATTCAACACCAGCGTCTTTCACAGATTGTATTAATTATGGTACTGTCAAAATTGCAAATACTGCAACATGCAGCAAGACCATATTTATAGGAGGTCTAGCAGGTTTAGTTCAATACAAAAATCTTACTTATACAAGATGTGCAAATAAAGGTTTTGTGTGTGTAGAAAATGGAGCCGAAGTACCGGCGGTTTACATCGGCGGTTTAACATCAAGATTGATGAGGAGTGGTGATAATGGAAGTCTTACTATTAAAGAAGGGTTTACTAATAGTGGAGATATAAGTGTGGCAACAGCAATAGGCGCAGGTAATATCGCAGGCGTTATAGGAACGACACACGGTGTGTCAAATATTACGGATAGTTCGACGGGTGTTATCAAGAATACTGGAGCAATCTCTTATACAGGAACATCAACAGATGATATAAATGTTGCAGGTATCGTAAATTTGGGATATAATGCTCTTCCTGATTTAAATAAAGCAACTCTTAGATATGAGAATAGAGGTAGTATTACTGTTACTGGAACTGGCTCGACAATTTATGTTGGAGGTTGCATGAATGGTAACTATGTAATACGAAATGCAAGTTGCTACTGTACAATTGATGCTAGAAATGTGACCAATGTAGGTATGATTACAGGTCGTGCATATAATGCTGATGCACCACTTACCGGTTGTAAAGTCGGTGGTACAATCTATCGTACTGAGACACTTGATGGTGACACAGGTGCTGTTGAAACAACACTTGGCGAGGGTAATTTCTACAACTATATCTACGGTAGCGGAAACCCAACAGAGAAACCTGCTGAGAGCGTTTGCGTTTACTGGGACGGCACAGAGGAGTAAAAGTTAGAGAAATTAGGGAGTTTAATGAGATTAATGATTCTCTCTCAGCTCCCTAAATTCCTTAATTTCACAAAATTCACTAAAATAAAAACAGATGCAATTATGAAATATATAGCACCAGAATTTGATATTTATGAGGTTGTTGCCGAGCGTGGCTATGGCGATAGCGTGACACTACCCGGATTCGAGGTAGATCCAGACGAATTAACCTTCTAAGTGAAGATTTTAAGTTAATTTTTTCATTGGTGGAAGCTCTGCGCAGTGATGCGCGGAGCTTCCTTTTTAGTGAGGAGAGAGGAGAGAGGAGAGAGGAGTTAGGAGTTAGGAGTTAGGAGTGAGGAGTTGAGAAATAACAAAATCAAAAACTATTTATAGTTTTTACCTTTAATTGTCAATTGTCAATTCGTCAATTGTCAATTTGAAAACTCCTGACTAGTTTCTCCATAAAGTCAACCCCCACCTCTATCGCCTCCTCGCTTGGAGTAAAGGTCGAGGTGTGGCTGCGACCTGCCGATGTGCCAACACCTAAACGATAGAAAAGCGATGGATATTTCACGCAGTAGTGTCCGAAATCCTCCGCCGTATATCGTTTTTCGAGCATCTTAACCGCAACGCCCTTTTCGGTGGCGAGGGCGATAGCCTTTTCGACAAGTGCATCATCGCTCACAACGGCAGGGTAGCCGTGATTAATATCGACCTCGGTCGTAGTGCCGAACTTCGCATCTACCGACTGCGCCGCCGCCTCGATAATGCGCCATACGGTGCGGCGATGCTCCTCGCTGAAACAGCGCATCGTACCCTCCATATAGACCTCATCAGGGATAACATTTGTTGCCCCATCGGCAACAACCTTACCTATCGAAAGCACTGTATTCTCGTCATTTACGGCATTTAGCATCGTTACAAGATGCGCTGCGGCAACCACCGTATCGTTCAACTGCGCACGCATCGCTCCATGTCCGCCCTTACCGCGTACCCAAAAGCGCAACTCATCGTTGGCAGCCATAAACTCCCCCTTGCAGAAGCCCAACTCGCCAACCTCCAAACCGCTATCGGTGTGTTCGCCAATTACAGCTACAACATTGTAATTTGCAAATGGCTTTTCTTCTAAAACTTTCGATGCGCCACCCGGGTTACACTCCTCGCTCGGTTGGAAAATACCGAAGATTGTACCCTCGAAATCGCGCTTCTCGGCAAGGCGCAACAATACGCCATACAGCACCGCAGCGTGAATATCGTGTCCGCAGGCGTGCATCACACCGCAGTTCTGCGATGCGTACTCCAAACCGGTCTGCTCCTCGATTGGGAGAGCGTCAATATCGGCACGCAAAACCACCGCCTTCGACAAATCGCCCTTGCCCTCAATCTTTGCCAAAACACCCGTTTTGGCGATGCGCGAGTGCGAAATGCCCGCCTCGGTGAGGCACTGCTCGATATATTCAGCGGTCCGCACCTCCTCGAACGAGAGTTCGGGGTGGCGGTGCAGGTGTCTGCGAAATTCTACTGCCGTAATCATTGTGCTATAATCTTAATTTCGTAAAGTTTACTCCAATTTTTACCCGTTACAAAGATGCGCTTTGTCGCCTTGTCGTAGGCTATGCCGTTGAGGACATCGGTGCGACCGTCTCGCTCCTTTTCGGGGAGTATGCCCGAGAGGTTTATAACACCCTCGACAATTCCGTTTTCGGGATTTATAATTACGATATGGTCGGTGGTATAGACATTCGCCCAAATCTTGCCATCTATCCACTCCAACTCGTTAAGATGCGTAAGCGACTCGCCACGCATAGTAACGCCAAAACGACGCTCCTGTGCCATTGTTTCGGGATTGATAACGCGAATGGCGTGCGAGCCATCCGACATATACAACCTCTCGCCATCGGTGGTCAAACCCCAGCCTTCGCCCTTGTAGGTGTGGGTGGCGAGGTGCGCCAAACTCTTGCGGTCGTAGATGTGCATCTTGCCATTGAGCCAAGTGAGCTGATAAATCTTGTCGCCAAGCAGAGTTATACCCTCGCCAAACTCCTCTTTCGGGTTGGCGTGTGATGCCAAAACCTTGCCCGTAGCGAGGTCGGAGCGCAAAATTCGGGAGTTGCCATACTCGCCTGTTCCCTCCCATAATTCGCCATCTACGAACTGCAAACCTTGCGTGTAACTTGTACGCAAATGGGGATACTCTGCTACGACCTCGTAGGTGTAGAAAGTCGGCTCAACGGCTTGCGGAGCCGCACTCTTTTTACGCACTCCACCGCACGAAACAAGCGTAGCAAAAGCGATAAGTATGGCTATAAAATGCTTCATATCTCCGCAAAGTTAATAATAATTGGTGAAAATCGAGAAAATTTACTATCTTTGTGCCGAAAATTTGAAAATTCGAGAATAAACAAAATAATAGACAACACTATGAACATCACAAAGGTAGAGAAAGAACAGGGTGCAGCATTGCTTCGCATCGTTGTTGAGGAGGCAGATTATGCAGCCGAGGTAGAGAAGATGCATCGCGACTACAAGCGCAAGGCTAACATTCCAGGATTCCGTCAGGGTATGGTCCCTATGGGCGTTATCAAGAAGATGTACGGCAAGGGCGCAGTTGCAGAGCAGGCTTATCGCAAGGCTTCAAACGCAGCATTCGAGTATTTGCAGGCAGAGAAGATTGACTATATCGGCGATGTAATTCCTGCCGAGGAGCAGGGCGACTTCGACTTCGACAACAACACAACTCACGAGTTTGTATTCGAGTATGGTGTTGCTCCAAAGTACGATGTGGCACTCACTGCAAAGGATAAGGTTACCTACCACAAAATCAAGATTGACAAGAAGATGCACGCATCGTTCCTCGACAACTACCTCCGCCGCTACGGCTCGTTGAAGGATGTTGACAAGGTGAAGAAGGACGAGGCATTGAATGTAACTCTCGACAATGGCGATT
>JAZOBZ010000023.1:0-20385 GCA_045596245.1 Alistipes sp. | reverse complement strand
GACTACGAGGCGAAATATACCGAGGGTATGAGCGACGAGATTACCCCTGCACCAATCTCGGAGGAGTGGAGCGAGATGATTGGCGATGCGGCAGTCGAGGCGTACAAGGCGTGTCGTTGTCGCGGCATTGTCCGCATAGACTTTATCGTTACCGAGGAGGGCAAGGCGTACCTTATCGAGGTAAACTCTATCCCCGGAATGTCGAGTGGCAGCATTGTTCCGAAGCAGGCCCGCACCGCAGGCATCTCGCTCGGAGAGCTGTATGATTTGGTTATCTCCGATACCAAATCAAATTGAGAATTGACAATTGACAAATTGAGAATTATTAAAAAACTCTCGTCTCTCGTCTTTCGTCTCTCGTCTAAAAACAAAATTTATGATTGAAATTGAAGGCAAAATAGTGAGTACCGACCTTTTGACCGAGAAGTTTGCGTGCGACCTGTCGCAGTGCAAGGGGGCGTGTTGCATCGAGGGCGATGCGGGGGCTCCACTCGAAATCGAGGAGGTTGATATCCTCGAAGAGGAGTACGAGAATTACAAGCCCTATATGACTCCCGAAGGCATTGCAGCGGTTGAGAAGCAGGGCTTTATGGTCGTTGATGTGGAGGGCGACTACACCACACCGCTTATCAACGGTGGCGAGTGCGCCTTTACCTGCTACGATGAGAATGGGGTGGCGTTGTGTGCCATCGATAAGGCTTTTCGTGAGGGTAAATGCTCCTTCCAAAAACCCATATCGTGCCACCTCTACCCAATTCGTGTGCTGAAATTCAAGAATGGCGGCGAGGGGCTGAATTACCACCGCTGGTATATCTGCAAGGCGGCTTGCGAGAATGGTTGCAAACTCGGCATACCCGTATATAAGGGGTTGCGCGAGCCTATCGTCCGCAAGTGGGGCGAGGAGTTTTACAAGGCACTCGAAGCAGCAGAAAAGTTACTTAAAGCGGCGGATTGAGAGGTAAAAACGAGAAAATTTACTACTTTTGCCGGTCGATTGATAAATAATTTTAGAGATGGAGTATATATATCTTTTACTTTGCCTTGTGGCTATTGTTTTTAGTGCTGATTGGCTTGTTGCAGGTGCTGTTACAATCGCCAAGCGGTTTAGAATCTCGGATTTTGTTATAGGAGCTGTAATTATTGGTGTCGGAACCTCTTTACCCGAACTTGTGGTGAGTTCAATAGGCGCAATTGGGGGTAATTCCGATATTGCAATTGGCAATGTGGTAGGTTCAAACATCTTTAATGTGCTCTGTATTCTTGGTCTTACGGCTCTGATTATGCCGGTAGCTGTATCTCGTGAAAACAGACAATTTGACTTGCCGTTTTGTATTGCTGTTTCGGTGCTGACACTGTTACTTGTATTCAACCTCTTTATGGGTGGCGATAGCGTTATAGGACGCATAGACGGCTTGGTATTATTGGCATGTTTCTCCCTCTTTATGTATATCTCTTTAAAGGGTGGCAAATGTAACGAAACCACTACAAACGAAGTTATCTCAAATAGGAAACTTGTATTAGGTATCGTAGAGGTGATTAGTGGTTTGGCGATACTCATTATTTCGAGCCGTTTTTTCCTCGACAACGCCATATTTATTGCCAAGTCGTGGGGCGTAAATGAGGCGTTTATAGCTATTACTCTTGTCGCTTGCGGAACATCGTTGCCCGAATTGGCAGCATCATTAGTTGCGGCAGCAAAGAAGAACACACAACTTGCATTGGGCAATGTTATAGGCTCAAATATCTTCAATCTGACACTTATTTTAGGTGTTGCTTCGCAGATTACACCGCTGACAAGCATAGGTATCACCATTGTCGATTATGCAGTGATGATTTTTGCCGCAGTTATACCGTTGTTACTTGGTATTAGAGGCAAACTAAACCGCTGGGCAGGAGCCTTTATGTTCCTCTGCTTTGTGGCGTACAATGCCTATCTGATTTATTCGCAAATGAATTAAAAATAGATAATAACTTTTAACAAAAATGGAATTTGTATTTGAAGGAATCGTATTTAGCATTCTGCCTGAGCAGAGTGGAACATCGGCGCGTGGCGAGTGGCACAGCCAACATGTAGTATTCGAGATGCAGACCAACTCTCCATATCCGCGCAAGGTCAGCGTAAAATTCTTCAACAAGCGCGATGATGTTGCCCGCCTTGTTACAGGTGCAGCATACAAGGTTACTTTCGATGTTGAGTCTCGCGAGTACAATGGTCGTTGGTACACCGATATTTTAGGTCGCCGTGTTGAGCCAAAGGAGGTCGCACAGATGACACAAGCACAGTATAGCGAGCCACTACCAACCGCTGCTCCTGTTGCTTCGATGGAGGCTCCAATGCCAACCGAAGAGCCTGCAATGCCGGTTCAGAGTGCGCAGGTGGTAGATGACCTGCCATTCTAATTGAGAAATAACCAAAACCGACCTAATCTATATGTGAATAGGGGTCAGGTGATGGATAGGGCATTTTAGAGTGTTTTTTAATCATCTGTTTTGTTGTAGTTATGCGTAACATTAAAAGTATTCTATCTGCTTTGGCGGCTCTCTTTGCCATTTGTACAACGGTATCGTGCTCTTCGGGGCCGAGCTATACCGTTAATCGATATCGCTGTAACTTCGAGGGGGCGTATTGGAATGCACTTGTAGATACATCTCTCAATAGCGATAAAATAGAGGGCGGGGTAAAGACCTACTCATGGCACGACAGCAAGAGCGACCTTGTGGGCGAGGTCGTTGAGCCGTTTCCAAGCTATTGGGAGGGAGCCGCAATATCGAATTTTTGCAGTAAAACAGATGAGAATGAACTCTATAAGATGCAACTATATGCCTATGTAGATGCGCCCTATTCAGGCAAGAATTTTCTTATCTGCAATGGCTTTATGAGTGGCAGTGTGGAACTTCGCTTTGATAGCAAGAGAAGTTTTATCGAGAGTATGATGGTGGCAAATACCACCTATTCGCGAGTTGCTACGGGAAATGGATATCGTACAGCAGAGCGCCCATTGGGAGAAAATGAGTCTATATGGATTGAGGCAAAGGGCTATATAAACGGCTCAGATGAGGTGCAGGCAACAGCTAAATTCTATCTCTACGAAGAGGGAAGACCTTCGTTTGAAGGGTGGAAAAAGTGGTATTTAACCTCTATGTGCAAGGTTGATAGAATTGTGTTTCATTTCAAATGGAATGGCACAGAGGAGTATAATCCCTATCCCGCCTATTTTGCGATTGATGATATCGTTGTGGTTCGACAAGAGTAAAGACAAAAGAGCGTATCTAATAAGTTTTTTAGATACGCTCTTTTTGTCAGAAGTTGTATAACAAGAGGGATTGTCAGGCAGATTCTCTCTTTAACACACCTCTCTTCTATGCTATTCCAACACCGCATCAGCAAGCTTTTCGAGTGCAGGGATATCTCCCTGCTTCATCGTTGAATGGATTGTAACCATTTCGCCAACAATCTCTACACCCGACATCTGTTCGAGCATTCCTCTCATAACGCGACCTGCACATGGCGCCCATGAACCATTCTCCACAATTGCTACACGGCGATTGCGATACCCCTTTGTCCCCAATTTATGCAAGAAGGTGTGCATTGGAGTAAAGACATCTCCATCGTACGATGCTGCGGCAACTACCATCTTACCGTAGCGAAACGCATCCTCAATAGCCTCTGCCATATCATCGCGCGTAAGGTCTGCCATTGCAACCTTCGCAGCACCCTTCTCTCTCAAAATTTCAGCAAGCTTATGAGCCGCTTTTGCTGTGCTACCATGAATCGAAGCGTATGCAATAAAAACCCCCTCACTCTCCACATCGTAACGACTCCAACAGTCGTAAAGACCTATATAGTAGTCCAGGTTTTCGGTCAAGACAGGTCCGTGCAGAGGGCAGATAATTGCCACATCGAGCGTGGCCAACTTCTTCAACAACGCCTGCACCGGTGCGCCATATTTACCACATATATTAAAGTAATAGCGGCGAGCTTCGCAAGCCCAATCCTCCTCATACGACAGAGCTCCAAACTTTCCAAAGCCATCTGCCGAAAAGACAACCTTGTCGAGCGAATCATACGACACCATCACTTCGGGCCAATGCACCATCGGAGCCATCAAAAAGGTGAGCGTGTGCGCACCTAACGAGAGTCTGTCTCCCTCTTTAACGGCAATTGTACGACCTGCAAAATCGGTATTTTCGAAAAATTGAGGCATCATATCTATCGCTCGCACCGAAGCTACAATTTTCACTTCGGGATACTCGGCAACCACCTTTGCGATATTGCCGGCGTGGTCAGGCTCCATGTGGTGTACGACCAGATAGTCAGGTGTGCGACCGGCGAGAGCCTCTTTTAGGTTTTGCCACCACTCCTCGCTCTTACGGGCATCTACGGTATCCATAATAGCAACCTTCTCATCAACAATAAGATAGGAGTTATAGGAGATGCCATTTGGCACAATATATTGGCTCTCGAAAAGGTCGATATCGTTATCATCGACACCAATATAACGAATTGTATCGGTAATGTTTGTAATCATAGTATTTAGGGTTTAATCTTGTTATGCAAAGTTACTATCAAATTCTGAGAAATAACGCATAAAGAGTGAGAAAATTGTATTAAATCAGATATTCCGTAACAACTTCAAGCATAGCAGATAAGGTATGTAAAACTGATAGCTAAAAGCCGATATTGGAGATAGATATTTACATTTGGTCTTCGTTACTCCGCCTCGGCATAGTTCAAACAAATTCGACTCTGCTACCAGCTTAATGGCAACGCCGCCACAGCTTGTATCAATCTTCGCAATGACGAATTAAAAAACAAGTCTTAATTTGACATTCTGCATTACAAAATGTTAAGCACTTGCTCCTTAATTTTTTCGAGTTCGTCTTTCATCTTGACCACCAACTTTTGAATATCGTGCTGGTTCGCCTTTGAGCCTGTGGTATTGATTTCACGCCCCATCTCCTGCGCAATAAATCCGAGCTTGCGACCTGCCTGCTCCTCGTTATTTGCCACCTCACGGAAGTACTTGCAGTGGTTTTCAAGGCGCACCTTCTCCTCGGTGATATCGAGCTTCTCAATATAGAAAATCATCTCCTGCTCCAAGCGGTTGTTATCTACCTCAACACCGAGTTTTTCAATACCCTCACGAATACGCTGACGCACCGCCTCGGTACGAGCCGCCTCGAACGGAATAATCTCGTTGCGCATCTGCTCTATCGTTTCGACTCGGCGTAACAGGTCGGCAATCAAAATCGCACCCTCCTGCTTGCGGAACGCATCGAGCTTATCGATAGCACCCTCTACGGCAGTCATAACAGCCTTTTTCTCATCTTCGGAGGCATCGACAGTGTCTGCCTGAATAACATTCGGCATCTTCATTACAACGGGAATAATAGCCTCATAATCAACCTCTACACCTGCGTACGCCAACGCCTCATTCATCTGCTTAATGTAGGCAGCAAAGAGGGGTTTATCGATGCGAGAAGCAGTTGCCACCTCGGTCGAAACCACCGAAACAAGCAAATCAACCTTACCACGCACTACACGCTTCGACACGAGCGAACGGATGTCGTTTTCGAGTTCTCGGTATGCGGCAGGGGTTTTCAAGCCCAAGTCGAGTTGTTTGGAGTTGAGCGAACGAATCTCCGCCGTAATAGTCTTGCCATTTATCGCAACTTCGGACTTACCGAAGCCGGTCATAGATTTTTGCATAATGAGGTATGTTCTCTAAATTAGTAATCGATTTTTGTTAGGGGCCCTACTTTACATTTTGAAGTTCTACCAACTTGGCATAGACACCACCCTTAGCGAGGAGTTCGTCATGTTTACCCTCCTCAACGATGCGACCTTCATCAATTACAAAGATACGGTCGGCATTCATAATGGTTGAGAGACGATGGGCTATTACCACCGATGTACGACCTTTAAGCAACTTGGTAAGGGCATCTTGCACAAGTTTCTCGCTCTCGGTATCGAGGGCTGAGGTCGCTTCATCGAGAATAAGGAACTCCGGATTTTTGAGTACGGCGCGAGCAATGCTGAGTCGCTGACGCTGACCTCCCGATAGTTTTGCACCTCTATCGCCGATATTGGTGTCGTATCCCTCCGGACTCTCCACAATAAAGTTATGAGCATTTGCAATCTTACAAGCCTCAACAATCTCCTCATCAGTAGCATCTGTACGACCAAGAGCTATGTTGCTCTTTATAGTATCGTTAAATAATACCGTCTCCTGCGATACAAGACTCATTGCGGCACGCAACGAATCCTGCTTATAGTCACGAATTGATACTCCATCAATGAGGATATCGCCGCTATCGGTATCATAGAAACGCTCCATCAACTCACTCAAAGTCGATTTTCCGCCACCCGAAGGTCCTACCAAGGCGACCGTTTCGCCCTTGCGCACCTCAAACGATACGCCATGTATAATCTCGCGCGACTCATCGTACGAGAAGTGCACATCGCGAAACTCTATCTTATCGTTAAAACCCTTGAACTCCTTTGCATCGGCAGCATCGGTAATCTCATTTTTGCTATCAAGCACCGCAAAAATTCGCTCTCCTGCTGCAACGCCCTGATTGATATTTGCAAATTGGTCAATAAAGGCACGCACAGGTCGTGTAATCTGCGAGAAGGCGGCAATAAATGCGATAAAGCCTGCGGCACTCAACGAGCCATTCATCACAAGTGTTCCTCCAAATACTAGAATTATCGCCACTGCGGTAATTCCGAGAAACTCGCTCATTGGCGAAGCCAACTGCTGACGGCGAGCCATCCAAAGCAGTGTATCGGCAAGATTCTGGTTTAACGAATGAAACTTATTTTTGATATATTCGGTTGCGGTGTAGGTTTTGACTATCTTGATACCTCCAAGTGACTCATCAAGCACGCTTACCAAATCACCCATACGCCTTTGACTCCGACTTGCCGGGTGACGCAACTTCTTAACGATATTGCCAATGATGAAACCAACCATCGGCAAGAAGAGTACCGAGAAGAGAGCCAACTCCCACGATATATTGAGCATCAGCACAAGGTAGCCAATTATGAGAAATGGTTCGCGGAAAGCCACCTGCAAAGTGTTGGTGATACAGTACTGCACAACCATAACATCGGAGGTGATACGAGAGATAATATCGCCCTTGCGCTGACCGCTGAAATAGCCAACATCTTTACCTATAACGCAGTCGAACATTGTATTTCGCATACGCTGCACAGTGGTCACGCGCATATTCTCAACCGTATAGCCGCCGAGATATCGAAAGAGATTGGAGAGCAAATTCATAATAATAAGAATCACTGCCAACATCATAAGCACATTCGTAACCTTCCAATTTGTACCGAATGTCATCGTGTAGAAGTAGTTAAGCCACTGCTGCAACGCCTCGCCCTTAAACGACAGCGCAGGCATCTCGTATATCGGTTGAAAGGAGTACCCCTCCGAGAACATAGCGTTCAGGATAGGCATAATCATCGCGTAGTTGAATGTGTTAAATAGTGCGTGCAATGCCGCAAAAAAGAAGTATGGCACTGCATATCTGCTAATTGGTCTTGCAAAACCAAGCAATCGTAAGTAGGTCTTGAACATAGAGTCTATTTGTTATACTAAACCCTCTTCGTGGTATTCGTGTACTGATTTTATGTAGTGTGCGATTGTCTCCTCCATCGACACAAACGATTTTCCACCGGCAGCGTTTTTATGACCTCCGCCATTGAAGTATCGGCGGGCAAAGGTATCGACATCAACATCGCCACGCGAGCGAAGCGATACACGGATAAAGCCCGTTTGCGCGGTAAACATTGCCGACATCTTCATCTTCTTAATCGTAAGCGGATAGTTCACAAAGCCCTCGTTATCGCCCTGCTGGAACCAATAGCGGCGCATCTCCTCCTCGGTGAGCGACATATACGCCACACGACCGCCGAGCAGGGTTTTCATCTTGCGATTAATGGTATATCCGAACAACTTGGCACGCCCCTCGGTGAAGGAGTTATAGACATTATTGTAAATCTGTGGGATATTGATACCCGTAGCCGACAATGCTGCAACCGCCTCGAACAATTCGGGTGTAAGATTCGAGAATGCGAAGTTGCCCGTATCGGTCATAATGCCGACATAGAGTTGTGTTGCCACCTTTTCGGTTACGACCTCTTTGCCGTAGAGCGCCACAATTACCGAGTACATCAAAAATGCGGTACTCGAAGATTCAGGGTGCGAGAACATAATATCGAATCCCTCGGCAGGGAAGAGGTGGTGGTCGATAAGAACGCGTTTTGCGGTAGTATTTTTTGCCACAGCCTCGCCCAACGCATCGGCGCGAGTGAGGGAGTTCATATCGGCACAAACAATAATATCTGCCTCATCGAGAGCCTTCTCGGTGCGATGCTCCTCGTCATTGCGATAGATTATGATATTATTCGAGTCGGGAATCCAACGCAGGTAGTACGGATAGTTATTGGGCAGTGCGCATGTTACCTTATGCCCACGAGCTGTCAGCACCTCTGCCAGTGCGAGTGATGAGCCAATGGCATCGCCATCGGGGTTTGTATGCCCCACGATAACGACTTTTTGAGGCTCGGCGAGGAGATTTCTAAACTCCTCAATCTTATTTGTATCTAACATCATCGGCGCAAATATACAAATAAATTGACAATTGACAATTGATAATTGACAATTAGTTTTCCGCTTTCCTACTTGTATGCTTCGTTTGGAAATATCTGCAATATGCAGTTATACCGCAATTTTCGCACTTTGGTTTACGAGCAAGGCAGGTGTAGCGACCATGCAGGATAAGCCAATGGTGCGCTATCGGTAGAAGATGCGAGGGGATATATTTTTCGAGTTGCAGTTCGGTTGCACGAGGTGTCTTCGCACCGACAGACAGACCAATACGAGCCGAAACGCGGAAAACATGGGTATCTACGGGCATAACCTCCTTGTTCCAAATCACCGCACCCACAACATTTGCCGTCTTGCGACCGACACCGGGCAGGCGCATCATCTCCTCGATATCGCTCGGCACCTCACCGCCAAACTCTGCAACCAACATTCGAGCCATTGCTGCCAAGTTCTTTGCCTTATTGTTCGGATAGGAGATACTGCGGATATATCCATATATCTCCTCTGGCGAGGCTTGCGCCATCGCTTGTGGCGTAGGATACGCCTCAAAGAGTGCCGGTGTAGTGAGATTTACACGCTTGTCGGTACACTGTGCCGACAAGATGACCGCCACCAGCAGCTGGTAGGGGTTCTCGTAATTCAACTCGCTCTCCGCCACAGGCATCGCCTTCTCGAAATACTCTATTACCGCCTTATATCGCTCCTCTCTTCTCATAACTTTTGGGACTTTTAGCTATTAGCTTTTTTAACATACGCATTATCTTCTTCACAAACAGACCGTATGCAATAACATTGCACACCTCCATTTTATTCTCTTTAACCTCTTGCCGCCAACGCTTTACAAAATCGCCCACCGAGCCGATATGCGAATATACCCACAATGCCGTATTCATTCTCTCACGCAGGAGATGACGGCGTTGTTTCGAGTTATTGTATCGCTCGTCAAACCACAACTGTATATTCGATGACGAATCGCAAAAAGCGAGGCGTTTTGCAAGGCTTGTACTATGGCTTACACTATCGAGAAATACGTGATGCACCGCTGTTGCTTTGTCGATATATGCCACCTCGGAGTGTGCAGCCACATAGAGCCACATCGGCAAATCCTCTGTCAGCCACTCGGTGTGATTTTCGGGTTTCTCGGTAGCGTAATAGTCCAAAACCAACTCTCGGCTCGCCAGCGTTGCACAGTTCTCCACGCACCAATCGTGCAACATCGCATCGAGCGAGGTATGCCCCTCCCCTATCGGAAAACGACCGACCAATCTGTCCTCTCCATCTCGGCGTTCGGCAAGCGTATAGCACAAACCGATATTGGAATTTTGCTCCATCAGTGCCACTTGCTCTTCCAGGCGGTCCTTATCGCACCAATAGTCATCGCCATCGCAGAAGGCTATATATTTGCCCCTTGCAACCTCAACACAACGGCGATAGTTAGTCCGCCAACCGACATTTTCGGCAGAGGTTATCAATGTTATTCTGTCGGGATATTGCTGTGCAAAAGTTTTGCATACCTCCAAAGTGTTATCACTACTGCAATCCTCTCCCAAGATTATCTCCACACCAAAGTCGCACTCCTGCGAGAGTATCGCATTGAGTGCCTCCGCCAAGTATGGCTCGTGATTGTAGGTGGTAACGATGACCGATACCAAGGGTTTCATTGCGGTTATAGTTTTGTCAATTTTGCCAACTTCGAGAGCAGAGTCTTCTCCTCGCCCGAAGCGAAGCGCACAACCAACTTATGGTCGGTAGCGAGTGGTACAACCTGAACAATCTCTCCCATGCCGAATTTAGGGTGTTCGACACGCTCTCCCACCGCGTAAGCGCATGGTTCCGAGGTAACCTGCCCAACGGTCGAAGTCGCCATACGGCGCATTCCCGACACATCACGCTGCAAAGTCGGTTGTGGTCGCGAAATAGGCTCTCTGTTAAAATAGTTTTCCGTTTTCAGTTTTCCGTTTTCCGCTTTTTGCTGGTATCGTACATCGAAGCGGCGGCGCAAAGCGTCTATTGCCGACTCATCTTTCGAGCCTACGACAGCCTTCACTCCACCCTGCTCTCCACGAGGCTTGGCGTGAAGATTGAAGTCGCACTCAACAAATTGCTCGTCAATCTCTTTCAGAAAGCGACTCGGCTTCGAGAACTCCATATTACCCCACTTAAATCGCATATCGACACACGAGAGCGTAGCCAATGACTTTGCTCGCGTCAAAGCTACATAGAATAATCTTCGTTCCTCCTCAATACCCTCAACCGTTTCGAGCGCACGCTGTGAAGGGAAGAGGTTCTCCTCGCACCCCACAACATAGACATACTCATACTCCAAACCTTTTGCAGAGTGTACCGTCATCAGCGTTACTCGGTCGTTATCCTCCTCGCTCTCCTTGTTATCCATATCGGTAAGGAGCATCAGCGATTGCAACCACTCCTCTATTGTTGCGCGGTCGAAATCCTCGCGTTCTCCATTGCGAATCTCCGCCTCAACCTGCTCGTTGAACATCTGCATCGAATTGACAACCTCCTCCAAGTTGCTCACAGCCGACTGTGCTTCGGGAGTGTTCTGCAAGCGATAGAAGGGCAACAAACCGCTTCGCACCGCCACCTCCATACCAAAGTCGTACAACCCTTTATGTTCACGCTCCAACGACAACGAACGAATCAGACCGACAAACTCGGTAACCTTCTTTACAATAGCCTTCTCGACCGCATCGGCAGGGCTCTGCTCTACCATTGTATCAACAGCCTCCCACATCGACACCTGCTTCTCCTGCGCTATCGTCTCAATACGCATTAGGGTAGCATCGCCTATACCTCGTGCCGGAGTGTTGATAATACGCTTAAATGCCTCGTCATCACGAGGATTTATGATAAGGCGGATATAGGAGAGCATATCCTTAACCTCCTTGTGGTCGTAGAACGAGCTGCCCTTGTAGATAATGTATGGAATACCTCGCTGACGCAACGAATTTTCTAACGCTTGCGACTGATTGTTTGTGCGATAGAGAATCGCCACATCGCTCCAATCACTGCCATTTTCGCGCACTCTATCTCGCAAGTCCGACACAACCAAATCGGCCTCCTCGCGGTCGGTGTATGCCTTGAAGATACGAATCTTCTCGCCCATAGCACCCTCCGAGAAGCAGCGTTTTTTCAACCTTCGTGAGTTGTGGTCGATAACCGAATTGGCAGCATCGACAATCGTCTGTGTCGAGCGATAGTTCTGTTCCAACTTAAAGACCTTAGCCTGCGGATAATCGCGCTGAAAGGAGAGGATATTCTCGATTTTCGCCCCTCGGAACGAGTAGATACTCTGTGCATCATCGCCCACTACGCAGATACGAGAGTGGTGCTGCGCCAAGCGGCGAATGATGATATATTGTGCATTGTTGGTGTCCTGATACTCATCGACCAAGACATATTGGAAACGCTCCTGATACTTTGCCAACACCTCGGGGTGGTCGCGAAAGAGGATATTTGTCTGCAACAACAAATCGTCAAAGTCCATCGCTCCGTTTGCCTTGCAACGCTTGCAGTATTCGAGGTAGAGATTTCCGAACTCCGGAATCTGCAACTGCCTGTCCTCGGTTGCAAATAGCGAGTTCTGTATATAAGCACCCGGAGTAATAAGATTATTCTTCGCCATCGAAATTCGCGAAGCTATAAATCCCGGCTTATACTTATCATCGCTCAACCCACGCTCCTTAATGATTGTTTTGAGAAGATTTTTCGTGTCGTTAGGCTCGTAGATAGTATAGCTCTTCGGATAGCCAAGTCGCTCGGCATTATCACGCAAAATTCGCGAAAATACCGAGTGAAAAGTACCCATATTGATGTATCGGCTCTTTGAACCAACCATCAACTCGATACGCTCACGCATCTCGTTGGCAGCCTTATTCGTAAAGGTAAGTGCCAATATCGATAGAGGCGAAACGCCTTGTGCCAACATATAGGCAATTCTTGTTGTAAGTACTCTTGTCTTACCCGAACCGGCACCCGCAATAATCAGCGATGGCTCATTATAAGCCTCAACAGCAGAGCGTTGAGCAGGGTTTAATCCCTTTAAAATATCTTCGTTATTCATACCACTCATATCAAAGTACAAAGATAACAAACTAAACGGAACTGACGATGCAAAGCGGGTGAAAAAGCGAATTTATTCCTATTTTCTACTCCTCACAAATCCTCACAAAAAACAGCCCCCAATCTTTAAAGTTTAAAAAAGAGAGCGTGTCCGATATTGTTTTGGAACACGCTCTCTTCGGTTGAAGGTTGTGATTGCATCAACCACACTTAGAGTAACCGCACGATAGACAGGTAAGGCAGCCGTTCTGGTATGCCATATTCTCCTGACCACATTGTGGACACTTACCCTTTGAACGGGTACCGTCCTCGATATACTGCTTCAAGGCACGCTTAACACCATTCTTCCAAGTGTTGATATTCTCATCGTCAAGGTGCAAACCGTCAATCAACGATACAACCTTCTCGATTGGCATATTGTAGCGCAATACACCCGAAATCAACTTTGCATAGTTCCAGAAACTCTCATCAAACAAACGCGAAATACCACCGATAGTATTGGTATAACCGTAGCGGTCGGTATATTGGAAGTCGTAACGCTTTGTTCCGTCCTCCTCACGAACTTTGATGATATTACCCTTGGTAATCTTTGTAGGGATATACATTGCATCGTCCTCAATCTTACCGGTGAAAATCTCGTAAGGGCGACCATCTACCATACCTACGAAGGCAATCCACATCTCCGAGCCGTTCTTAAATCGAACAACCTCAGCCGGAATAGACTTCGGACGGCGATTCTCGCCTGTTGCCTCCTCGCACTTCTTCTCAGCCTTCTTGCTCTTCTTGTCCACCAAGACACCTGCACGGCAACCATCGCGATATACGGTGATACCCTTACAGCCCGACTCCCAAGCGGTACGATATACATCGGCAACAATCTCCTCCGAGATGTTGTTTGGCAAGTTTACGGTAACCGAAATCGAGTGGTCCACCCACTTCTGAATAGCACCCTGCATCTTCACCTTTGCTACCCAATCGATATCGTTTGCGGTAGCCTTGTGATATGGCGATGCAGCAACCCACTTCTCCAACTCCTCATCGCTGATAGTGTCGAGACGGGAGATGTCGTAACCGTTGATACGCAACCAATCCACGAACTTGTGGTGATATACATTGTACTCCTCGAACAACTGTCCCTGCTCATCTGTAAATGCAGCCTTAACATCGCGGTCCGAAGGGTTAATCTTACGGCGGCGCTTGTAAACAGGACGGAATACAGGCTCAATACCCGAAGTGGTTTGCGACATCAACGATGTTGTACCGGTAGGGGCAATTGTAAGCATTGCTATATTACGGCGACCATACTTAACCATCTCCTCATAGAGCGAAGCATCTGCCGCTTTGAGGCGGTTAATCATCGGATTATTCTTCTCCTTCTCGGCGTTGAATACGGTGAAAGCACCACGCACACGAGCCATGTTCACAGACTCGCGATAAGCCTCAACAGCCAAGGTCTGGTGTACCTTTGTTGCAAAATCGAGAGCCTTGTTCGAGCCATAGCGCAAACCGAGCGCAGCCAACATATCGCCCTCAGCAGTGATACCAAGACCTGTACGGCGACCTTTGAGTGCCATATCCTTAATCTTGTGCCACAAATCCAACTCAACACGGCGAACATCTTTATCCTCTGGGTCCGAAGCAATCTTATCAATGATGAGGTCAATCTTCTCCAACTCCAAGTCGATGATGTCGTCCATCAGGTGCATAGCCTTGTGTACATGCGACTTGAAGAGGTCGAAATTGAACGAAGCCTCCTTCGTAAATGGATTCTCAACATACGAGTAGAGGTTGATAGCCAACAGACGACAGCTGTCGTACGGACACAACGGAATCTCACCGCAAGGGTTTGTCGAGACTGTTACGAATCCCTCATCGGCGTAGCAGTCAGGCACACTCTCACGAATAATAGTATCCCAGAACAACACACCCGGCTCTGCCGACTTCCATGCGTTGTGGATAATCTTTGCCCACAACTTCGAAGCATCGATGTTCTGCACAAACTTCGGCTTGTCGGCATTGATAGGGAACTGCTGTGTGTAGGTGCGTCCCTCAATTGCCGAGCGCATAAACTCGTCATCAATCTTTACCGACACATTCGCACCGGTAACCTTGTTGGTATCGAGTTTTGCATCGATAAACTTCTCTGCATCGGGGTGCTTAATCGAAATCGAAAGCATCAATGCACCACGGCGACCGTCCTGTGCAACCTCACGAGTAGAGTTCGAGTAACGCTCCATAAACGGAACGATACCTGTTGATGTGAGTGCCGAGTTCAAAACGGGGCTACCCGAAGGACGGATATGCGAAAGGTCGTGACCTACGCCACCACGGCGCTTCATCAACTGCACCTGCTCCTCGTCCATACGGAAGATACCACCGTACGAGTCAGCCGGATTTTTGTGTCCGATTACAAAGCAGTTCGAGAGCGAAGCAACCTGCAAGTTGTTACCGATACCGGTCATTGGTCCACCCTGCGGAATGATGTAACGGAAATGGTCGAGCAGGTCGAAAATCTCCTGCTCCGAAAGAGGTTCGCCGTACTTGTTCTCTATACGGGCCAATTCTCGTGCCAGACGGTAGTGCATCTGCTCAGGCGAGGACTCGTAGATATTACCTGCCGAATCCTTCAAGGCGTACTTGCTAACCCACACAGTAGCAGCAAGTTCGTCACCTCCAAAGTACTCCTTTGAGGCAGCGACAGCGTCAGCGTACTGGACTTTTTTAAGAGTCGAGTTGTTCTTCATTACTATATATCGTGTTTAAATTGTTTTGTCCGTTAGGCGGAAATACCCTCCTTGCGGGAGGGTGTTATTCCGAGTTTCAGCGATACAAAGTTAGAGCCTTTATTACGAATTATGCTACTAAAATTTGGTAGTTTATTGACAGGTTATTAACAATTATTTTTAACCTTTGTTGTAGTGCCGTAGAAGGCGGAAAGTGCCGAATTGAAAATTATTTTTGTTAGTTTTCCGTTTTCTGCTTCTTACTCTTCCGGTGCAAACATCGGGTCCCAAGGCTCCAACATTATTGGTTTCTGCTTGAACATATCGAGAATATCTTGCGGAACATATTTGCGCTCCACAACGAGTCGGAACATATACTCACGGAACCAGTCGTCCGTCATGATGAGTTTTCCTTTATCGCCGGGTTTTGCGCCCCAGCTATTCTCAATCAGCCACTTACGAGCCTCGCCCTTGTCGTCAATATCGACACCTATAAGTGTCATTGCGTGCGATGAGCTGCTGGCGTGTGTCTGAATCCGTTGGCTCTTGCTCATCGGGAATGATGTGCGGAAGAGCGATTCATAGTCGTAGTTCTTCAAATCGAGTGTTCCATTTTTGCGGTCGAAGTATTTACCCACATCGCACGAGAAGTACATCGCCGTATTATCCTTGATTGAGGCGATAGCCATCTCGCGGATACGCTCGATAGGGAGGTTTATGTAGAGCCAATTATCGCCATTATAGACATGGCGGTCGTACTCAATCTCGTACACCTTACCATACTCGCGCGAAGGGTCGTTCATAACCATAATGTAGTTGTCCTCCAAATCCTCTCCGATAAACTCCTCATAAAATGATTTTGGGGTGTATTTTGCGGTTGAAACAACTTCGCCCTTGCGATTGCGCATTGTCCACTCGAACTCAGTCGGAGGAACACCCAAGCACTCTACCAAAATACGATATATCTCGGTCAGTTGCTCGACCTTCAATGCCGAGGCGGCCTTATCACTCTTGGCGGCGCGAAGAGCCAGCGCATACTCGCGGAGTTTAAGAGAGAGGATAGTTCTCATATTGCGGGTGTTGTTGCTCTGGAATGTTTCGGGCATAGCCTCCTTTGGCACAATACCGTACTTCATAATAAGGTTCGAAACGCCCGTAAATTGTCCTCCGTCACCGATAGGGTGGCGCAATAACCAATCGACCTTTCTGTCATCGAGCGCGTGCGAGCGAGTGTCGATTATCGCCTGCAAGAAGAGATTCGACTTTTCGAGCAGGTCATAGAACGAGCAGTAGTTCTGCGAGAACTCCATCTCGCTGAGGTTGTATCGCTCTATCATCTTGGCGCGCAACACATTCAATCCTGTGAAGAGCCAACATCTGCCTGACGATTTTTGGTCGGTTATGCCCCTTGTCTTAACGCGGTGCGAGAAGTGATTGTCGCACTTTGCAAGGTTGTCGCCATTAATCGAAAGCGTGGCGATGGAGGTCGATGCCAAAGCGTTTTTAATGGCTCTTTGCTCAGGCGAGTTGGTGTATCCACTTTTGATTCTTTCGAGCAATTTCGCATCGATTCCACCATCTGTGGTTTGAGCCGAAGCTCCGATAACAAGTGCAGTTGCAAGCAGTGTGATAAATCTCTTTTTCATAGTTGTATCTGTTTAGTGTTTCTATTTGGTTTTTCTAAGACCTCTCATAAGTGGGGTAGCACCGAATCGCTCAACGAACTCCTCTTGCGAGAGTGTAGCCCACTCTTGGGGAGTCATCGCCATAGGGTTGAATAGAGGTGCAAACTTCGTGTTGGAGAGGCGGGGCGCTTTTTTGTTGTATGGGCAGACCGTTTGGCACTCATCACAACCAAAAATCCAACCATGCAAATCACAACCCTCGTCCTCCTTGCGCTCGATTGTTGCGCACGAAATACATCGCGAAGTATCTATATGTCGCTCCTTTATTGCATTGTTCGGACAAGCTTCTATGCAGCGGCGACACTCGCCACAGCCTACCCCCTTGTAAGGTGTGTCGTATTGGTCGCACTCAGCGGTCATCACAATCTCGCCCAACAGTACAAACGAGCCAAATTCGGGCGTTACAAGCAGCGACTGTCGCCCAATCCAACCAAGTCCTGCCTCTACGGCATATCGCTTCTCGAAAATGGGCGCACTATCCACAAAACAGCGCGCCGAGAAGTCGGGATTAACCTCTTTGAGTCGCTCGCACAACTCGAACAACATCTGCTTGATGGTGGTGTGATAGTCGGTAGTGCAGGCGTACGATGCAACCTTTGCCTGATGGTCGGCAGGGTAGCCATCGCTTATCTTGTTTTTGTAGGATACAGCGCACACAACGACACTTTTTGCACCCTCTACGAGAAGGTTGGCATCGGCTCGACAATCGATGTTCCTTTTGAGATAGTCGAGCGATGAGGCATAGCCCTCCCCTATCCACTCTTCGAGAAAGAGTTTATCTTCCTCAAAAACACGATATTTAGCCACTCCACACAGGTCGAAACCAACCTCGCCGGCAAATCGCTTTATCTGCTCTAAATTGAACATTGACATTCAAATTTTCTCACAAATATACTTATATTTAGGAAAAAAATCCTACTTTTGCACAGATTTGTAGGGGTAGATACGCACATTTTGGTAGCCCTTACGCAGTACAAACTTAATTTTTTAACTACTTTATGAAGTTGAATACACTTTACGAAATTCTGAACAACAGCGTGAAGAATTTCTCGGAGCGTATAGCCTTTTCATTGTGGAGAGGCGGAAGCTACACCTTCAAGCAGGTGGGCGAAAAGGTAGCCGAGGTACAAGAGTTGCTCCGCTCGGCAGGTCTTAAAAAGGGCGATAAGGTCGTCTTGCTCAGTAGCAATATGCCGAATTGGGGCGTTTGCTACTTTGCTATTACTACGGGAGGCTACACAGTAGTTCCCGTATTGCCGGATTTTACATCGGCAGACCTCGACCGTATCGTTGAGCACTCGGAGGCGAAGGCTATGTGCGTTTCGGATAAGCTCTTTACCAAAATCTCGAAGGAGGTTTCGGCAAAGTTGAATATCATCGTTCGTACAAAGAACCTCTCTGTCCTCTCACAGAATGTTAAGGAGGAGGGCGAGTTAACAGTGCCACAGCCTGAGGATTTGGCGGCAATTATCTACACATCGGGTACAACCTCGCTGCCAAAGGGTGTGATGCTTACGCACTACAACCTCGCATCGCAGATGTGGCTGATTGACCCACTGTTCCTTGTGCGAGAGGACGATATATTCCTCTCGGTGTTGCCAATGGCGCACACCTACGAATGTACGCTCGGACTTATCCTTGCGTTTCATCACGGAGCCCATGTGGTCTATCTCGATAAGGCTCCGACCGTATCGGTATTGTTGCCTGCATTGAAGGAGGTCCGTCCAACAATTATGCTTACCGTACCGCTTATTATCGAGAAGATTTTCAAGGGTAAGGTGAAGAAGATGTTTACCTCGAACAGCTTTATGAATGCGCTCTACGGCGTTGGCTTTATTCGCCGTTACTTGCACCGCATCGCAGGCAAAAAACTCACCAAGACCTTCGGTGGTCGTATTCGTTTCTTCGGTATCGGAGGCTCGAAACTCGATGGCGAGGTGGAGCAGTTCTTGCTCGACTCGAAGTTTATCTACGATGTCGGTTACGGCTTGACCGAGACTGCACCGCTTATTGCAGGTATGGTTGATGGAATGTTGCGTCACGGCTCGACAGGTCCAATTTTGAAGGGTATTGAGTACCGCTTGGAGAATGTAAACGAGGAGACCGGTATTGGTGAGTTGGTGATTAAGAGTCCATCGCAGATGCAGGGCTACTACAAAAACCCTGAGGCTACGGCTGCGGCATTTACCGAAGACGGTTTCTTCCGCACGGGCGACCTCTGCTGCTTCGATGAGGACGGCTGGCTCTATATTAAAGGTCGCTCGAAGAATATGATTCTTGGTCCATCGGGCGAGAATATCTATCCTGAGGATATCGAAAATGTCCTCAACTCGCATGTCTTTATCTCGGAGTCGGTGGTTACCGAGTCGGAGGGCAAGTTGGTGGCATTGGTACACTTCGACACCGAAGCTATCGAGGCGAAATACTCCGAGATGGTTGATACTTGGCACAAGAAGAAGCACGAGTTCGACCTCTTCAAGGAGGATTTGATGCGCGAGATTAAGCAGTATGTAAACGAGCGTGTAAATCGCTACTCGAAGATTTCCGAAGTGGTTGAGGAGGAGCAGGAGTTCGAGAAGACTGCAACAAAGAAGATTCGCCGATTCCTCTATACAGGCAAGGATAAGAAGAAGGAGTAAAATCCTACACAACACAAATAGAAATGGTGTGTCTAAAAAATTGTTAGACACACCATTTCTATTAGAAGTTGTATAGCAAGATGGGGGTTGTGGCGCAAAAGAGTTAAAGGCTGTTAGGGGTGCGCTGAAAGAATTAAGAATTAAAAATTAAAAATTAAGAATTAAGAATTATCAATTTTGCATTTCGGAGTTATATAGTTTAGTGTTGTGAAAAATAGAATATTATACCCCACCGCCCTAACGGGCACCTCCCCTAACTTAGGGGAGGAATAAATAAACTATTGTCCCCCTGAATTAGGGGGACGAGCGTAGCGGAGGGGGTATGTAACAACAACACCAAACTATACAATTCCGTTGCATTTTGAATTTTGAATTTTGAATTTCTCCCTCATCTCAACTCCTCTCTCCTCTCTCCTAACTCCTATCTCCTATCTCCTCACTAAAAAAGGAAGCTCCGCGCATTGCTGCACAGAGCTTCCACCAATGAAAAATTAACTAAAATCTTCACTTAGAAGGTTAATTCGTCTGAATCTACCTCGAATCCGGGTAGTGTCACGCTATCGCCATAGCCGCGCTCGGCAACAACCTCGTAAATATCAAATTCTGGTGCTATATATTTCATAATCAAAATTACCTT
>JAZOBZ010000022.1:0-53481 GCA_045596245.1 Alistipes sp. | reverse complement strand
GTTGAAATGAGCGAGCGAACCATTTAGTGTTGCATTGAACTCGATAGTGTTGCGCTCCTTGCGAGCTGCTGCCTTCTCAGCCTTGATTTGAGCCTCGCTCTTAAATGCAGGAGCCTCCTTCTCGGTCTTAACCTCATTGGCAAAAGTCACCTGCTCCTGTGGTGTTGCCGACTCAACGGTTGCCTGTGCGTTGGCAATAGCTGTGCAAGCGATAAGCGCTGCAAAAAATGTAGAAATTCTCTTCATAACTCTATTTTTATTATTTATTGTCAGTTTGAATACGCAAATATAGAATAAATTTGATTAATATATCACAGGTGTGCAATAAATTCACCTACCATAGTGTAATAGCGTGTACAAAGTTAAATAATTTAACCAAATTTTCAAAGGGCTTTAAAATAAATTCTCATTGTGCGAATAATTCACTTGAATAATTATATAAATTATTGTGAGTTAATAACTGTGAGATTTAAAAGTTCTGAATTTTAGTGTATAGCTGTGATATATTAATCAAATTATTTCTATTTACCTACTTCAATAAGAGGCTGATTAACAAGATAAATCTTCTAACCAGCCTCCAAATATATTTAGGTAGTATTAACGCTTGCGAGCCTGCTCGTCTTTCTCGAAGAGTAGGTAGTAAGCCGAAGTCTTGGTGTAATCGTCTATGCTATATCTCTTCTTGCCGTTAGCATCCTCGGTGTACTTACCATATACCATACCCATAGTACCGTGTCCAATACCCTTAACCTCAACCTTCTCCCAGTTGAACTCCCACTTATTCTTCTTAGCGAGTTTCTTCGACACTTTATACATATTGCGAGCGCGGTCGAGGCGGTGCTTACCCTGCGACAAAGCATTATCCTTGGTTGGAACATACTTGCCCGAAGTAGCAACATCGTTTTTACCAATCTGAATGTAGAGCTTGCGCGAAAAGAACCTCTTCAACACCTCGTCATTTGCCATTGGAGTACCCTTAACAGAGTACGGATAAGAGTAGGTCTTACCATCAATAGTCTTGCTTGGAAGACCATTTACGAGTGGGAATGTCCACGAACCGGGGTTCGCTGCTACTGCGATATTGAGGCGAGCCTCAGGCATAGCCAAAGCGAAACGGTGTGTAAACTGGCCACCAGCCGACTGACCAAACATATCGTACACCTCGGCAGTCGAACCTGTAATCTTCTTGAAGTGGTCGAAGATAGCCTCAATAGAGTTGTAAGTCCACTTCTCACGAGGCTGCACCTTACCCTTGTGTGCTACACCACCAAACTGATACTCCCACTCACGATAGAACTTCTTTGAGTACTGAGGAGCAATTACGATAAAACCCTCACGCTCAGCGAAGTAACGCCAAGCACGAATAGCTGGGCTCGAAGTGCGCTGAGCACCGTGCATAGCAAAGAGAACACGCATCTTTGTAATGTCACCCTTCTTTGGTACATAGTAATAGACCTGAATAGGCTTCTCTTTGAGAGGCTCATACTCGGTGAAGGTAAAGTTACCGCTACCGCGGCTGTAAGGCGCACGCTCAGGTTGCTGAGCAGATGCAGTCGATGCTACCGCCGCAAAAAGCGGTGTCACAGATGCTACAATAGTAATCAGATATAAGATGATGTCTTTAATAAGTTTCATGTTTGAACGAAGTGTTAATTATAAACTTTGTATATTTATAGAGTATTGTTGCGAAAATGTACGATTTTATTTTGCCATATCCTTATGCCGACTATGCGAAACTATGATAACGCCCAAAAATACGGTTACAGCGGCCACAATTTTTTGCCAACTCAATGTATCCATACCTACACAGATACTCACAACAATGGCAATAATAGGTTGCACATAGGAGTACATACTAACGAGTGTTGGGCGCAATTGCTTTTGTCCTATCGGTATAAGGAGATAGGTTATAAATGTGGCACAGATAATCAGAAAACCGAGTTCTGCGATATAAGAGAGTGGCAGAGCTGCAAAATCTACCGCAATAAGTTCTTTCGCCGAGAATGGCAGACTCATCAGAGTCGAGAAGAGAAATATCCACTTCATAAATGTCACGACCGAGTACTTGGCAATAGTGGGTTTGAATATCCCCAAATAGAGCGAGAAACATAGCGAGTTAGCAATCATCAACAAGACGCCTATCGGTGTGGTTTGTACTACGGTTGAGGTGGAGGTGGCGCTGTTAATAATCAAATACAATATGCCGCACAGGCTCAACACTACGCCGCCAATCTTTTTTGCGGAGATTGGCTCTTTAATTGCAAATGCTGCAATAAACATGGTGTATATGGGCGAGAGTGAAGCGACAATCGAGCAGTCCATTGGTGTAATTTGGGGAATTGCTATCAGAAAGGTTATCTGCGTAAGGAAAAAACCAAGCACAGAAGCTGCGAAAATTTTTGGAAAGTCGTGTCGTTCGACAATCTCCTTCGGCTTAAACAGCGAGATGAGCCAAAAGAGAATACCTGCACCCGATGAGCGTAGCGTAAAAAGGGCGAGTGGCGAGATTGTATTGCTTGATGTTAAATCTTTGCATACAATGATGTTAAGCCCGAAAATAAGGTATGCTGTAAAGCATGCGATGTGTCCTAAAATGGAATTTTTCTCATTCATAATTACCAATAACGCTACAAAGATAGCGATTTTGTTGTGTCGCTGTTTTGAATTAACTATAAATTTTGTATATTTGTAGAGTGTTATTGTAAAAAACGAAAAAATAATTTAAAAACATATAGTAATGAAATCTGATATTGAAATTGCAAGAGCGGTAAAATTGAAGGATATTCGTGAAGTTGCAGCCGAGGTTGGTTTTCCGAATGAGGAGGTATTTAACTACGGCAAACATATAGCGAAGATACCTTATAAACTGATTAACAGTAAGAAAATCGCAAAAAATCACCTTATCCTTGTTACCGCTATTACAGCAACAAAGGCAGGTGTGGGTAAGACGACAGTCAGCATTGGTCTCGGAATGGGACTCAATCGTATCGGTAAGCGCGCAATTATTGCGTTACGCGAGCCATCGCTAGGACCTTGTTTCGGTATGAAGGGCGGTGCAACAGGAGGTGGCTATGCACAGGTGTTACCTTCGGAGGATATAAACCTTCACTTTACGGGTGATTTCCACGCAGTAACCTCGGCAAATAACCTTATCGCAGCTCTCCTCGACAACCACCTCTATCACAATCGTTCGAAACAGGCAGGATTGAAGAAGGTAATGTGGCGAAGAGTCCTCGATATAAATGACCGTTCGTTGCGCCATATTATTTCGGGACTTGGAGGCTCTGTAAATGGAATACCTACCGAGACCGGCTTCGATATCACTCCTGCATCGGAGATTATGGCTATATTGTGTCTGGCACGCAATATAGACGATTTGTACGCTCGCATTGGTCGTATTGTGCTTGGTGTGCGTTATGATGATACTCCTTTCACGGTAGATGATTTGGGCGTTACGGGCGCAATTGTGGCTCTCTTAAAAGATGCCATAAACCCTAACCTCGTGCAGACTACGGAACACAATCCAGTAATTATACACGGAGGTCCTTTCGCCAACATTGCACACGGCTGCAACTCGGTGATAGCAACTCGTATGGCTATGTCGTGGGCCGATTATACGGTAACAGAAGCGGGATTCGGTGCAGACCTTGGTGCAGAGAAGTTCTTTGATATCAAGTGCCGTCAGGCAGGGCTTAAACCCGACTTAACAGTTTTGGTTGCTTCTACCCTTGCGCTCAAAATGCATGGTGGGGTACCAGAGGGAGAGATTAAACTACCAAATGCCGAGGGCTTGAAGCGCGGCTTTGCCAACCTTGACAGACATATCGCTAACCTCCAAAAGTTCGGACAGACCGTATTGGTTTGTTTTAATCGCTTTGCAAGCGACACAGAGGAGGAGATTGCATTGGTCATGGAGCATTGCGCAGAGCTGGGAGTTCGTTGTGTTATCAATAACGCCTACACTGAGGGTGGCGCAGGTGCTACCGAATTGGCAGAGGCAGCTGTGGAACTTATCGAAAACCAGCCATCTGCTCCACTTACCTACGCTTACGACCTCGAAGATAGCATCAAGGAGAAGATAGAGAAGGTTGCAAAGAAGATCTATGGGGCAGGTTCTGTGGAGTTTAGCTTAAAGGCACAAAAGGAGATTGCCCTACTCGAAAAATGGGGTATGGGAAAACTTCCTGTCTGCATAGCAAAAACTCAATACTCGTTCAGCGGAGATGCAAAACTCTACGGAAGCGTTGAAGGTTTCACTTTGAAAATCAAGGATATAGAGCTCAACGCAGGTAGTGGATTTATCGTGGTGCTGGCAGGAGATATTATGCGTATGCCTGGTTTGGGTAAAGTCCCACAGGCGGTGAATATACATCTTGCAGAGGATGGAAGTGTTGAAGGATTAGTGTAATATAATTGACAATTGACAGTTGATAATTGACAGTTAATGGTAAAAACAATGAGTTGTTTTTGAGATATTTATAATTTAAAAAAATTATAATATAAAAACCTTTAATTCTCAATTTTTAATTCTTAATTTATGAAATACTTTGGCGCGCATGTTAGCGCATCGGGAGGAGTGGAGAATGCTCCGCATAATGCCAAGGCGATAGGTGCTACCGCCTTTGCTCTGTTCACCAAAAACCAACGCCAATGGCTCGCCCCAGCTCTGACTGAGGAGCAGTGCGAGCGATTTAAGGCGGCATGCGCAGAGTGCGGATATACGGCAAAACAGATTTTGCCACACGACAGTTACCTTATCAACCTCGGACACCCCGAGCGCGAAGGTTTGGAGAAGTCGCGCGAATCTTTCTTTGAGGAGATGGCGCGATGCGAGAAACTCGGTCTGGATAGGCTGAACTTCCACCCGGGCAGCCATCTCGGTAAAATCACCTCGTTGATGTCGCTCGACCGCATTGCCGAATCGATAAATATGGCTCTCGACCGCACGCATGGTGTTACGGCGGTTATCGAGAATACCGCAGGGCAAGGCTCGAATCTCGGCTTTGCGTGGGAGCATATTGCTCATATTATAGACAAAGTGGAGGATAAGTCGCGTGTAGGTTTCTGCATCGATACCTGCCATACCTTTGCTGCTGGTTACGACCTTTCGAGTGTGGAGGCTTGCGAAAAGACCTTTGCGCAGGTGGACAGCATCATTGGTTTGAAGTATCTGCGTGGTATGCACCTGAACGATGCCCTGAAACCTCTCGGCTCGCATGTCGATAGACACGCCTCGTTGGGCGAGGGTTTTATCGGTTGGGATTGTTTCCGATTTATTGCGCAGTCACCACTCTTCGAGGAGATACCGCTTACGCTCGAAACCCCGAACGAGGAGATTTGGCCACAGGAAATCGCCCAACTTAAATCGTTTGCATTATGAGACAAAACAGAGGGATAATAATTGCAGACAATACAGATGATATTTTCAAAGATACACAAAATATCATCGAGCAGACACGCAACTACGCGTATCAAGCGGTAAATGTGGCTATGGTGCAGCGTAATTGGCTGTTGGGAAAGCGTATTGCAGACGAAGAACTAAATGGAGAGAATAGAGCCGAATACGGAAAGGAGATTGTTAAAAAACTCTCCGACTACCTCACAGGTTTATATGGCAGAGGTTTTACAAAGAGTAACCTGTATCAGTTTGTTCAATTCTACAAACTATTTCCTGAGATATTCCACGCAGCGAGTGGAAAATCTCAAATACTATCTTGGACACACTATCGGGAACTCTTGACGGTAAGCGACAAGGAGGCTCGTTGTTGGTATATGCAAGAGGCAGAGAAGGAAATGTGGAGTGCTCGTACTCTGCATCGTAATATATCATCTCAATACTATTACCGTCTGTTGCAGTCACAAGCAAAGAGTGAGGTTGTTGATGAAATGAGACAAATTACTGTTTCAATGCAGGAGGATAAGTTGGAGTTTATCAAGAACCCTGTTGTTGCAGAATTTTTAGGGCTGTCTCAAAATACAAAATTTACCGAAACGGAATTAGAGAGTGCGATTATTACTCATCTTCAAAAATTTATAATGGAGTTGGGTAAGGGATATGCTTTTGTGGCTCGGCAACAGCATATTCGCACGGATATGGGTGATTTCTATATAGACCTTGTATTCTACAACTATATTCTTAAATGTTTCCTGCTTGTTGATTTGAAAACAGAGCAGATAAGCCATCAGGATGTAGGACAGATGGATATGTATGTCAGAATGTACGATGAACTGAAACGCACCGATGGGGATAACCCTACCATTGGTCTGATTTTGTGCTCTCAAACAAGCGAGGATATGGCAAGGTACTCTATGCTTAAAGAGAACAGTCGTCTATTCCAAGCCAAATATCTCACATTTCTCCCAACAAAGGAGGAATTGGCGAATGAAATTGAGCGTCAAAAGATGATTTTTAGGTTAGAACAACAAACAATCAAATAATTCTTAATTTTTAATTCTCAATTCTTAATTTAAGTATGGAACTTCCTTTTGCAGAATCTTGGCGAATCAAGATGGTTGAGCCAATCAAGAAGAGTACTCGCGAGGAGCGCGAGCAGTGGATGAAAGAGGCGGACTACAACCTCTTCCAGTTGCGTTCGGAGCAGGTCTACATCGACTGCTTGACCGACTCGGGTACGGGTGCGATGAGCGACCGTCAGTGGGCTGCGGTAATGATGGGTGATGAGAGTTACGCAGGCTCGTCATCGTTCTTCCACCTCAAAGAGACTATCAACAAAATCACAGGCTTTGAGTATGTTATCCCTACACACCAAGGTCGTGCTGCCGAGAATGTGCTGTTCTCGCACCTTGTAAAGGCCGGTTCGGTTGTTCCGGGTAACTCGCACTTCGACACTACCAAGGGACATATCGAGAGCCGTAAGGCTACCGCCCTCGACTGCACTATTGACGAGGCGAAAGACACCCAGCTCGAAATTCCATTCAAGGGTAATGTAGACCCGAAGAAGTTGGAGAAGGCATTGGCGGAGCATCACGAGAATGTGCCGTTCATCATTGTTACTATCACCAACAACACCGCAGGTGGTCAGCCTGTTTCGATGCAGAACTTGCGCGAGGTGCGTGCTATTGCCGACAAGTATGGCAAGCGAGTAGTGCTCGACTCGGCTCGCTTTGCCGAGAATGCCTACTTTATCAAGACTCGCGAGGAGGGTTACGCCAACAAAACAATCAAGGAGATAGCACTCGAAATGTTCTCGTTGGCTGACGGTATGACAATGTCGGCAAAGAAGGACGGTATCGTGAATATGGGTGGCTTTATCGCTACTCGCCACGAGGATTGGTACGAGGGTGCAAAGCGTTTCTGTATCCCATTCGAGGGTTACCTCACATACGGTGGTATGAATGGCCGAGATATGGAGGCGTTGGCGGTAGGTCTTGACGAGAATACCGAGTTCGACAACCTCGAAACGCGCATACATCAGGTTGAGTTCCTCGCAGGCTTGCTCGACGAGTACGGAATCCCGTATCAGCGTCCTGTGGGAGGTCACGCTATCTTCGTAGATGCCGACAAGGTGCTTACCAAAGTTCCGAAGGAGGAGTTCCCTGCACAGACACTCGCTATCGAGTTGTACTTGGAGGCAGGCGTGCGTGGTTGCGAGATTGGCTATATCCTTGCCGATCGTGACCCTGTAACACGCGAGAATCGCTTCGGAAGTCTTGACCTTCTTCGTCTTTGCGTTGCCCGCCGTGTCTATACCGACAATCACATGCGCGTTATCGCTGCTGCATTGAAGAATGTGTTTGACCGCCGCAATGAGATTACTCGTGGTGTCGAGATTGTTTGGGAGGCGGAATTGATGCGTCACTTCACCGTAAAGTTGCGTAAGTTATAGGATAATTACTCTAATTGACTCTTTTGAAGTTAGGAGCCTGTCTAACAAGTGAAAAAGTTAGGCAGGCTTGTTTATTGTGCCTATTTTTGAGGGGGTGGTATCTCCCCCCACTTATAGGCAAGACTCACATAAAAAAAAGTAAAGCTTGTACCTAATGCACAAGCCTCACAAAAAGTTGCAGACCACAGTTTAATGGAGCAAACTCGTTTTGCGACAAGGGGAGTGTCTAACAAGTTTTTTAGGCACTACCTTTTTGTTAGAAGTTGTATAACAAGAGGGATTTCAAGGCTTACGAAGTGTGAGAAACCGCAGCATACTTGGAGTATGTGAGGATTTCGAACACGAGTATAACGCAGAAATCACCTTGTTAGACAGCTTCTTTGGGGGATAGGTAACACCCTCTCGGCTTATGGGAGGAGCCACCTACCAAAAAGATGAGAGGCTGAATCTAAAACAATCAACCTCCTAAAAGTCGCAGACCACATAAGTTGCAGACCACAACTTAATGGAGCAAACTCGTTTTGCGACAAGCCCCCTTTACAGAAAGGGGGTTTGGGGGATAGGTAACACCCTCTCGGCTTATGAGAGAAGCCACCTACCAAAAAGATGAGAGGCTGAATCTAAAAGAATCAACCTCCCAAAAACCGCAGACCCCATAAGCCGAGTTCTGTTTTAGTTCATCATTTATCTAGGGCGACAATCACTTGTCGCTTCAAGCGGTTTACCCCTCGGCATCGGGCGAGCAACCCTTAATTGCCGATATACATAACCTTGCAACCCGTGAGGCGTACTGCCGAGCGACATTGCTGCCCTCGCGGTGGGCTCTTACCCCGCCTTTTCACCCTTACCCTGACGCATCTCGAAAGACGCTTACTGCCCGGGCGGTTATTTTCTGTTACGCTACTATACCCTCTCGAACATCAAGCCGTTAACTTGCACGGTGCTCTGCGTTGCTCGGACTTTCCTCCCCCTCTTATCGAGGCAGCGATGAACCGAATCTGCGCTGCAAAGATAATAAAAAGAGAAGAGTCAAGAGTTAAAAGTCGAGATAATTTTTAATTTTCAACGGAATTATCCCTTAAAAGTATCAGTATACACCCCAAAAATTGGAGTTTTTATAGTTGGTAAAAACAATATCGTCTTTACCCATTCACAGCTATCTTGTACTCTTGATTTGCGATGATGGAGTGTTCGCGGCGGAAGATGGCAGGTGTAGTATTGTATCGTTGTTTGAAGAGTTTTATGAAGTGAGAGATATTGGTAAAGCCGCAATCGATACCTATCTCCGATACGGTGAGCTTGGTCGATGAGAGCATAATTTTGGCACGCATAAGTCTTTGTTCAATAATCCAACGATGTGGTGGCATATTGAAAATGCGTCTAAACTCCTTTTTGAAGGAGGTTAACGAGCGATTTGTCAGCTCGGCGAGCGACTCTATGGATATATCGTTGAATAGATTTGCATATACTATATTTATGAAGTGCCCAGAGGTTGTATCTGCTGAGCGTAGTAGCTTGCGCCTGATGCAACCATCATCACCTGAAAGTATCAAGAATATCAGCTCGTTTAGTTTTATGCGTTGTCCGACATCGTTATGCAGCAAGCCGGAGTTGCGCAACGATAGGTCTAAGCCTGTAAAGAAGTTGCGTATTGAATCGGAGGCATTTGTTGTTGCAAAGTTCTGCCCGATACATTTGGGGCAAGAGTGTGAGGAGGAGAATGATAAGCCGTAGTTTATGTTTAATCCGAAGATTACTCTTTGTAGGGTTGTTGCTGTCAGGTAGAATGTTATCTGCTCGAAGCAATTCATTGCATTTATAGTATTCTCATTGTAGTGGTGCCCGGCATCGAGAATAAACAATCCACCTTCGGGTATGGCAGTGCAACGATCATTGTGGTAGATGTACTTTGTTCCCGACAATACATAACCTATGGTTATGCGTGAAGTGTAGATAGCTTGTACTCCTGAGTTGTCGTGTTCGGTAATTTTGACAACATCAATATCGGAAGTGGTGTCATTAAAGATAGCATTATTCATAGCATAAAAGTGTTAGAAGGTTATAAAATTTCTTAAATAGTCATAATGTTGCGACTTCTATGGCACAAATATATTCTAAAAGGTATATCGGCTGACAATTTTACTCTAATAGTGCAAAAAATAGGACTTAAAGTCGTATAAATATAAAAACACCCCTATTTTCTGGTCGAAAAAATAGGGTGTTGTAAAAGAAAAGTTGTATATTTACAATGCGTATTATTTCTATAATTTCAGTACAGGGGTTTTGGGAGGGTAATCACGAGATGATTTAGAGATTTCTATTAGAGGCGGTTGTAGCTATTAAGTGGCGTTTGGTCACCATTGATGGTGATATCAAAAACTCTACTTATTTGTCGAGAGTGGAGAACTCTCGATACTCCGTCTTGCCATTTGCGGGTGCAAGAACAAAATAGACACTGATGCTGTCGCATAGGCTCTTTGCCAAGGCGATGGCATCTTTTTCGTCTGATGCCATAAATGCGGTAGCAAGGGCATCTGCCGTAGCGCATCGCGGAGCAATAACCGTTGCCGAAAGGAGCGATGTTGTCTGCGAGTGTCCTGTTTGCGGATTTAAGGTGTGGGATATGCGCTCGCCCTGCTCGTTGTAGTAGAAGCGGCGATAGTTGCCCGATGTGGCGAGTGCCGAGCCGCTAATCTGCACCACCTTCTGCTGATGCAGACCGGGTGTTTGGTTGTTCTCGAATGGCGCATCAACACCTACGCGCCATGCAATGCCTTTGGCATTTACCCCCTTTGCGCAAATCTCACCTCCGACCTCTACGATATAGTTTTCGCAACCTTGCGAGTTGAGCCACTCAGCAATCAAATCTACGACATAGCCTTTGGCGATGGAGTTGAGGTCGAGTTGCAGGCGAGAGTCCGATTTTACGATTCTACCATCTTTGATGCGGAATTTTGAAAAACCGACAAACTGTACAAGTGAGTCGATATTGGGCTTTGCCTCACGATTTTTTGCGGCAAAACCGTAGGCATCGACTAACGGCTTGACGGTGATATCGTAACGCGGAGTGAGGGCATTTATTTTCGATGCTATCTCGATATTGCGGGTGATATGGATATCCACCGAATCGGTCTGGTTGCTGTTGATGCGACTTAACAACGACTGCGGATTGAAAATCGACATCGAGGCGTTGGCTTCGCTGTTTATGCGCTGCATCTCATCGAAAATATGCTTGTTCGAGAGAGTTGTTTCGGCTACTATATGGTAGGTCGTACCGAGCATTGTGCCATCAACAACACGATATTGAGGTGCGGTAGAGCAACCTGCCAAAAGCAGTGTAACAACAACTATAAACCACTTCATTTGGTCGTAAATTTTCGTTCGAGCAACGCTTCGGAGTCCTTCACTGCGTAGCGATACCAATCGTAGAGCGTACGAGTGCGCTTCTCCTCGGAGAGGTGCCAATCGCTACATTCGAGGCGCATACGCTGCGAAAACATATATATAAGTATAGCAGCCGAGGCCGATACATTGAGCGAATCGACCATTCCGCACATCGGAATCTGCAAAAATTCGTCTGCCTCTGCCAAAATCTCGTCAGATACACCTGTCTTTTCCGTTCCGAAGATAAGGGCAAACTTACCCTTAGTAACATCGAATGTTTCGGGGGTACAGCTCTTGTGGTGTGGCGTAGTGGCTATAATACGATAACCCTCTTTGCGCAACGCCTTCACTGCATCGGCAGTTGTGGCGTGGCGGTTGATATCAATCCACTTGTCCGTTCCGAGGGCGATATTGAGGGTTGGCAAGAATGGACACAACTCCTCTACGGTGTGGATATTCTGCACGCCAAAAGCCTCGCAGTGGCGCACAATAGCACTGGCATTCTGGGCGTGAAACATATTCTCGGTCATCACCGTTATATACTCGGTGCGCATATCGAGGGCTCGGGTGAGGGTATCGATACGGCTCTCCAAGAGGAACGAGGAGAGGTAGTCGATGCGCTCACGCAACTCTTCGAGCGAGAGATTATTTTCGGTATTTGTCATCTTCATCGAGTATTTTCAGGTAACTTTCATAGCGCGAAAAGGCTATCTCCTCACGCTTTACCGCCTCTATTACGGCGCAGTGTGGCTCGTGGGTATGGGTGCAGTTAAAGAACCTGCACTCGCCGGCACGCGAAATCATCTCAGGGAAGTAGTGCCACAACTCCTTATCATCAATATCAATCAAGCCGAAGCCCTTAACGCCCGGGGTGTCAATGATGTAGCCATCTGCAATGCGGTACATTGTGGAGAATGTGGTGGTGTGCTTGCCCTTGTGGAACGAGTCCGATATCTCGCCCGTACGAATATCTATCGTAGGGTCTATCGCCCCGATAAGTGTCGATTTTCCAACGCCCGAATTACCCGAAAGCAGAGTTGTTTTACCAGCCAACATCGCTTTCACGCGCTCAACGCCTACGCCCTCGGTAGCGGAGATATCTATAACCTCGTAACCTGCACCCTCGTATATGCGGTGGAACTCCTCAATCGCTTCGGGAGTCTTTTGCAAAAGGTCAATCTTTGCCAAAAGAATAGTTACAGGCACTTTGTACGCCTCGCAGGTAACGAGAAAGCGGTCTATAAACTCGGTGGCGGTAACGGGCTCAACGAGCGTTACGACCAACATTGCACGGTCGATATTCGAGGCTATAATATGCGACTCCTTCGAGAGGTTCGAGGCGCGGCGGATAATATAGTTGTGGCGTGGAGCGATATCGACAATCACCCATTCGCCATCTTCGCCACACTCGCAATGAACGGTATCACCTACGACTACGGGGTTTGTGGAACGAACACCACGCAGACGCAACTTGCCGCGCATACGGCAGCGCAACACCTCGCCTTCGTGCAACACTTCGTACCAACTGCCTGTGGCACGCATCACCAAACCTTCTACTCTCTGCATCGGCTACGCTTTTGGAGTTGGAGATAGGATAGCCTGCTTTGCCTCGTTCCAATAGTTGAATAGCGGCTCGGCACATTTGCGGACAAGGTCAAATGATATGGAGTTGTCGAAGTATTGAGGCTCAACAAATTGCAGATTTGCGTTGAGGGCAAAAATCGCAGCATAGAGCATACTCAACACGATTAAACCCTTGACGATTGACAGTACAATTCCGAGCAGGGTATTAACCCAGCCCAAGCCGATAAACGATAGAACTCTCGCGATAAGTCGTGCGATAAGTGTTGCAATGATAAGTGTTGCAACAAAGGTAATCAAGAAGCCTGCAACTACCGAAAATCGTGCATCGATATTAAACATTTCTCCTACGGCAGTTCCATAGCGGAGTGAGAGAACAATGCCGAGAATAATGCCGAGCAAACCGAGCAGTTGCGATACAAAACCGCTTCGCCAACCGCTAACCACAGCCCACACAAGGGCAACAAGAGTAAGAATATCAAAAAAGTTCATCACAAAATCTTCTAATAACCGCACGAAGTTAGTAAATTATTTCGGAATAGTATGCTTTTATGGGATTTTTTAGATGCCCTCATTTTTAGAGAGTTTAATCCTCTATTGCCCTCCTCCAAAAAAGGGCAACAAAAACCTGCCTAACAAAAAACTTGTTAGACAGGCTTAGCTTTTATGATAAAATACTACTTCGCAGGCTCAGCTTTCACCTCCTCAGCAGGAGCACTCTCCTCAGCAGCAGGAGTCTCAACCTCAGCCGGAACAACTTCGAGAAGTTCAACCTCAAACTCCAAAGCTTCATTAGGGCCAATCAACTGACCTGCACCACGAGGACCGTATGCCAAGTCAGAAGGGATATACAACTTGATTTTTCCACCTGGACCAACGAGTTTCATACCCTCTGTCCAACCCTTGATAACGCGGTTGAGAGGGAACTCGATAGGCTCGTCCTCTTCGAGAAGATTTCCCTTCTCATCGAACATACCTGGGCGCTGTAAACGAATCATTTCTTGCTGCTCCTTTGAACGATCCTCGAAACGAGAAGCATCAAATACGGTACCGTCCTGCAACTTTCCTACATAGTGAACCTTGACTACATCCTCATCACTCTTTGCAGCCTTCTCCATATCACCAGCCTTAACAACCTTGTAGAGCAGGCCACTCTCGGTCTTCTCTACACCGAAACCCTTCTCCTTCTTCTCCAACCACTTTGCCGAACGCTCAGCAGCCTCAGCAGGGCGAGTAATCATAAAGTAGTGCTGTAAGTACGACATGATATTCTCCTGCGAAATTTCGGTGCTATCCTCAAATGCATCTTGGAAACCTTTGAGCAACCAATAGTACTGGATAGGGAACTTTCCGCTACGGACATTGTTGCCAATGTCGTTACCGAAGGCATACGACATCTCCTCGCACTCCTCAGCGGTCTCAAACACCTGGAACACAACTGTCGAATCCGCCTTTATAGCCTCCTGATGTGCTGCACGGCGCTCACCAAGAGTCTGCGAAAAGAATGTGCGGAGAAGGTTCAATGACTCATCGTGTGACTGCTTTGCCTTATCGGTCAAGCCGTCCTTAATTCCACCCTTCACGACCTCTATATCGAATGGGATATCACCAAGTTGGTGTTTTACTCCGCCACCGATATTTGCTCCGAGACAATACGACAACGAATCCAATGTGGCAGTGTTACCCTTAACCACCTTAACGCCCTTGCCACTTCCGCAAGAGATTGCCAATGCTGCACAAACGAGTGCCGCAACAGCCATAAATGTCTTTTTCATAACTCTTTATAGTTTAATTTGATTTATGTTTACAAAACTGTGCAAAGATAGCCAAAATTTATTATTCGCAAATAAATATCTATCGATTGTACTTTATATCTAAAATAGTAACATCATAATTCAGCATCGTATTTGCCCCTATATTCAGCTCTTTATTACCGGCAACATCGTATGCTGTTTTTGATGGAAGCCATGCATTAAAGTGCGAGCCCTCACCTGCGAGCTTCACAACCTCCTGCAAACCCTTTAACAAGTTACGGTATGAGTCGCGCAGAGTATCCGCCTCTACAATCACTCTACCCGATTCATCTGTAAGAGTATATACGATTTTCACAGTATCTCGCATCGACATAGAACCGGAATGGCTCTGGTCGCCAAGTTGTAATATCTTGTATGTTACACCGCTTCGCGTTCTCACATATTTGCGGTCACGCTTCGCCAAATCGGTAAGATAACGCTCCTGATACGCCTTTGCTTTTTCGTGTACAAAATAGGTCTTCTCGGCAAGGTAATAATCACGAGCATCGGACATTGTCATCTTCTCAGTTCCACTATACACATCACGAATTGCTGCACATACCGCCTCGATATTTAGCGTAGAGTCCATCTTCATAAGGGAGTGCCCAACATTCAACCCCACAACATAGGAGAGCGTATCCGACTCTGCGGATAACTTGGAGGTTCGTTTACCGCACGCCAGGAACATGGTGCAGAAAATAGCCACCACAACAACATATTTGATAAACCTCATCATCTTAAATCTCGATAATAAAATCAACCAACACATCTGTATTCAAACGACAAAAGTACAAAAATTATTATAAATATCATACAACCTTGTCACAAACCTACTATATTTGTGCTAAATTTGTAGTGATAAAGCGATTATCGACAAACAATGAAGATTGTAATTGACATAGCCATTCCGTTTATTCAGGGGGTATTGGAACCTTTTGCAGAGGTGCAATATGCCGATGGCAGAGATTTTACACCCGAAATGGTAAAAGATGCGGATGCACTTATAGTGCGTACTCGCACCCTATGTAACGACAAATTGTTAGAGGGCTCGAAGGTACAATTTATCGCTACGGCAACTATCGGCTTCGACCATATTGACCTTAACTACTGCCAGCGCAACAACATCAAGGTTGCAACCGCTGCCGGCTGCAATGCACGCGGAGTACTACAATGGATTGCAGCGTCATTAGCGCTACTCGCACAACGCGAGGGTTTTCGCCCAGAAGAGCGTACTTTGGGTATTATTGGTGTAGGAAATGTTGGCAAATTGGTAAAAGAGTATGCTGAATTTTGGGGCTTCCGCACCATCTGCTCCGACCCTCCACGCCAAGAGTGTGAACACCTCGATTTCGTATCGCTCGAAGAGGTATTGAGCAAGGCGGATATTGTTACTCTCCACACCCCTCTCGACAGTACCACACGCCACATTATCAACGAGCAAAACCTCTCTCTCTTGCGCCCCGATGCGGTACTTATCAACGCTTCGCGCGGAGAGTGTGTTGCTACCGAGGCGACAAGGCGTAACGACTTGACCTACATCACCGATGTTTGGGAAGAGGAGCCGAATATCGACCGTAAATATCTTGCAAAATCACTCGTGGCAACACCTCATATTGCCGGCTACTCGGCACAGGGCAAGGCTAATGCTTCGGCAATGGCCGTACAGGCATTGGCACGACACTTCGACCTGCCACTTACCAATTGGCGACCTGCGGAGGTGGAGATTGTTGCACCGAAGTTGATTTCGTGGGAGGAGATGTGTGCAACAATAGGTGATTATTGCAACCTCATCGCTGAAAGTAACACACTCCAACATAGGCCGGAGCAGTTCGAATCGTTGCGCAATAACTACCACTACCGAGAGGAGTACTTCTAAAATCGATTTCTCTTTTGTAGCAGCATAAAAAGAGGGAGTGTCTAACAAGTTTTTTAGACACTCCCAATTTTGTTAGAAGTTGTATAACAGGAGGGATTTCAAGGCTTGCGTAGCCCGAAAAAGCGGAGTTTACTTAGCGTAAATGAGCATTTTAAGGGCAAGCGTAACGCAGAAATCACCTTGTTAGACAGCTTCTATCCTATAAAATTCGTACAATTACTACGACTTAGCTACATACAAATCCTTTTTGAGCGTATATTTCATGGCAATAAACAATGGAATTGCCGCCACGAGATATACAACACCCATAAGGGACATACCTCCTGAAAGACCGATAGTCGGTTTCAACCAACCGAGCAACCAAGGCGAACAGCACGATAACAGGTACGAGAACATCAATATAAACGATGTTGCCATAGACCTAAAACGCGGCTCAATAACATCGTATAGAGAGGCGAATAGGTTAGAGTCGTAAACACCCTTAAACAATCCATAACCGGCAAGAGCAGCGCAGACAACAGCCTCACTTGTCGCATTCCCGAGTAGGAAGAAGAATGGCGTTCCGAATATCAATCCCACAGCCAACATCCATATTCTCGCCGTCTTGTGCTTCATCACACTCTTATCAGAGATTCGCGCACCAATAAAGATACCAATGATGGCAGCTAATTGCGGATAGAATGAAGCATCAAATGCCGCACGAGTCGAGTCGAGCGAGAAGTTCTCTTGAAGGTATGCAGGTCCCCACATCAATAGAGCCTGTCCCGAAAACTGAAATCCGGTTAAGGCGAGTGCCAACAACCAAGCCGTTGGCGATGTAAAGAAGGCTCGGACTCCTCCTCCAATCAACTTACCGAGTGGTTCTACCTGACTTGCAGTTACATCGGGTTTAATTCGCCACGCCATGAGCGCTGCCAATAGAATACCCAATCCACCGAAGATGTAGAATGTTACGCGCCAACCAAAATAGAGTGCTACCTGAGTAGCTATCACACCACTTACTATAAAACCTATATAGAGCGCAGTCTGATGCACCGAGATAGCGGTTGCGCGGGTACTTTCACTATGGTTCTCGCTGATAAGTTTATTTGCCGAAGGAGAGTAGAACGCCTCACCTCCACCCGTTGCAACACTACGCAACAAGATAAGTGCAGGCAGACCTCCCGACAATCCTGTCAGGGCAGTTGATGTACTCCAAAGCAACAAAGCTCCAACGATAATCCATTTTTTACTGAGTCTATCGCCCAAGATACCTGCCACAGGTAGCAGAATACCATTTACGAGCAATAGCGCAGTGCCAACCAAGCCAATCTCGGACGATGATAATCCGAGATCGGCTTGAATATCTAAAAGAAGGACATTGAATATCTGACGGTCAGCCTGATTGAAGAAGAAGGCAATAAAGAGCCAGAATACCAACTCCCACTTATATGGAAACAACTTACTCATCTAACAAATGTTAAAAGAATACCGGCTGGCCCGTACGAACACTCTCGTAGCAAGCATTCATTGCCTCGATAGTGCGGCGATGCCATTCAATGTTAATCTTTGGAGTACGGTTGTTTCTTACGCAGTCAACGAACTCGTCAACCAATCCAATCCACTCATCAAAATAGGTGTATTGAACGGTATAGCGGTCATTTGGCGCGCCATTGTGATAGACATTCGGACCAAACGAATCAACGAGCATTACACCCTTCTCTCCGCTGATGTTGAAGTTTACCTCCATACGCTTAGGGAATACCTCCCAGCCTGGACCAGGAACCTTCAAGCGCTCCTCCAAACGCGACCATGATGGGTCCAAAAGGAAGCTTACGCCATTCTTCATCTTTCCATTTACAAGGATAATATCCTCCTCCTCGATGTCGGGACGAATGTTTGGACCAACCTCTGCATAGATATATTCGTAGTCGCTACCTGTGAGCCAACGAATCATATCAAAGATATGCGGGTGATCGCAGAGCGCACCTCCACGGAAACGAGGATCACCCTCGCGCAAATGCTCGCGGCGACCATAACTCAACTCCGGAACACCCTGCCAAGGGAATGCCCACACTGGCGAGAGGGTGATATTGGTTGCATTGAACGATGCCACCTCTCCGAGCGCCTTCTTTGCGAAGAGCTCCTTCATACGATAAACGACAGGATTGTAGTGCATCTCCAACTCAACCTGGAATACAATGCCCGACTCCTTAACCACCTTAACCATCTCGTCATACTCCTCCATGTTGAATGTAGGAATCTTCATAGACAAGACATGAATACCACGGCGAGCACAGTTCTTAACCTGTTCGAGATGGCGGCTGTTTGCCGAGGCGATAACTACGGCCTCAATTTCAGGATGAGCATCGAACATCTCGTCATCACTCATATAGCAAGGTATCTCGTTGTATCCGTAGTGATAGAATACATCACGAACCTCTTCGCTCTCTGCCGAAACAGCTACCCAATCCAATGCAGGATTATCGTGTAATGTCTGGAAATACTTTCTTGTATGTCCGTGTGTAAGGGACAAAATTGCTATCTTGACCGGTTTCATAATACAATCTTTTTATGAGTTTCATTTGATTCAAATGCGGCCTTAACTGCTGCCGAGATATGAGCATCTTGTGCAGCGTGCCACTCCTTCTTTGATTTGTCTTTCAAGAAAGCAAAATGAGCGCGAACCAACTCTATCTGCCTGTCGCTCAACCCGAAGAGCTCACTATCCGTATCTTTGAAAGTCTCTGGCTTATCTGTCATCATATAGATTGACTGCTGAGGAAGCTGAGTATCAACCACGATGTCGCTACCAACACCACGGCGAGCAATCATCTCGTGACGATCCACCTCTGTCTGACCGGCAGGGAGCAAATTGCCAACCTCAATACTACCAATGATGCCATTGTCCAAAGTGATAATCACACTACCGCTTCTCTCATCGGTAAAAGCTGCGTGAAGAGCAACAATCTTATGACCGGTAATAAACTCGGCGAGGTCAAATTCACGATAGAGAAGATCTTTCAACTCGGTGTTTGCATCTGTCAAGTGGCAGAAACGAAGAAGGCAGAGGTGCTCCAAAGTGTTTGAAGAGACCAATTTCTCCAACTCTACATACTTGCGGTTGCAACGCCAAGGCTGAATCGGAAGATTCATGTCCAAATCTGCAACACAGAAAGGAACGCTATACTTGTTTAATAAGGCCAAGAGGGCCTCTTTCTCCATTCTCATAACTACAAGCACTTTACTCGATTAAAATACTTCTTCAAATATGCAGCATTAATCTCATCGCCACCAGGTTCGTTAGCACTCGACCAAACAGGAGGGTTGATACCCTGTGCCAAACACTTGTTGATGGTGTCAATCTCCAACCAGTGCGCAATATAGAAATCTACGATATTCGATACAGGACCGAAGCTGCGGTCAAATCCCGGAACACGAATAAGAGCATCACCCACAGGGTTATAGTCGTCAATGCACACATCGGCGATATCGAACAAATTTTGTTTGCTCGAATGTCTGATAAAGTGATCCTCCGGCATCTCGTCCTGCCAGTACGAAGATGAGATAGCGATAATCTTTGCACCACAACGCTTAGCCTCCATAGCGGCATCGATTGTTGCAGGATTGATTCCGATGTTGTGGAAGAGGATAAACACCTCACCCGGCTGTATCTTGTAGTACTTTACAATACTGCTTCCGTAGTTCTCGGTGCGCTCCAATTCGAGATACTTCAACGCCTGATTGAATACCGAAAGTCCGGTCTCCATAATAGGGTTGATATTTGAAAGACCACCTGCACGGAAGAACATCTCACCCATTACCAAAGTGGTGTGACCGCCACCTCCGTAAACATGAATCAACTCGTCCTTCTTGATGGCCTCAACCATAAGGTCTGTTGCCTTCGATATATTTTCAGCTTGCTCGTTGTGAACTCGGTCGAGAATAGCCTTTGCTTTATCGAGGAAACCTAAATCTGAATGTGTCATAGTTTATTCAATTGTTGTTAGTAGTTACTTTTTAATCTTGTATTGAGGGTCGAGTACCTCTCCGTATGCCTCGCCCAATGTATCCCAAAGTTGAAGTGCATGAGGTGCAGCCAAAACGGTACCATGTCCTCCACGATAAGTCCAAGCGAATAGACTCTCTACACCCTCTTCATCGTAGAAGTGAACCATCTCCTTCACGCGGTTCATATCCTCCGGCTCGTTGAAGTAGCCCATTAACCAACGCTGATTGCCCTTATTGTGGCGCTTTGCAACCTCAACAGTACGCTTTGTTACATTTGCAACGAAACTCTGTGGCAACGAGTAGTTGATAATGGTGGTCGAGAATACATCGAATGCCTCAGTTGCAGCAACCTTATCCCAGTTGTCATAACCACGGCGCTCCGTTACATAGTATGTATTCTGTGTAGCGTGTACACAGCAGACTATTTTCGCATCAGGGCGAATAGCCTTAATCTTCTCAGATGCAACACGGAGGGTTTCGAGTGCCTCGTTCTCGCGGAACTGAACAACCTCAGGAGTCAAGAGTCGTGGCATCTCATAGCCATATTGCTGCTCGAATTTCTTCTGGCAGATAGGACAACGGCAAGCCCAATCATCAGCTACACCACCAGTGATAGAGGCAATACCCTTTGGAAGAGCGTAGTGAGGCTCGTCCCAGAAGAAGCCATCAGCAGGAACTTCCCAAGCCAACTTCTCGCAAATGCGATAGAAGTAGTCGCGGAAAGCGGGAGTGTTGAAGCAAGCGTTCGGCAATGGCTCACCTGTGAGCGCACTTACCTGACGATTGCCAGGATTGTTTGTGAGGAACAATGATGGTGGTTCTCCTCCGAACCACTTTCCAATGCCCCAAGTGTCCAAATAGACCTTCATTCCAAGCTCCTTTGCCACTTTTGTAACCTCAATAATGTTAGGGAACCAGAAATCGATGTCGAATTCTGAGAGAGCGAGAATGACAGCATTACAGTTGTGTGCTATCATCTCCTCAAAGTCCTTTCTTGCGTGCTCCGGATAACTCAATCCGTAGTAGCTAACGCCGGTCTCTTTTACCGCCATAAAATTTAATGGTTTAGAAGTTTTTAAGATAATTAGTAAATTTAATGTAAAATTAAAGTTAATTTCACACAAAGGTAAGCAAAAATTCCCCCCCCTCCAAAAAAAATGGAGATTTTTTTTAATTTTTTTTCAATAAAATATATATAGTCTAACAGACTAATAGTCTGCACAAAGAGTTGCTTGATTTAGTTGATAATTGATAATTAAAGGTATTTTAATTTTTACAACTTTTAATTCAAAAAAAATCCTCCTCTTTTGTTTTAAATTAAAAGTTTTCCGCTTTAATCCCACTTCGTGGGCTTTTCCTCCTTCGCACCTCGGCAAAGTGCACAAGCGCCCTCTGCTCTCGGTTTGTCGTCGGTTCCGCTTTTCGCTCCAAACGAAAAACTAAAAGTTTTCCGCTTTCCGCTTTCCGTTTTCAGTTTATTTGCCTATCTTTGTGTCGTTATGCGTAGAGTTTTACAGATTATATCCAATCTTTTCGGAGCCGAGCGTGCACATTCATTAGCGATTATTTTATTCCGTGTAGTCGATAAAATCCCCGCTGCAAAGTGGTTTTTACGCAAGATATACGCGGTGGAAGATATAGCTTTGGAGCGTGAAGTTTTCGGACTTCGTTTTCGCAATCCGATAGGTATGGCAGCGGGATTTGACCGAAATGGTGAAATTTTCCGCCCGTTATCGTCACTCGGTTTTGGATTTGTAGAGATTGGAACAGTTACCCCACGCCCACAACAAGGCAATCCAAAGCCTCGCGTATTTGCTCTACCCGAAGATAATGCCATACTAAATCGAATCGGTCTTGCATCAAAGGGATTAGAGAGTGTGCTGAGCAATGTTCGCAAGGAGCACAAAGGCATAATTCTCGGCTGCAATATCGGCAAAAATACTGTAACCCCTCCCGAAGAGGCTGCAATGGATTATCTGCGAGTATTCCGCAACCTATATCAATATATAGACTACTTTGCTGTCAATGTAAGTTACAACACCACGCACAAACAGTACGTACCTCGCACTCGCGAGAGTATAATGAAGATATTGGAACCTCTGTTCGACTTCCGCCGAGGGCAAAATCAGTATCGCCCGATACTCTTGAAAATATCCCCCGACTTGACAAACGAGGAGATCGATTTGATGACCGATATTATGGTCGATACTCCACTTGATGGTATCATTGCCACCAATGCCACCACACACCCTATTGGATTGAAAACATCTCCGGAGGCGTTGCGCAAGGCTGGTGTCGGAGCAGTCAGCGGACCTGTTCTTACGGAGCGAGCCATTGAGGTTGTTCGCAGAGTATATGAGCGTTGTCACGGCACCTACCCTATAATCGGCGTTGGAGGTTTGATGACAGGCGAAGATGTTAAGCGTATGATGGAGGCAGGAGCAACCCTCGTACAGGTATATACAGGTTTCGTATATAATGGTTTGGGATTTGCCGGCGACCTTTGCAAAAGCCTTATCGCTCCCGAAACGGAGCAGACAGAGCCTTCGGCGACAGAAAATCAATAGGAGATGAAAGCAACGATAGTAACCATAGGTGACGAGATACTGATAGGACAAATCCTCGACACCAACTCGCGCTACATATCACGAGCCTTGAATGCTCACGGCATAGTAGTTACCGAGCGCACCTCGATAGGCGACCGCCGCGACCAAATTGTCGCCACTCTCGACCGCGCACTTTTGCAGAGTGAGGTGATAATTATCACAGGTGGATTAGGACCGACAAAAGACGATATAACGAAGCACACTTTATGCGAATACTTCGGTTCAACACTTCGATATGACGAGGTTGAAGCGGAGCATATCCGCACCATGTTGGCGGCGCGAAATATCGCCTTCAACGAACTAAATCGCGGGCAGGCTATGGTACCCGAATGTTGCACCGTACTCCACAATGCACACGGCACTGCTCCGGGTATGTGGTTTGAGCATGAAGGGCGAGTTGTGGTATCGTTGCCGGGTGTTCCATTCGAGATGCAGCATCTTATAGATGACGAGGTTATACCGCGATTGAAGATTCGTTTCGAGTTGCGCGAGATAGTGCATCGCACAATGATTACATTCGGTATTGCCGAGTCTATTCTGGCGGAGAGAATTGCCACATGGGAGGAGGCTCTGCCCGAATATCTACACCTTGCCTATCTGCCTGCGCCGAATGTTGTACGATTGCGATTATCGGCATACGAGGTCGAAGGTAAAGAGGTGCGTAGAGAGATAGAGGAGCGATTTGAGGCTCTGCGCTCGATAATCCCCGACAACATCGCAGGATTCGAGGAGGCTTCGGTAGAAGAGTTGGTGCATAACATATTGATTAGCAAAGGAGAAACCCTTGCCGTAGCAGAGAGTTGTACGGGTGGAACAATAGCCTCGAAATTTACGGCACAGGCTGGGGCATCGGCATATTTTCTATGCGGTGTGGTTTCGTACAGCAACGAGTCTAAGTGTAATGTTTTGGGCGTTCCAGCCTCCGACATCGAACAATATGGTGCCGTATCTGAGCAAGTAGCCAAGGCTATGGCACAAGGAGCGAGAGTCGTTTCGGGGGCAAATTTTGCCATTTCAACCACAGGAGTTGCAGGACCAACGGGCGGTACAAAAGAGAAGCCTGTCGGCACAGTTTGGATTGGTGTAGCAACACCCGAAAAGTGCTTCGCTGTTCTAAAAAATTGTGGGACAGACCGTTCCCAGATAATCTCGCGTGCCACGGCATACGCAATAGCGATGCTCTACGATGAGCTGAAATAACACACTTCATCTGTATCGCAATCATTAAAGTAGGGGCAATATATATTGTCCCTACTTGACTTCTCACTATTTTTTTGTAACTTTGCGGTATCTATTGTTACGCAAAATATATTCAAAAAAAACATAAACATGACAAAAAATTTACTATTCGGCTTGATGGTCGGCCTTATCGCTACAATTTGCCTTACGGGTTGCGAGGAGAAGACCACAACAACAAAACGCAGTTCGCGCGAGTACAATGCAATGATTTTGCATACCACATCGCGAAAACTCAGTTCAACCTACTCGGCAACAATCCGAGGTAAGCAGGATGTTGATATTCGCCCAAAGGTTCAGGGCTATATCACAGACATCAAAGTTAAGGAGGGTTCGGTAGTTCGCAACGGACAGACACTCTTCGTAATTGACCAGGTGCCATATCAGGCAGCTCTCGCTACGGCGCAAGCAAATGTCGATGTTGCGAAGGCACAGGTTGATGCAGCCGAATTATCGGCAACAAGTAAGGAGAAGTTGTTCGAGCAGAATATCATCTCGGACTTCGACCTCCGCATGGCTCGTACCACCCTTGCAAGTGCCAAGGCGCAACTTGCGCAGGCTCGTGCCAACGAACTTACAGCAAGTAACAACCTATCGTACACACTCGTAAAGAGCCCGGTTGATGGAGTTGTGGGTACGCTTCCGTTCCGTGTCGGTACACTTGTCAGCCCATCTGATGCTACACCGATGACCTCGGTTTCGGACAACTCGGAGATGTATGTCTATTTCTCGTTGAGCGAAAGTCAGGTATTGTCGCTCAAACGCCAATATGGTGCACTCGAAAACGCTTTGCAGGAGATGCCGATGGTTGATTTGCAGTTGAGCGATGGAACAATCTATTCGGAGAAGGGACGCATCGAGGCCATCTCGGGAATTATCGACCCTACAACAGGTTCCGTAACCATTCGTGCAAAGTTCCCTAACAAGAAACGATTACTTCTTTCGGGAGGTTCGGGTACAATCATTCTCCCTCACCGTCAGGAGGGTTGTGTGGTTATTCCGCAGCACGCTACATTCGAGGTACAAGACAAAGTCTATGCCTACAAGGTTGAAAATGGCATCGCCAAGGCTAAAATTATCGGTGTATTCGAGATTAGCAACGGCAAAGAGTATATCGTAGAGTCGGGCTTAATGGAGGGCGATACCATTATCGTTGAGGGTATCGGTCTGTTACGCGATGACACCCCTGTCAAGATTAAGGAGTTTATCAAGCCTAAGGAGTCGAAGAAAAAGAAGTAGGAGTAACCCTAAAATAAGGAGAAACAGAGATGAATATCAAAACATTTATCGACCGTCCGATACTCTCGTCCGTAATCTCGATTGTCGTTATAATCGGAGGACTTATCGGTTTGGCGGTACTGCCAATTGAGCGATACCCGAACATTGCACCTCCTACAATCAATGTGCAGGTGTCGTATCCGGGAGCGAGTGCCGAAACGGTACAGAAGAGTGCCCTTGTGCCCCTCGAAGAGGTTATCAACGGTGTGGAGAATATGACCTATATGTCCTCTTCGGCAACCAACAACGGAAATGGAAATATCACCGTCTATTTCAAGCAAGGAACAAATCCCGATATGGCAGCTGTCAATGTGCAGAACTGCGTATCGCGTGCAACACGACAACTCCCCTCGGAGGTTGTCGAAGCGGGTATTACCGTAAAGAAACGACAAACAAGTATCTTGGAGCGTGTGGCGTTGTATAGTCCGAATGGCTCATACGACCGCACCTTCATCGTGAACTATATCAAGATTAACCTCGTGCCTGCAATCTCGCGTATTCCGGGTGTAGGAGATATTGAGGTGCGTGGCTCGGACTACTCGATGCGTATCTGGCTCAAACCAGATGTTATGGCACAGTACAAATTGGTGCCTGCCGACATCTCGGCAGTGCTTGGAGAGCAAAACATCGAGGCTGCAACAGGTGCATTCGGTGAGAACTCCGATCAAACTTTCCAATACGCAATGAGATACAAAGGTCGATTGGAGAAGATTGACGAGTTCGAGAATATCGTTATCCGCGCACTGCCCAACGGAGAGGTTTTACGATTGAAAGATATTGCCGACATTGAGTTGGGTACTCAGAGCTACCAATACCAATGTGAAATAAATGGTATGCCGGGAACAGAGTTTGCGATATATCAAACTCCCGATTCGAATGCAACAGAGGTTATCAAGAAAATTGACGCCTATCTCGAAGAGGCTCGTGAGGAGTTTCCTATCGACTTGGAGTTAGTTGTCTTAGAGAGCACCAACGATTTTCTCTTTGCCTCTATCTACAATGTTGTCAGGACTCTGTTGGAAGCCATTATATTGGTAACATTGGTGGTATTCCTGTTCTTGCGCGACTTCCGTTCTACGATGATTCCGCTTATCTGTACCATTGTGTCGATTATCGGAACATTTATGTTCCTCTTCTTCTTCGATTTCAGCATCAACCTTCTTACGCTCTTTGCGTTGGTTCTATCCATCGGAGTTGTGGTCGATGATGCAATTATCGTGGTAGAGGCGGTACACGCCAAGTTGGATTTGGGCTATAAGTCGGTCTATAAGGCTACGGTTGATGCCATGAGTGGTATCACTACGGCTATTATCTCGTGTACGCTCGTATTTATGGCGGTGTTTATCCCTGTATCGTTTATGGGTGGTACTTCGGGTATCTTCTATACGCAGTTTGGTCTTACAATGGCTGTTGCGGTGGGTATCTCGGCACTGAACGCCTTGACTCTCTCGCCTGCATTGTGTGCAATGTTGCTAAAACCGAAAGATGAACACGGCAACGCCGTAAAGATGTCATTCGGCAAGAGATTGGGCATCGCCCTCGACAACGCATTCAACGCCATAACCAAGCGATACCTGCGAGGTGTAACCTTCTTCCTTCGCCATCGTTGGTTGAGTATCGTTCTGCTTATTGCGGCTTGTGGTTTGTTGGTATATTTTATGAATACCACCAAGACAGGTCTTGTGCCTCGTGAGGATTTGGGAACGCTGCGCGTTGATATTTCTACTCCTCCGGGAACATCACTCTCGCAGACAAAGCGTGTTATGGACCGTTTCAACAGCGATATTATCGAAAATATCGATGAGCTTTACGCTTCGAGTAAGACTGCCGGTTTCTCACAATCGGGGGGTGCAGGCTCTTCGCAGGGTAACTTCGTAATCCGACTCAAACATTGGGACGAGCGAAAGGGTAAAGAGCACAGTGTAATGGCCGTACAGAAGCGTATCAAAGAGTATGCAGATGAGTTTAACGATGCAACAATCTTCTCCTCGACACCTGCTATGATTCCGGGCTTTGGAGCAGCAGGAGGATTCAACCTATATGTGCAAGATAAAAAAGGTGGTCGAATTGAGGAGTTAGCAGATGTTACATTTACATTTATCAACGCCTTGAAGGAGCGACCTGAAATAGGAACAGTACACACCTCCTTCAACCCTAAATTCCCACAATATCAGATTGATGTCGATGCTGTGAAGTGTAAGCGAGCAGGTACCTCGACAAAAGAGGTCTTGAATGTACTGAATGGTTACTACGGAGGTATTATGTCCACCCGCTTTAACCGCTTTACGAAGTTGTATCAGGTGCGTATTCAGGCCCACCCTAAGTATCGTGTCGATAGACAGACTTTGAATAACATCTTTGTTCGTATCGGCAACGATATGGCTCCTGTAAGTCAATTTGTAACGCTCGAAAAGATATATGCACCGGAGAACTTGGCTCGATTTAATATGTTCCCTGCCATCAGTGTCAATGGTCGCGCTGCGGAGGGTTACTCTTCGGGTGAAGCAATTAAGGCCGTTCAAGAGGTGGCAAAAGAGTATCTGCCAATAGGCTACGGCTACGACTTCTCGGGTATCGCCCGTGAGGAGGCGGAGAGTACCAGCAATACCACGATTATCTTCGTGATATGTATCGTGCTTATCTATCTGATTCTGTCGGCGCTCTACGAGAGTTTCATCGTTCCGTTGGCGGTAATTCTCTCGGTACCGTTCGGATTAATGGGCTCGTTCCTCTTTGCTCAGATGATGGATGTTGAGAATAATATCTATCTGCAAACAGGTCTTATTATGCTTATCGGATTGTTGTCGAAGACGGCAATTCTGATTACCGAGTTTGCGGGCGAGAACCGCGCCAAGGGTATGAGTATAGCACGAGCAACATACATGGCAACCAAGGAGCGTTTCCGCCCAATCTTGATGACCGTACTCACGATGGTTATCGGTATGATTCCGTTGATGTTCTCTACGGGAGTTGGAGCAAACGGAAACACCACCATCGGTACAGGAGTCGTTGGAGGTATGGTTATCGGAACTTTGGCTCTGCTCTTCGTATTGCCGGCTCTCTTTATGATTTTCCAATGGTTACAGGAGAAGATTAAACCTATTAAATTCGACAAGGAGTAATGAAGAAGATTGTTTTAATAGTGGGTATTGCAGCTCTTTTTACGAGTTGCTCTATATACAAGAAGTATAGTCGTCCTGAGGAGATTTCGACTGCCAATCTCTACGGCAATATCGAGAAGGCAGATACAACCACAATGGCAGATATTTCGTGGAGAGAGTTCTTCACAGATAAACACTTACAGGGCTACATCGAACAGGGATTGAGGAATAATATCGATATGCGCCTTGCAGCTGAACGAGTATCGCAGGCGGAGTTGGCATTGCAATCGGCACGATTAGCCTTTGTCCCTTCATTTGGCTTTGAGCCTTCGGCAAGTGTAGGTCTTGCACCCCAATCATCTCAATTTGCCTACACACTACCTATAAAGGCGAGTTGGGAGATTGATATCATGGCCCGCAACATAAACGCTAAACGCCGTGCGGAGGCAACTTTGGAGTATAACAGACTATACCGCCGTAGCGTTCAAACTGCGCTTGTGGCAGCCATTGCAAACAACTACTATACGCTGTTGATGCTCGATGCACAACTTCGCATCTCACGCACAACATCAGCATCATGGAAAGAGAATGTCCGCACGATGAAAGCGATGAAGGAGGCGGGTATGACCAATGCAGCCTCTATTTCGCAGACCGAGGCAAACAGTTGTTCGATTGATGCTTCGTTGTACGACTTGGAGTATAAGTTGGTACAGGCACAAAACTCATTTGCACTGTTGCTCGGTGTTACGCCACAAGATTTCCCTCGTGGTGAGTTAAATGGAGTAGATTTCAAACAGGAGTTGTTTATTGGTGTTCCTGCACAGCTACTTTCACGCCGTCCTGATGTAAAACAAGCAGAGTACAACCTGCAACTTGCATTCTATAACACCAATATCGCTCATGCTAATCTCTACCCTTCGCTAACTATTTCAGGTGATGGCGCATTAAAGGGCACTCCTGCAAGTTGGGCATTCTCATTTTTGGCGAAGTTAGTACAACCGATATTTAATGCGGGCAAGAACCGAGCCAACTACAAGATAGCACAATCGCAACAACGCGAGGCTCTGCTCGACTTTGAGCACAAACTATTGGAGGCAGGCAATGAGGTTAATACCGCCTTGGCACAGTGTCGCTCGGCTCGCAACAAGACAAGTTTTCGCATTCGTCAAATCGACAACTTGGAGAACGCAGTATATAGCACTCGCCAGCTGATGAGCCACTCAGAGGCAACATATTTGGAGGTCTTGACAGCTCAGCAATCGCTACTTTCAGCTCGTTTGTTGCAAGTATCCGACCGCTTCGAAGGTATTCAAGGTGTAATAAACCTCTATCGAGCTTTGGGTGGTGGTGTCGATACAAGCGTAGAGCCTGCTATCGATAAGAATCCAATCTTCAAATGCAAGAAGAGAAGACGATAACTATGCGATATATAATATAAATAGTATAACCTGTCTAACGAGTGAAAAGTTAGACAGGTTTTTTCGGAATTATATAGTTTAGTGTTGCTGTTACATACCCCCTCCGCTACGCTCGTCCCCCTAATTCAGGGGGACAATACTTTATTTATTCCTCCCCTAAGTTAGGGGAGGTGCCCGTTAGGGCGGTGGGGTATAGCACTCTATTTCTCTACAACACTAAACTATATAATTCCGTTTTTTTGTGTCTGTTTTTGAAAGAGGAGTTTTTAAAATTTACCTTTTTAAGTAGTTCTCAATCTCCCGCAATTTTCAATTTTTAAATTTTCACTACTATTTTTTTTGTTTTTTTAACAAATTATTGTACCTTTGCATCATAGAAGGCCACAAATAGTGGCATTTAGTGGTATTGGTGAGATAAAATCCCTCCCCCGAAATTTTTCGGGGGGGGGATTTTGAGGTTCTAAATAATTGTATTTCAGCGAGTTAAGGCGTTTTAGCTAATAAATCACTTTAACTAAAACGGAAAACGGAAAACTTTTAGTTTTTAGACGAGAGACGAAAGACGAGAGACGAGAGAAAAAAACTTTCAGCGCTATCCCTAACGACACTAACGACACTAACGCCCCTAAAAAACTTGCGCCACGATAAGGGTAGGAGTTCAGGAAGCGAAAAGCGAAAACGGGAAAACCCCATTTTTTATATAAAATACTTTTTTTAATAAACTTTAACTAACAATTTAAACACAAAACAAAAATGAGAAAATTAGTTAGAATTTTCATGACAGTTGTGGCGGGAATGATGGCATTCTCTTGCGCAACAGACACAACTGATGACCTTGGCGTAAATCTCGGCAAAGGTCAAAAAACAGTAATCAGCGTTTCGTTGGAGGAGTCGCGTACCTATCTTGGCACACTCGCTGACGGCAAGTATCCAATGTATTGGAGCGCAGACGACAAGATTTCGGTTAACGGTGTTGAGTCGGAGCCAGCTGTTATCAGCGAAGCGAATGGTGCTGTTGCATCGTTTACAGTAAATGGTGTAGAGAAGCCATTCTGCATCGCTTATCCTGCTGCACCGAAAGGACAGGTACTCTTTGCTGAGAATCAGGTTCACTCTGTTAACAACTCTTTCAGTGATGGCGTTTCGACAATGTATGGCTATGGCGAGAAGAGCGCAAATGTAACTTTGAACCATCTCACCGGTATCTTGAAGATTGGTATCACCGGCTCGGATAATACAACTTTGAAATACGCTCAGATTTCGACTGTTGACCGCACCCCTATCGCAGGTGCATTTAATCTCGATTTCGCAAAGGGTGTGGTTACCCCAACCGCAGATGCAAAGAGCGTTATCAACTACTCGTTTGAAGGAGATGAGTCAGACGATATCGGCGGACTTTCGAGCACTCCTACCTATATTTATGTAGCAGTTCCTGCGGGCATATACGATGAGTTGTATGTAACATTGTGCGACACAAAAGGTGGCGTGATGTACGCAACCGTTTTGGCAGGCGAGGAGAGTACAGCAGGACCTCTTGAAGCAGGCAAGGTGCGTGAGTTTACCAATACAATCGAGTACACACCAGCCGCAAACAATGTAACAGTTATCAAAAACTACGATGACCTTGTGAAGTTCAAGGCTGCGGCTGAGGCTGCGACTGCTACTGCTCCATTGACTACAAAGGTGGTTTTGGCTAACGATATTAAAATTCTTGACGACACAAACACAAACGCATGGGAGTCTATTGATGGAGTTAACTTCACAGGTACTTTCAATGGTAACGGCTACGCTATTGATGGCTTAACTGCTCCATTATTCAATACTACCTCTGCTTCTATTAGGGGTCTGCACCTTACCAATGTTGCCATTAACGAGAAGAGTGAGACAAATATCGGTGCCTTGGCTCGTATAATAGAAAACACAGGCGATACAGTTATTGAGCATTGCTCGGTAAGTGGAAGTATCACGGTAGAGTTTGAGAATTGCAGTTCAGAAATTGCGGTAGGAGGATTCATTGGTCGTCACCGTACAACTGTTGCTGACCACTTGGTAAATAGAGCTAAAATTACAGTTAAGGGTAAAGGTTATAGTAAACCAATCTATATAGGAGGTGTTATTGCTGCCTCAACAGGCTCTGTTAGAAATAGTGTGAATCTCGGTCAAATCTCTGTAGAAAATATTGAGAGCAGCGAAGGTGGAACTCTTGCGATCGGAGGTGTAGTTCGTTATGCCAAAGTAGAGAATTGTATCAATGGTTCAGCAGATGATAAAACTGGTTTAGCAGGTAAAATTGATATCAATGGTTCTTTTGGTGCTGCTGTTGTAGTCGCAGGTATTGTTGAAAACCTGGCTTCCACTATGACAAATAGCTATAATTATGGAGATATAAGCTATGGGGGTAGTAGTACAAACTATATACAACTATCAGGTTTGGTCCGTACTGGTAGCAGCAGCATAACGATTAGCGACAGCTCGAATTACGGAGAAATAACCGCTTCGGGTTCTTCTGACACACAATTATTCTTGGGTGGATTCATGGCAAGAATAATTCAAACGAGCAATTTCCAAAATTGTCAGAACCATGGAGCTCTCAAAGTTGAAGCTACCGCTAATGTTCCTGAGGTATATATTGGTGGAATGGTCGGAGGAGCAAATTATGGAGCAGGTGTTGCCAACATCACTAAGTGTAGTAATAGTGGTGATATAACCGCTTTGACACCATTGGCAGATAAAGTTTGTCTTGGTGGAGTCTGTGGAATGGTGGAATATGGTCAAATTAACATGCAAAGAGAGGATAGCACCAAACCAAGTAGCAACTCGGGCGATATTAAGTACAGTGCAACCAACGATGGTGCTACCGTCCATATTGGCGGCGCAGTAGGATTCCATACTACCTCGGTTGAAGAGGTGTCTAAGAACTCTACATTCATATCAGCATTCTTTACCAACGAAGGTGATATCACTGTTGAGGGTGAGTGCCTTACTACAAGTGTCGGAGGTGTTGTTGGTCGTAGCGAATATGCATATAGTAAGAATTCATTTTACTATTCATTCAATAGCAGCGAAAACAAGGGTACTCTTACTGTAAGTGCAACAGTAAATGGAGATTGCGCTATCGGAGGTTTGAATGGATACAAGACTAATACTTACAGCTCTGCATCGGGTAATTTGGTAAATCGAGGTAAATTGGTCTTTACCGGTACAATTAGTGGTGGAAGATTGCTCTTAGGAGGTTATATAGGAGCAACTAGTGGTACTAGTACTTCCGGAAACGGTTATACTATCTATAACTTTGGCGATATTGAGTCTACCGGAACCGTAGATGCAGCTAAAAATAATTATGTAGGTGGTGTCGCTGGATTTATATATAAAGCGACACAAAAAGGGTGTCACTGCTACTGCAAGATTAAGGCTGTCGGTGTTAAATATGTTGGTATGCTTACCGGTACGCCTTATGCTACAAATGTGGCATATTCTAATAGCTCATTGGGTGGCTGGATTTGGGACGAGGATAATCAAGGCGATTATGTCAAACTCACAGAGTCAGACTATAAGACTCTTATTTACGGCAGCGGGAACAGTGAAACAGCAGCAGGTAACTGTACATTCCTTGCAGCAGAACCAGAATTGTAGTAACCCATTAAAACAGATAAAATTATGAAAAAGTATATAGCACCAGAATTTGATATTTATGAGGTTGTTGCCGAGCGTGGCTATGGCGATAGCGAGGTAGGTGGTGGCGGCACAGCTGCTCCGGGATATGATACAGAAGGTGATAGCCTCTACTTCCCATATTAATTAAGAAGGTTGTTGTTTAATTAAGGTTTATAAATTAGTTGGTGGGGCTCTGCGCAGTGATGCGCGGAGCCTTTTTTTTAGTGAGGAGTGAGGAGCGAGGAGTTGAGGAGTTGAGAATGAAATGCAAAATGCAAAATGCAGAATGCAAAATGCAACGGAATTGTATAGTTTGGTGTTGTTGATAATAAACAAGAGCGTCATTGCGAGAGCCGATAGGCTCGTGGCAATCTCCCGCTGTTAATTTAATAAAAATATAAGGGAGATTGTCGCAGTCGCTACGCTCCTTCACAATGACGATTTTTTTACAACACTAAACTATATAACTCCGAAATGCAGAATGCAAAATTGATAATTCTTAATTTTTAATTTTTAATTCTTAATTCTTTCAGCGCGCCCCTAACAGCCTTTAACTATTTTGCGCCACGAAACCCTCTCAATTTTTCAATCTGTATAGGGTTCTGTTTGCAAAAACAAAAAAAAAGTCATATATTTCGGACTGTAATATGCGTTATTTTGCAGTAGTGTAAGCTTAATACTATGTTTAAACGACTGTAAATCACAAGATTAATCTTTTTTGTGAGTGTTTACACGACAGACGCAATAGAGAGTGAAAAACTACAAATTTTTACTAAAAACATAAAAAACAAACAACAAATTTTTAATTAATTAAAAACTATGAAAAAATTATTTTTGGTTTTGGCAGCTGCTGCAATGACTTTCAGCACTGCAATCGCACAGGAGGCCGCTACTGCAACCGCAGAGCAGCCTGCAACCGAAGTAGTAGAGGCTGTTGAGGCTCCGGCTGAGGCTGAGGCAGTTCTCGATGCAGAGACAGAGATCGCAGGTGATTCTATTCACTATGTGCTCATGCAGAAGTTCCTCGAAGGTGGTTGGGGTTGGATGCTCCCTATCCTCGTAGTATTGGTGCTCGGTATGGCTATCGCTATCGAGCGTATCCTCTTCCTCTCGCTCTCGACTATCAACACCAAGAAGTTCATCGCACAGGTTGAGGCTGCTTTGAACGAGGGTGGCGTTGAGGCTGCTAAGGAGGTTTGCCGCAACACTAAGGGCCCTATCGCTTCTATCTACTATCAGGGACTCGACCGTTATCACCTCGGTCTTGACGCTGTTGAGAAGGCTGTTGTATCTTACGGCTCGGTTCAGACAGGTCAGTTGGAGTCGGGACTCGGCTGGTTGTCGTTGTTCATCTCGCTCTCTCCATCACTCGGATTTATGGGTACAGTTGTTGGTCTCGTTCAGTCATTCGACTCGATTCAGGCAGCAGGTGATATCAGCCCGGCACTCGTTGCAGGTGGTATGAAGGTTGCGCTCTTGACAACCCTCCTCGGTCTGATTGCAGCGATGGTTCTCCAAGTGTTCTACAACTATGTTATCGTTAAGATTGACGGTATGGTTAATGAGATGGAGGACGCTTCGATTACCTTGACTGATATGCTCACTGCATACAACAAGAAATAATTTGATTAACGAATAATCGTACACAAAACGAATATCATGAAAAAGAAGTTGAATATGGTGCTGGTGGCACTGTTCGTTATTACACTCGCCTTTGTAGGTTGGGCTGTTATTTCGGGCGGTTCGGAAGTAGCTATCAGCTGGAACCTCATCTGGGGCTATGTGTTGCTCGTAGCAGCAATCGTATGTGTCCTCTATGCGGCTATCAAAGGTACGATTACCAACCCTGCGGGATTGAAGAATACTCTCATAGCTGTTGTTTTGGTTGTAGTTGTCGTAGGCGCAGCCCTCGGCATTGCACTCAGCCACGATGGTTTGGTTGTTCCAAATTCGGCAGGTGGAGTTTTCGATGACCCATTCGAGTTGGTTATCTCTGAGACAGGCATTATCGTTACCTATGTGGTAGCAGCAGCGACACTTCTCGTTACAATTTTTGCCGAGGTTCGCAACGCATTAAAGTAATAAGTATTTATGGCTAAAAGTAAGAAAATACCTGAAATCAACGCCTCGTCACAAGCGGATATCGCATTTACCGTGCTTATCTTCTTCCTTGTGGTTTCCACAATGGATATCGATACCGGTATCGTGCGTATGTTGCCACCAATGGCAGACCCGAATGTGAAGCAGGAGGATATCAAGGTGAAGGAGCGAAACCTTCTCTTGGTGTTCGTTTCCGGTTCGGGTAACATCATGGCAGGAGGAAAGGTAATCTCATTGAACGCCTTGAAGGATAAGGCGAAGGAGTTTATCCTCAATCCACTCGATGACGAGAACCTTCCGGAGAAGAAGGTTACCGAAATCGAAATGCCTGATGGCTCGAAGTGGGCATATCCTGTCAGCGAAGGTGTTGTTTCGTTGCAGAACACTCGTGATACAAGTTATCAGGTCTACATTCAGGTTCAGAACGAACTTACTCGCGCCTTCAACGAGGTGCGTGACGAGGTTGCAATGAGCAAGTTCGGCAAGAAGTTCGCTGACCTCGATGATGCCGAGCGTAAAGTAATAACCAAGGCAATTCCTATGAAGATTTCAGAGGCAGAGCCGCGTAAAATGATTAAGTAGTATGGCAGTAATGAAGAAAAAGGGCGAGCGTGAAGTGCCCGCTATGTCTACCACATCGTTGCCCGATGTTGTATATATTATCTTGTTCTTCTTCATGCTTTCAACATCAATGCGTGACCAGGAGTTGCTCGTGACCTACAAGTTGCCTGAGGCAACCGAGGTACAGAAGCTCGAAAAGAAGAACTTGGTATCATATATACATATAGGTACACCTGCGTTGAATATGCAGGCGAAGTTCGGTACCGCACCTCGTATCCAGTTGAACGACTCATACAAGACTACGAAGGATATTTTGGACTTTGTAGCGGGAGAGCGTGATAACTTGAACGAGTCGGATCGTGCTTCGATGACTATATGTTTAAAGGCTGATGAGAATACAAAGATGGGTGTTGTTGCCGATGTGAAGCAGGAGCTTCGCCGCGCTAACGCACTGAAATTATCATACGCATCTTCGAAGGTGTTGAACTACTAAACAACACCTCATACAATAACACAAGGGGCGCAACCTTTACGGATTGCGCCCCTTGTTTTGTAATAAGTAACTCTCTATTGCTTCTGCACAGAGCGATAGGCATCAACGGCCTTCTGCACTTCACCGTGTACCAAAAGCAACTGTTTTGCCTCCTCGTACGGTAAGCCCAACTCCTCAACCAACATTCGCGTACCTCTGTCCACGAGTTTCTGGTTCGACAACTGCATATTTACCATCTTATTACCACGCACACGACCAAGACCAATCATAATCGAGGTGGTAATCATGTTGCAAATTAACTTTTGCGATGTTCCCGACTTCATACGCGAAGAGCCTGTAACAAACTCAGGACCTACCACAGGGGTAATAGGAATCTCGGCAACCTCCGTAACGGGAGAGCCCGGATTTGAGGTGATACAAGCGGTCAAAAGTCCACGCTTGCGAGCCTCCTTGATAGCCCCGATAACATACGGAGTAGTACCCGATGCTGCAACTCCAACAAGGGTATCCTTATCGGTTACATTGTAGGCTTCGAGGTCCTTCCAGCCCTGCTCGGCATCGTCCTCGGCACCCTCGATAGCGCGGCGTATAGCCGAGTCGCCACCTGCGATAATACCCACAACCAATGATGCCGGCATACCGTAGGTAGGAGGTATCTCCGAAGCATCAACAATTCCGACACGACCGCTTGTACCCGAACCCATATAGAAGAGGCGACCACCCTGCTTCATACGCTCGGTGGCTCCTACAACCAGCTTTTCGATAGCAGGTATAACCTCCTGCACTGCATCGGCAACTTTGTGGTCTTCACGATTGATACAAGTAAGAATTTCAAGTGGCGACATCTTTTCGAGGTCGTTGTAGAGCGATGGTTGCTCTGTAATTTTTACATAATCCATAATTTTTTATATTTTAATAGTTCTTCAACTCAATTACAACTGTTGAACACCCCTCAATATCGAGGCTTGTACCCCACTCACTCTCGGTTGCTGGCCATTCGGCAGACTCTACGCCATTTATCAACATCTTACCCGATGCCGACAATCCATACTCTGACGGATTGACGGTAAATGAGAGAGGTTTCGACTCCTCGCTGATATTCACGAATGTAAGCAGGACATTGCCCTCGCTATTGCGCCACGCCGAGGAGTAGAGCATTGGGACAACCTTACTATGAGGGAATAGATTTGCTCCCTTGGTCTTATAGCCGTAGGTGGACATCTGCGCAATATCAATCTCTTGGGCATGGTCGTCTGCCAACTTTGGCGTGCGCAACAACTTACCATATTGGAGATACTCTTTATACTCTTTACGCTTTGCTACCAACTCCTTGATAAACTTCATCTCGACAGGACGAGCCTTACGAGTAAAGTCGTGGTAGTTTACAACCATCGGCTGTACTCCCCAAACAAAGGTTCGAGCCTGCTCCATTCTTAACTGTGTATTATATGCGGCAGGAAGGAGCGTTTCGGTATTTGGTGCGCGGAACTCCTTTGGCCAAAACTCATCATAAGGTGGATAGGTAAAGCCTCCGAAGTTACCAAAGCAGATTGCATGCTCATGGTATATGGCATTGAAGAGGGGGATATTCTCATAATCGATAATACCACTCATGCGCTCACCGCTGCTTTCGAGAGTCAAAAATGCGTCAAGATGTGCCAACCACTCCTCACCAGAACCCTCACCCGCAAGTATTGGGTTGGCATCGGCGGTCTTCTCGCGAATACGCTCGACAAAACGATGGTAGTTCTTAACCCAATAGTTACCACCACCAACCGTATGTCCGTGATTTTCGGCATAACAACGAAAACTAAGACACGCTTGGTCCATATAGACACCCGTACAACCATAATCATTAACAACGGTATCACAAAGGTCGGAGTACTTCTCGTGCCAAAACTCCTGCGACATACACATCGGAGTTATTGCATTACCGGTAAATTTATTATAGGCTTGTGAGTGGGTTGAACCATCGGCTTTACGAGCAACATACTGCTCGATATTCAACTCCTTCCACGATTTGCGCGACTCTCCCCACTGAATAGAGTTCATATAAGGAGTCATATTTATACCCTTTGCCTTCGCCTCGGCAACCGCCTTTACGAAACTATCGCGACCTTCGCGAGGTGGAAGATACTCCGGAAAAGCATCATCGTATGGGCCATTGTGCCACCAATGCCACAAGACACTCACATTGTAGTCGCCAAGATACTCCTTCAAGTCGACAGCCTCGGTCAATACATTATTCGAGCGACCACGATTCCACAGCCAAATATCGGTCTCGGGCAGCCACTTATTCATCTTACCACTGTGAAGACGGCTATTTTTGGTCCACTCTTGCTGTAATGCCCACCCACGATAGATTTGTGCAGCATCGTACCAATCGCCATGGAAGGCTCCGAGAATAGTTTGATACGAGGAGCTAAACGAGGTGTTTGTTGCATCGATAGGTAACACATAGACCATCTTATAGGTTGTGGTGTTGCCCTCAAACTCAACATAGAAATCCTTTGTCAGATAGTTTGTGTCGTTTGACGAGATATAGAGTCCGCTTGGCTCCTCTCCATAAAGAGCCAATAATTGCATAGTCGGACGACTGGAACGGTGCATCACTAAATCCTTGCGTGTTTGGCGAGGATTCTTGTAGAGTCGTCCCGTCCAATTCGACATGGCAACCGCCTCGTTGGAGAAGGCCTTAATGTTGTTGATACGCGGGTAGATTACCTCCTTCAACTTATCACCTTCAAAACCCTCCAATTCGATATCCCAATAGGAGAGAGGCCTCTCCTTGTCGAGAGAGATGGTGGCAGTAATCTCAACACCCTCTCCCTTCGCCTGACGCCACTTCAAGACCGCCTTATGCTTGGTCCAACCACAAACCGAAACCTCGGTCGGGAGAGCAAATTCGTACCCATCTTCCATTGGTACAAGTTCCCACAAGGTTTTTGGGGCAACCGAAGAGTCAAGATATTCGTATCCTGTTTCGAGGTCTGTCATCGAGATAAGATTTGCTGTTGCGCGGTCAAATTCAAGGCGCAACGAGCCGTTATCAAGAACAACATTTCCCTTTTGACAAGCACAAAAGGCGCACGCCACAAGCGTAAATAAAAGCCTCTTCATAATGTTTTTTTAGTTTGTAATTATGTTATTTCTTCGTTTCAGCGGTCAGATTCTTTACCAAATGCTCTATTGGAGAGCGCACGATAACACCCTTTTTCATTCCATACTCTTCCAACACTTCGGTCAAAATATCCTCGAATACGGCTGCCACAGAGCCTACAAAATTGACCGACAGACGCTCTACATCGTATTTGCTTAGATTTCGTTTTGTAAACTGCTCAAAATTATAACGCACAATACCACGGCAATACTCCTCATTTATATGCTTCGATAGAAACGGAGTGAATCTTCCAAAAAAGCGATTTGGTGCAGGCTGATGATAGGTGCAGTCGAGTACCTCGTTGATGGAGATATTGTACTCCTCGTGGAAGAGTTTTTCGAGATGAGGCGGTAGTTGATTGTCGAAAACATCTGCCAGAAGCATTCGTCCCATAACTGTACCACTACCCTCATCACCAAGAATATAACCCAAACCGGGTATTCTCTTGGTGCATACTCCACCTTCAATCTGCATTGAGCCTACGCCCGTGCCGAGAATGCAGACAATACCCGTACCATCGGGGCAACACGCCTTTGATGCACCCTCCAAGTCGGAACCGACAACTATCTCGGTTGTCGGAAAAAACTCGGCAAGAATACGATGTACAATCTCCCCACCAAAGCCACAACCGGAGCCGTAGAACCATATATGCGATATATTATAACGCGAAGCCGTAGGCATAAACTCTCTCTTCAAAGTTTCGCGTATGTGCTCCTCGGATACCGAGAATGGATTTATTCCCGACATCTTCAATCGCTCGACAATTTCACCGCCCTCAACAAATGCCCAATCGCACTTTGTTGCTCCGCCATCTGCAATTAATATCATATATTTAAGTCAGTTTTGGTTATTACATCAATTTTTTTATCAGCGAAAATAATCTGTACGGCATATATCGGAACGGAACATCTATGCGTGTAGTTGTCGTAACCACTGCCTTACGATGCGAAAAGACTTTGAAACTCTCCTCGCCATGGTAAGCCGCCATACCCGAATTGCCGACACCGCCAAACGGAACATTCTCGTTAGCAATATGCATAATAACATCGTTCAGACACGCACCACCCGAAGATGTGCGATGCAGAACCTCCTCGCCCTTATCGGTCGAGCCGAAGTAGTACAACGCAAGCGGTTTTTCGCGCTCGGCGACAAACTTCACCGCCTCCTCCGTCTCGGCAAAGGTCAAAAGCGGAAATATAGGTCCGAAAATCTCCTCCTGCATCACAGGCGCCAAAGGCGAAACATTATCCAAGAGTGTAGGCTCGATAAATCGCTCCTCCCTGTCGCAACCACCTCCAAAACGGATTACTCCGTTGTCAAGATAACCCACCAAGCGGTCAAATGCCTTGTCCGATACGATGCGGACAAAGTATTTTGTCTTTTGTGGTTTGCGACCAAGCAACGAACGGAATGCCTTGCGCAACTCCTCGACAAATACCTCTTTTATATCCTGATGAATGAGCAGATAGTCGGGAGCTATACAGGTTTGACCTGCATTTAACGACTTACCCCACGCGATACGCTTCGCCGCCACCTTAACATCAGCCTCCTTATCCACGATACACGGACTCTTTCCTCCGAGTTCGAGAACTACGGGGGTGAGATTTTTCGCAGCTGCCTCCATCACCTGACGACCAAGAACGGGACTACCCGTAAAGAAAATAAGGTCAAATCGCTCCGCTAAGAGGGTGCGATTGACATCGCGATTGCCCTGCACGATAGCGATATAGCTATCATCGAAGGTATCATCAATCATCTGTTCCAACACCTGCGCCACATGCGGCACATAGGGCGATGGTTTCAGAATGGCAGTACAGCCTGCCGATATTGCTCCGACAAGCGGATTCAATAAAAGTTGTACTGGGTAGTTCCAAGGGGCAATAATAAGAGTGTTGCCCAACGGCTCACTCAACACCTTCGAGCGCGAAGGAAACATCTTCAACGGATTAGCCACACCCTTCGGCGAAGCCCACGAGGAGAGGTGTTTGAGATGGTTTTTAATCTCGCCGTAGAGGATACTTATCTCGGTCATATAGGCCTCCTCGTATGATTTGTGGAGGTCGTGCCATAACGCCTCCGTAAGAGGCTTCTCCCACTTATGCAGAGCATCAAGCAGACGCTGTAACATCTCCTTACGAAACTTCACATCAAGGGTTGCACCACTGCGGAAGTAGTCGCGCTGTAATGCTACTACCTGCAAAATATACTCCGATGAACTATTCTCTACTGCCATAATCTTTTAGCGTTGATATTCTAACAAAAACTTATCCCGAGTCTGTTCTAACCTTTTGATGTTCCTCTCTGCAATGCTGCAAAGTTCTTTCAAAGGGTAAAATGGTGCTGTATCGCACTCAATAGGCAATGTTACATCGCGCTCATTCAACAACGAACGAACCAATACATCGCCTCTCTTGTTGCGATAGAGTATAAGTTGCAAATTTGCAGCCATAGGCATTATTTCGCTCAGAGGTGCCGATATAGAGGCATGCTCCCAGTTGTCGCTATATTGTATTGAACAATTTTCGTATCCGAAAACTGTGAGCAGTGGCAGAAGGTATGTGTCGTGCGTAAAGCGAAGGTCTGCCACATTCGGATTTTTTCCATCTATGGCATCTTGTGCCTTGTTTAGAACATCCTCCACCAGCGGTCTGACATAGGCGGAGTAACTTTCAATCATAGGATTACCCCATCCTCCACTCCACCACAACCATTTTACACTCTCGTAGAGATAGAAGATATACTGCTCCTCCGGCGTAAATAGGCGTGTCAATATCTCACTATCGCCCGCCTCGAAATTTTGGGCATAAAGTAGTAGATGGTGGGTATTATAGGCAAATAGGAAGTCGCTATGCGCACCACAACTCTTGGTTAGAAGTTCGGGGCGCGTTACCACCTTCGACAACATTGTCGAGACATCTTGCTTACTGCTCCACTCCACAATTTTCTCTCGCCAAGCACCACCTCGTCTGCCCTCTCTCTCCCACAACTCTTTCAATATCGCAGGAACGGGTGGAACCTTAGACATTGGTCGCAAGATATAGACATCGCTGTCGCGTGCATATATCTCTACGCTGAGGTTTCGGTTGTTCTCCTTCAAGCCATCGACAAATGCATTCATCGAGAGAATGCAACGAGTCATATCGCTCGACCTCCCTTCGGTGTTTCCACTCTCAAATATAGATTTGAAGTTATTGTAAGCTCTACGACCGAGGTCGCGCATCTGCTTTTGTCCCAATGGAGAGAGTTCCCCCAACTGCCCAATCTGTTTGGCCGTTGCTTGTATTAAGAGCTGTCTTACCTCCTCGCCAAGAGGTGTCAATATGCCGAGTTCAGCAGCACGATTATACACCTCGGTAGGGCGTATATAGGTGGAGTCTTGTAGTTCGTATCGTGAGCCATGGCGAATAGTTGCCGAGAAGTAGAAAGGCTTGTAGCCCTTTGGGGGCGAAGAGAACCTTCCGATACTGCTTTCATCGTATGGAGATATTATAGGCTCAGCAAAGTTTGGATTTTTGCAAATCATCTCGCGTATTACATCGGCTGTCTGAGCCGACAGAGCAAACACTCCAACGAAGATTGAGAAAATATGCAAAAGTATTCTCATTTGAGCCTGTTTTTTATCTTTGCAAAGTTACTCTTTTTAATTGTTTTTCAAAAATTTAAAACAACAAAAAGGGTTATATATTTTATAATTTGTAACTTTGTGCGCCGAATAAATTTTAGTACTATGTCAAACGCACAGATTCTTCGCCGTCAATTTCTCGCAAATGTGGCACAAACTTCGCCGTCACCAATGTTGGTGGGAGTCGAGCGAGCCGAAGGAGTTTTCTTCTATACGCCCGAAGGGAAGCGCTACTTCGACCTCGTGTCGGGTGTCTCGGTAAGCAATGTCGGACACGCCAATCGTGATGTTGTCGAAGCTGTAAAAAATCAAGCCGAGCGCTATATGCACATTATGGTCTATGGCGAGATGGTCGAGCGACCACAGGTCGAGTATGCCGTAGAGATTGCCGAGGCGTTGCCTACACCGTTGGAGAGTGTCTATTTCCTCAATCCGGGAGCCGAGGCTGTCGAGGGGGCGTTGAAGTTGGCAAAGAGATATACCCATCGTACCGAGATGATTTCGATGCGCCGCGCCTATCACGGCTCAACGCACGGAGCGATGAGTATGATGGGAGAGCCCGAAGGCGAGGAGTGGAAAAATGCCTTCCGCCCACTATTGCCCGACTGCAAGGCATTGGATTTCAACTCGTTTGACGACCTGCAACAGATAACCGAAAAGACCGCTTGTGTGTTGTGTGAGCCGGTGCAGGGCGAGGCGGGTGTGCGACCACCAAAGGAGGGCTATCTCCAAGCGTTGCGCAAGCGATGCAGCGAGGTTGGCGCACTGCTTATCTTCGATGAGATTCAGACCGGAATGGGTCGTACGGGAGAGATGTTCGCCTGCCAGAAATATGGTGTAACGCCCGACATCGTCTGCCTTGCAAAGGCATTTGGCGGTGGTATGCCACTTGGAGCGTTCGTTTCATCGAAAGAGATTATGGATTCGTTGCAGGATAATCCCACACTCGGACACATCACAACCTTTGGCGGACACCCCGTATGTTGTGCTGCCGGTTTGGCGGCTTTCCGCTACCTCAAAAAGTACAATGTTGTAGCCGATGTAGAACGCAAAGGTGCCTTATACGAGGAGTTATTGGAGAATCACCCTGCCGTAGTTGAGATTCGCCGCAGCGGATTGTTGTTGGCTGTGGAACTCGGCTCGGAGGAGCGACTATTCCGTACAATGGAGCTCTTCAAAGAGGAGGGTATTTTGAGCGATTGGTTCCTCTACTGCGCAACCGCATTCCGTATCTCGCCACCACTTGTCATCTCCGATGACGAGATTCGCGAGAGCGTGGAGATTATTCGCCGAGTGCTCGACAAGTTATAAAAAGTTGTAAAAACGATATTCGATGACAACCTTTCTAACCCTTGCTATTGTCGTTGCCTACATTGCGTTGCTCTTCGTGATATCGCGCTTTTCGGGTAGCACAAACCATTCGACAACGCCCCAAAAGCACCCTCGTTGGTTGGTTACATTGGCAATGGTTGGTGCCGCCATCACGGGCATAACATTCATCTCACTACCCGGCTCGGTGGGAGAAGACGCCTTCTCATATTTACAGATGGGGTTGGGATTTGTCGTTGCGTATGTCATAATAGCATATTGGTTAATTCCTCTATACTATCAACATAATGTAATATCCCTCTACGAATATCTCAGCAATCGCTTTGGCACAGTCAGCCACGCCACAGGCGCATGGCTCTTCCTCGTTGCGAAGATTTTAGGGGCTGCATTGAAGGTCTTTGTTGTCTGCTTAGTGTTGCAGCAACTTCTCGGCTCACCACTTGGCGTTCCATTCTGGGCTACAACAATGGCATTTATGCTATTGGCTTGGCTCTACACCCATCGTGGTGGGTTATCATCTGTCATCTGGGCCGATTTAATTAAGACATTCTGCATGGTTGCCTGTGTGGTAATGTCTATGATTTTTGTGCTTCGTGCCCTCGATTTATCCTTTATTGAGGCCTTTCGACTGAGTTCGGAGAGAGGAGTTACGAAAACGCTATTTTTTGACGATATCAACAATAGTCGCCACTTTCTCAAACTCTTCGTTTCGGGCATCTTTATTGTTATTGCCACAACCGGTCTTGACCAAGACCTTATGCAGCGCGTATTGAGTAGCGACTCCCTGCGCTCGGCACAACGCAATATGGTCCTATCTTCGCTTTTACAGGTTGTGGTGATTGCCCTATTTTTGATTTTGGGAGCGCTCTTCTTCCTCTATCTGGATAGTAATTCTATTTCGGGTGTTGCTGGTGATGAGATTTTTGCCTTTATCGCTTCACAAGAGGGAATGCCAACAATTATGAGTTCCCTCCTTGTTTTAGGCGTTGTGGCCTCCTCCTTCTCCTCGATAGGAGGTTCGCTTACCGCCCTTACAACCTCTTTTATGGTCGATATTCTACATGGTCGCCAGCGGTTTAGCGAGGAGAGATTCTCAAAAATCAACCACATCGTACATCTTGCGATGACCGCGGTTATGGTGCTGGTAATAATCGCCTTCAAAGCGTGGGGCGATAGTAGTTCCATTAACCTCTATTTTAAGATGTCGTGCTACACCTTTGGACCACTACTCGGAATGTTTACCTTTGGCTTTTTCTCGAAACGCGAGGTTTGCGACCGCCTTGTTCCCGTTGTAGCACTCTCCGCCCCACTCCTCTCTTTTGTCCTCGACCACAATTCAGAGAGGTGGTTCTGTGGCTATCAATTTGGATTTGAGCTGTTATTAGTGAATGCTCTGATTACGATATTGGGGTTGTATATTATTTCACAAAAAAAGAGTGTATCCGCATAAGAATACACTCTCTACCACTATAATAAAATCGCTATTAGTCGAGATTCAAACCTTTCCAGTCGTTGCAAGTGCCGCCCTTGACGCCCAACTTACGAAGTTTTGCAACTGTCTTTGCATCGCCAACCTTGATGCCGTAGCACTCAACAACAAATCCCATCGAGTGGCACTTATCGACAAACTCCTTTGTAACGAACTTTGCCGCAGGTCGTATTACCGCATTCTTAATCTTCTTCAACGATTGAAGGTTCTCGTCAGTCCATTTCTTAGAACCAGCCATAAATTCGAGAGGTGCATCTGAGTATTTTGCTGCCTCTTTGAGATACTTCCATTTGAACGAGGAAAGCACATACTTGCCCTCGAAGCCCATATCGTGGAGCATCTTAATTGTCTTTTTAATACCTTCGGAAGTAAGGAGTTTCAACTCAACATAGGGCACAAGGTTTGCCTTCTTGCATATTTTCAGATACTGCTCAAATGTTGGAACACGCAACTTGCCTGCATACTTGTCATTCCAACCATAGCCACCATCGAGGCGTAGTTTGCTCAACTCTGCCCAAGTATAGTCGGAAACTTTGCCTGTGCCATTTGTGGTGCGATCGATGGTATTGTCGTGCATACATACCAAAACACCGTCAGATGTCATCTGTACATCGGTCTCCATACCAAAGTAGTATGGAACTTTACCCGCCTCCTTGAAGGCAACAATAGAGTTTTCGGGGTAGCGTGCTGAAATACCGCGATGAGCCTGTAAGCCAAATTCAACATCGCGTCCCTTTGGGAACTTAACCTCTGCAAAGCAGTCGAGCGCCATAACACATAGTACGGCTGCGATTAAAAATTTTCTCATAATTATCTCTATTTTTTTAGGTTTTGTTAATAGAAAAAGCGGGTGATAAAACAAAAGCAGACCACCTAATAAAGGATAGTCTGCTTGTAACGGTTGCACTTTGCTCTGATTAGAGAGCGTTTACATGCAACTGAGCCGCACTTTTGAGGTTAGCAGCCTTGTTCTTGTGGATAATGTTGGTCTTAGCCAACTTATCGAGCATAGCTGTAACCTTTGGAAGCAACGCCTCAGCAGCACCCTTCTCAGTAGTGTTGCGGAGAGCCTTGATAGCGTTACGAGTAGTCTTGTGATAAAGACGGTTGTGCGCACGCTTGGTTGCTGTCTGACGAATTCTCTTCTCTGATGACTTGTGATTTGCCATAGTTTTCTGTTTTTATTACTCTTTAATTTTTTACTTCACTTATTTTAGAGAGTATTTATAGAGCCCACCCTCTCTCTCCTGCTCTTTTACTCGGCCTTGGCCGTTGTCGGATAGGCTTAAAGCCCTCTCCTAAAATGTTTTTGTTTGCCCGAAGGTCAGGCACATATATAGCGCCCTCCCCGTCGTTTGTAGCCCGTACGAGAGTCGAACTCGTCTTTCAAGAATGAAAATCTTGCGTCCTAGCCGATAGACGAACGGGCCTTACCGCTATAACCCTACGAGGGTATTTAGCGGTGCAAAGGTATAAAAAAATTGATAATTGACAATTGATAATTGAAAAATTTTTCAAAAAAGATACTTTTTTCTCTATTATTTATCTGTAAATCAGCAATTATCATAATCGCAGCCCCGCATTTCTCTAACTATACAAAAAAATAAATGCGATGACAAACTCATCGCATTTACCTATAATTGTCAATTGTCAATTATCAACTGTCAATTATTTTGTTGGGTTTTTGCCAAAGATTGCCTTCAAACGAGCAGTATCGTACTTTGGCGTGCGGTCGTAGAGGTAGATACCATTCTCCTCTTGCTCAACATCGGTAAGCTGGGTGTAGCAGTAGCCCCAAACCTTATCACTAATTGAGAGCAACGCATCAACCTGCGATTCCAAACGCTTGTAGAAGTCCTCTTTTGTAAGAGCCGATTTGCCATAGCCCCACGAGCTGGTACGGTCGGTATCCTTCTTAGGATTAGCTTCAAGACACTTGATACCGCCGAACTCATCGAGGAAGTAAGGGCGTTTGCCGTCATATACAGCCTGCGCGAATGGTGCTTTGGTTGCCAAATCTCCTGTTGTAGGATTTCCGCTAGACCTATTAGACTTAGGGATATGTTTTGCGGAGTAGTGGTAGAATGCTCCCGTCTCAGGGTTGTATACCTTTGCTTTGAGTTTCTCGCCATCCTGCTCGTAGTTGTGCATTGCACAGATGTCGTACTCGTTGGTGATAATACCGCCACTCACAGTGTTTACAGGGCGGGTTGGGTCCACCAAGTGTGTAAGGTCATAGATATCTTCCACAAAACGAGGGTATTGTACGGTATCAGGAGTCCAAGCCTCATTCAGTGGTGTCCAAGTGACAATCGAAGGGTGGTTGCGGTCACGAACGATTATGTTCTGCCACTCCGAGAGGTAGTTGCGAGCAGTTATTGGCGAACCGACCTCTACGCCCCAGCTTGCATACTCACCCCATACGAGGTAACCGAGTTTGTCCGCCCAGTAGAGGAAACGCTCCTCGAACACCTTTTGGTGCAAGCGTGCGCCATTGAAACCGACTGCCATCGACATCTCGATATCGTGACGCAAAGCCTCATCGCTTGGCGCAGTCCAGATACCGTCAGGATAGTAACCTTGGTCGAGCACCAAACGCTGGTAGTATGGCTGGTTGTTGAGATAAACCTTATTACCATCAATATGCACCTTGCGCATACCGAGGTACGAAGAGATACGGTCGAGGACCTTGCCCTCTTTATCGCTGATGATATACTCTACATCGTAGAGTTTAGGGTTTTCCGGCGACCAGGTTTGGTACTTCTTAAACGAAATAACGATAGGCATACCCTCAACCTGTGCCACCTGCTTCTTTGCTACCACCTTTGCACCATCTTTGATATTGATGGTAAGGGTGTTTGATGCGGTAGTGGCATAGTAACGAGGTGTTATGATAACCTGATGATTGTCGATATCGGTAATAACCTGCACATAATCAAGCGAGTAGTCATCTGTTGCCTCCAACCAAACAGTCTGCCAGATACCCGTTGTACGAGTATATACACAACCATACGAATAACTGCGCAACGATTGCTTGCCCGAACCCTGAGTACGGGTACGGAGGTCGCTATTGGCGCGAACTACAAGGTTGTGAGCCTTACCATCAGCGAGATGCTCTGTTACATCGATGGCAAAAGGCGAAGAGCCTCCAAAGTGGCGACCAACGAAGATACCATCTACATATACCTCTGCCTCATAATACACTGCGCCAAAGTGGAGCATAATCTTCTTGCCACTCCAAGCGGCAGGAGCCTGAATGGTACGGTGGTACCAGATGCCGGTGATGATATCCTTGTGCTCAACACCCGAAAGTTTGCTTTCAGGGCAGAAAGGCACGATAATCTTTTCAGCAAAACCTTCGCTGTTGAATAATTTACGGTCAAAACCTGTGTTTACAAGGTCCAATTCGTAGGTCCACTCGCCATTGAGATTTATCCATTCACTACGCTCGAATTGTGGGCGTGGATACTCTGGGCGCGGTTGTGCCGCAAATGCGGTTACGAAGGCAACCAGCATAATTGCGAAAGTAAAGATTCTCTTCATAGTTAATAGGTATTAGTATGTATTCGATACAAAGTTAAGAAAAATTTGAAACTACCTCTTAAAAAGTCTCTCAATTTCGGAGGCGGCATCTTTGCTTGGAAGTTTGCTTAACCCCCCATTCTCGATGATTGCGAAGGAGTCGCAAACAGGTAACGCCGCATCGACATCGTGCGTAGAGAAGAGGATACATTTACTCTCTTTATGCGCCAAGTCGGCAAGCAGACGACAAACCTCAAAGCGTGTCGGGATATCGAGGAATGCGGTAGGCTCATCGAGCAAAATTATGGGTGTCTGCTGCGCTATGGCTCGGGCAATCATTACGCGCTGTAACTCTCCATCGGACAAAGATGAGGTGTCACGCCCCACAAAATCAGCCATGCCAACTACCTCGATTGCTTTGCCGACAATCTCACGGTCCACATCTTGCAGATGTCCCACCCAATTGGTATATGGCGCACGCCCCATAGCGACCAAATCTTCGACCAGGAGATTTTCGATGCGGATACGCTCGGTTGTAACTATTGCAACGCTCTGAGCCAACTGCTCTGCCGACATCTCGCCAAGGCGAGAGCCGTTGATGACAGTGCTATTGTTTGAGGTCAAGGCCCGCAACAAGGTACTTTTGCCTGCTCCGTTACGACCAACAAGTGCGCACAACTCGCCTGCGTGTAGGTGCAACGAAACATCTCGCAAAATGGTGCGAGAGCCATACGATAGTGATATGTTTTCGAGGCGTATCATCGGCGGCGTGTTACTATATATACAACAATCGGAATACCCATCAGTGCAGTGATGGTATTTATTGGCAATACAAAATATTTGGCCAAAATATCCCCCACAAGCATCATCACTATGCCCGACAAAATTGTCGCCGGAAGGAGCGTGCGGTGGTCTGCCGAACGGAACAACATTCGGGCAATGTGCGGTACGGCGATACCGACAAAGCCGACAGGACCACAAAATGCCGTAATTGTTCCAGCCAAGAGGGTTGTCGAGGTGAGGATAAGTGTTCGTGAACGAGAGATATTCAAACCCATCGAAGCGGCATATCGCTCACCGGCAAGGAGCATATTCATCGGCTTGATGGTAGCCACCGCCATTGCCAAGCCTGCAACGACAATCGGAGCAAGGAGAGCGAGTTGTGTGGCGGTAACATCGCCCAACGAGCCCATAGTCCATACGACATAGGATTTGAGCGAGGCTTCGTTGCTGAGATATTGCATTATCTCGACCACAGCACCCACACCCGAGGAGAGCATCATACCGAGGATAAGAATCACCATAATATCTTTGATGCGGCGCGAGAGTGCAACAACCATCATCAGTACCACGGCAGCACCAATCCACGCTGCACCTGCCGTGCCGATAGATTGAAGTGTTGGCGATATTACAATGCCGAGAATTGGCGCACCCAACAAAAAGAGAGCAACTCCGAAACTTGCGCCTGCCGAAACGCCGAGTACATAAGGTCCTGCCAACGGGTTGCGGAACAGTACCTGCATCTCCAAACCGCTGACCGAGAGTGCCGCACCTGCCAAAACTGCAACGACTGCTCGCACAAGACGAATATCTATAATAATACTGCGCACCTCCGCAGAGCCATTGCCAAATAGAGCCGACACCACCTCCGAGAGAGGTATCGCCACCGAGCCCACAGCAATATCCACCACAAAGAGCACCGCACAGAGTACGGCAAGCAGGGTGAAAAGTATGGTGGTGCGACCTCTCATTATTGTAGTTTTTTATAGTAGTATAGTGAGTCTGTTGGGGCTTCGTAGTGCAGAATTTTTACAAGGTCTGCAAGTATCAGGTCCGGGCGAACACAACCCGACTCCCAGAAGTCGCTGCCACGACTCTCGTTTGTTCGTTTGGTGTTGTTGTATATGCGACCAAACTTCACAGCATCAACCTCTGCAAAGCGAGGTGCTACGGCACACAACTCCTCCTTCGAGGATATCTGTCCGAGATTTATCCAGAAATCCGCCTTCATCGCCAACACCAACGCCTCCTCCAACGAAATCGGAGTGGATTGAGTTGAGAGATTTCCGTTTTCCGTTTTCCGTTTTCCGTTTTCCGTTAATATGTAAGTTCCTCCTGCATCCTCGATAAGTTGCACCATATAACTGTTGCGAGGTGGCATAAACCAACTGTCGCGATAGGGCAGGTTAAGCATTACACAAGGGCGATATGCCGAGCAGTGCTTTTGGTTGCGGAGAGCGTTGTATCGCTCCTCAACCCCTTTGAAAAACTCTTTGCCCTGCTCCCCAACACCACACAGATAGGCGAGTGCTACCACCCACTCCGCCTTGCCGAGAGGGTTGTTTTCGAGATACTCGCCTATATATATATAAGGTGTACGAAGTTCATCGAGTTTATTGGTTATCATCTTCGCTTCGCCCGACACGCCATAAAGCAATACTGCATCTACTCGTAGCGAATGAATCTTCTCGAAATCGAAATTGGAGTCGTAGCCAACTTCGCCAATTTTACCCTCTGCAATCTTTTTGCAGAGGTCCGAATTATATACAAATCGACACCCCGACAATCCCACAATGCGGTCGGAACACCCTACCGCATCGAGCATGGCAGCATAGCTCGATGACATTGTGATAATTCGCTGTGCCGGCGCAAGTGTATCTATCGGATAGTAGTAGCAGATATTCTCTGCTCCCTGCCAAGGGTTTTTGACGCACAACAGCACCTCACCACTTGCCTTGTCGCGCTCTATCGAAAAGCCTTCGGCGTAGCGAGGAGTGTATATCGGCTCGGTTTGGCGCAGAATCTCATTGTTGTTGCACGAAACGAGGAGTACAACCACAATGAGAACCATTATTTGAGCCAAGTGTTTCACAATGCAAAATTCAAAATGCAGAATGCAAAATTAAAAGATAATAATCAATCTATTTTAGAGTGATAATAGGTGCTTTGCTTGCGCCAATGCAGCATCTGTGATAGTGTCACCAGAGAGCATTTTGGCAATCTCCTCCACGCGCTCCTCGTTGGAGAGAGGTCGAATATGGGTACGGCTCTGCTCCTTATATACAAGGAAGTGGCGAGAGCCCTTCGATGCCACCTGTGGCGAGTGGGTGATGTCGATAACCTGCATCGACTCGGCAAGGCTGCTGATAATATCGCCCACATCGTTAGCAGTGCGACCTGAAATGCCCGTGTCAATCTCATCGAAGATGATTGTTGGCAGTGCAAGGTGTCGTGCGAGGATGGTTTTTAGTGCCAACATCACACGCGACAACTCTCCGCCCGAAGCAATCTTCTCGATTGGTCGAGCCTCAACCGAAGCGTTTGCCGAGAAGAGAAAATCGACCGTATCTGCACCCGAAGAGGTCGGAGTGCAAGGTGTTACGGCAATCTTGAACTTGGCATCTGCCATGCCCACTTTTTGCAGAATTTCAACCACCGCAT